>NZ_DASRXF010000090.1:0-13871 GCF_035654295.1 Noviherbaspirillum sp. | reverse complement strand
CACCTGGAACACCAGCTTTGCGATATCCAAACCGACTCGTACGATTGCCATTTCGCTCTCCCTGTTCAGATGCGGTGCACTTGCCCGCTCGATCCTCAGTCTACTTACCTTCTGAGGTGGAGGGAGTCCATGGCATTAGCTAACGGGCCCACAACACGCTGCCGCGAAGCGGCAAGCTCTTGTTGTGGGTCCAGGTTGAGCGATGAGTTAGGCTTTGCCATTTTCCACCTTCACTATCTGCTTTGAGGGCACGCGCCGCAACTCCTTTGATGTTCGGGTTCCCACCAGCGCCGACACAGCTTGGGCTGAAGTGGAAAGTTCGCGTACTTTGGTTCACACGCGCTACGTGATAACAGAAAATCCCTTAGGCCTACGTAGCCGTCGTAGGACTTTAAGGTTTTGTCTTTCCACTGCTCTTCCCATCCATATCCGCCAGGTATTTGAGCAGCACCTAGCGCCCGAAGCGAAAACACAAACTGCTGGTCGTGGATAAGAATAATCTCGTGGCCACCAATTTGCGGGTTCAAGTAATTCCACCCAAATACCCAGTATGGGAACCTGGTAGCTTCGGCTTCGTGATACTTAACGATAAACTCTGCAATTGATTCCACTACATCACTTGGCTTGAGCGCCTCAAGCACGCTGTACACATCGTGCCCTCGGGTCTTTGCGTGCGTTAGGCCAGCTCGCACGTCGTTGAATTCCTCGATCCGATCAATTAAAGACACAGATAGAAGTGGCGCACAACCAATGATTTTGGCTGGCCACTTAGAAATCTTATCCATGAACTTCGCATAACGCAGTTCCTTCAGGACCTCTTGCTCGGTCATTTTTGGCGACAAGAAAGTACGCATCTTCTGATTTAAAAATGCTTCCAGCGCTGCAATTCCGAAGTAGAGTGCTGCCGTCTTGTGATGCCGCTCTTCAACCTCGCTCACCGCCTCAGCAGCAGACACAGATTCTCGGTACATCGACGAGAAGTTCTGCCAGGGGGGATTAACAAGCCATAGGTTCATGTTGTGCAGCCTAACTGAATACTTAAAAGGACAGCTGGCGCCGTTATGCACGACCGCGAGCCGTTATGCAAAATCGACCAAACGTCTGCAAACCGCGTTCTGCCTTGTTCTTAGGCGCCTCTGTATAAAAAGACAGTGATAAATAAACGCAAAACACGGCAGCCAGGCTGTCGTCCGTCCAAATCAGCGCATGCTGCCACGGAAAAATTGCCGTAGCAATATCACATTTATGGGAGCACTTCGCCTCTTTCGGCCAAGTCGGCTCGCCCGCTGCGCCGCCCTGGAAGTAAAATCCCCTGCAAAGTGTCTCAGTGAGTCTATTTGCCCACCTCGCCCCGCCAATACGAAAGAAGCCGATGCAAGCGTCCTCCGCAACAACACCCATACCCCTCGCCGCCCTTGTTTATCGCGATGGAATCGACCCAGCTCCTGTTCTCCAGGATGTTGTTTCCTTGCTACGCCAGCGGGGTGTTGTCGTCGGCGGCGCGGTCCAGCATGGCGATGTGGGATGTGCGATGACGCTGGAACTCCTGCCATCCGGCGTGCGTGTGCCGATTTCGCAGGACCTGGGCAGCGGCGCGAGCGGGTGCAGGCTCGACTCGGTGGCGTTGGCGGAGGCGGCGTCGCTGGTGCGCAAGGCGATTGATGCTTCACCTCAGCTGGCGGTGTTCAACAAGTTCGGATCGCAGGAGGCGGTGGGCAGTGGCATGCACGCGGAGATGGTGGCGGCGGTGACGGCTGGCGTCCCGATATTGACTGCTGTGCGCGACACCTTGCTGCCGCAGTGGGAAGAGTTTACTGGCGGCCAGTCTGCGCAGCTTTCCTGCACGGTTGAGGCGGCGCTCGCATGGTGGGACGCATTGGCTTCAGACTAACCTTTCTTCTCAGTACCCATCGGTTGCCGCAAGCGGGCAACCGATGACCACTTGATTAAGCGCACAGAAGCGCACGCTCTTCAATTTCTGCTGATGCTTTCGGCGCGCATCCAGCGCATCTCCAGTGTTTCCCAGCGCTCATCCAATTTACTTAACGCGCGATCACCTTCGTTTTCCGGATCTTCTGTTGCAGCTGCATGATGCCGTACAGGAGTGCTTCCGCCGTGGGGGGACAGCCTGGCACGTAGACGTCTACCGGAATGATCCGGTCGCAGCCGCGTACCACTGAATAGGCATAGTGGTAGTACCCGCCGCCGTTCGCGCAGGAGCCCATGGAGATGACATATTTCGGGTCGGGCATCTGGTCATAGACCTTGCGCAGTGCAACCGCCATCTTGTTGGTGAGCGTGCCGGCGACGATCATGAGGTCGGCCTGGCGCGGACTGGCGCGCGGCATGACGCCGAAGCGATCCATGTCGTAGCGCGACGCTGCAGCCTGCATCATTTCGACGGCGCAGCAGGCTAGGCCGAACGACAAATACCAGATGCTGTTGCTGCGTGCCGTGGCCAGCAATTCCTCCACGCTGGTCAGGATATAGCCGTGGGTGTCGAGTGAGGTGCCTTCCATTCGCATGCTCCTTTCTGTTGCGGGAACATTAAAGGAATGGAATGCGGAAATCTTGTACCGACACGACATGTGTGAAGCACCCCGCCCCGTCGCCGGACAGCATTAATGCATGAATGCAGCCAGTTCTTCAGGCCCAAGCTGCCAAAGCCGGTAGATGGAGTTGCTGTCGCTACGGGACTTGACGAAGCGTCCTGGCGTATCGCCAACGAACTGGCGGAAATCCCGCGTGAAGTGAGCCTGGTCCGCGTAACGCGCGTCTTGCGCAGCGCGGGAGAGGCTGGTCGCCTGCGGCGCTGCTTGCATCAAGGTGGCGAGTGCGGTTGAAAAACGCGCGAGCCGGCGGTAGTCGCGCAAGGGCATGCCATGATGGACGAGGAAGCGGCGCTCCAGTTGACGAGCACTGATGAACAGCGCCCCGGCCAGTTCGGAGGTCGGCAGCAGCAAGCGGTCAAGCGGCAGCGCAGGCAGCATCGGCTGAGTCTTGCGCAGCGAAGCCTGCCGCAGATGCGTCAGCAGAAAATCCTCCAGCAGGAGTTGGTGCTGTCCCTCCGCGGCAAGAGACAGGCGCTCTACAAGTGCAGCGGTGATGCCCCGCTCCGCAATGGCATCCAATGGCACCAGCTGCTCGCTCAGCAGGTTGGCCGGGATGCCGAAGCAGGCAACGAATCCGGCAGGCCGGAATGTAGCCGCGATGAAGCGGCTTCCCGGCTCGACGCGAAACCAGCGCGGGAACAAGGATGGCCCGCCGACGAAGGCGGTTGGAAGCCGGTACGTAAACTGCCCATCTTCCGGGAGGCAAGTTCCTCCTTGCAGGTAGATCACAAGCTGCACATCGATGGTGGCGGGAAGGTGCACATCAAGATTGTCGAAGCCGCTGACCATGAAGTTCCTGACGTAGGGAGCAAGTTCTCTTCGCGGTAAAACGATCTGTCTGCGCATGATGTGCTGTGGGGCGATGCAGCCGGATATTGATGTGCGCCATTGTAGCCGAGCGCCCCTCTCCGCAAGTTCCGCCCATTTGCATGCCGGTCTGAAACGAAAATTTTCCCGGTGCAGTTATCGGATTTATCGGCGCAATTTCCGATCAAACAGGGGTTACTTCCGACAACACATTGCAACAAGGAGATATCCATGGATGTGCAACCCCAAGCAGACGAAAGCATGGAAAAAGTGGCGAAGCTCGTGAAGGAAATCAGATTCGCGATGCTGACAACGCACGAGCCCAATGGCGCATTGCACAGCCGGCCGATGACGACGCTGCAAATGGACGGCGACGGTTGCCTCTGGTTCTTTACCAACGTGCATTCCTACAAGGTGGACGACGTGGATCACGAGGCGAAGGTCAACCTGGCATACGCGCGCACCGACAAGCAGGATTACCTGTCGGTCGCCGGTACGGCGGAAGTGGTACGCGACCGCAAGAAGATGGAAGAGCTGTGGACGCCATGGCTCAAGCCCTGGTTCCAGGACGGGCTCGATGATCCCGAACTGGTGCTGTTGAAGGTGAGGATGGATGAAGCGCACTACTGGGAAGCGCCAGGAAGTGCCGTGAAGCGGCTGTACGGCCTTGCCAAGGGCATACTGACCGGCAATACCGATGCACTTGGAGGCCAGGGCACGGCGCGCAATGTGCACTAGCCGCTCGCATTCGAGTCACCAAACGCGTTGACGGCTACACTCGCCGATACGATGGCGACCGCACACTCCGGCCAGCGCGGCAGCCGATGCGTCGTGATCACTGGCGCGTCTGCAGGCATTGGCCGTGCGGCGGCGCTTGCCTTTGCCTCACGCGGTTGGCATGTCGCATTGCTTGCGCGCGGCACGGACGGGCTGGAAGCCGCGCGCAAGGAGATTGAAACCATCGGCGGCATGGCGATTGCCATCGCGGTCGACGTCACCGACCATGCGCAGGTGGAAGCAGCCGCTGAACGTGTCGAACGTGAACTCGGACCGATCGACGTATGGGTGAACAATGCGATGGCGACCATCTTCTGCCCTTTCGAGCAGATCTCGCCGGAGGACTTCGAGCAGGCGACGCGCGTTACCTACCTTGGCGCGGTGTGGGGAACGATGGCTGCGCTGCGGCGCATGAAGCCGCGCAATGCGGGCACCATCGTGCAGGTCGGTTCGGCGCTCGCCTATCGGTCCATTCCGCTGCAGGCTCCTTATTGCGGCGCGAAAAGCGCGCTGCGCGGCTTTACCGACTCCCTGCGGTCCGAGCTGATCCATGACAAAAGCCGCGTGCACCTGACGATGGTGCAGTTGTCAGCCTTCAACACGCCCCAGTTCGACTGGGGCAAGACCTGCTTTGACAAGGAGCCGCAGCCCGTGCCGCCGATCTTTCAGCCGGAGCTGGCGGCAGAAGCCATCGTGTGGGCAGCCGAGCATCGCCGGCGCGAGCTGTGGGTTGGATTTCCGGCGGTGAAGGCGATCCTTGGCACACGCGTGGTACCCGGGTTCATCGACCGGCTGCTGGCGCGACGTGCGTATAGCGGCCAGCTGACGGACAATCCGCTACCGCCGGGCCGCAACGATAATCTGTACCAGCCGGTGACAGGCGACCATGGCGCGCACGGGCGCTTCGACGCGCAATCGAAGAATTACAGCGTACAGTACTGGCTGACCACACATCGGCGGCCGGTTGCGGCGATGGCCATTTTGCTCACGGCCGTTGCGGTTCTTGCTTGGATTACCGTCAGCGCCTGACTTCCCCTTCCGTTTCCGGCACATCGCCAAGCGCCAGGCGCGCCATGATCTGCGACACATGGGTTAGACCCTGCGGGAAATTGCCGAGCATTTGCTTGCCTTCCACGTCGTATTCTTCCGAAAACAGCCCCAGGTCATTGGCGCAGGCCAGTGCCCGGTGGTAGTACGCCCACGCCTTGTCCTTTCGCCCCTGCCGCGCAAGGCAGTTCACCAGCCAGAAGGTGCACGGCAGGAAGACGCCCTCTTCACCCGCCAGCCCGTCGGGCGACCGATAGCGGCGCAGCAGGCCGCGGTAATCGAGCGTCTCGCAGATGGCATCGGTGGTGCGCAGCATGCGCGGGTCGTCATAGGCGAGCAGGCCGACGCGCGGCATCAGCAGCAAGGCCGCATCGAGATCGTCGCTGCCGAATGCCTGCACGAAGATGCCTCGCTTATCGTCATACCCCTCACGCTCGATCGCATCGCGGATCATGTCGCGGTTCATGCACCAGCGTTCTATCGGTGCCGGGAAGCGGTTGTCCTGCGCCAGCATCACGCCGCGATTGAGCGCCGCCCAGCACATCGCCTTGGAATGGACATGGTGGCGCGGTGCGCCGCGCACTTCCCAGAAGCCATGGTCCGGCTCTTCCCAGCGATGACAGACGAGGTCGACCACATCTACCAGGAAGTCCCAGTATTCCGGTTCCGTGCGATGGCCATGCGCATGCCACTCCCAGGCCATTTCCAGCAGCTCGCCATACACATCAAGCTGTACCTGCCGCGCGGCGCCATTGCCGATGCGCACCGGCTTCGAGCCACGGTAGCCTTCCAGCCAGTCGAGTTCGATCTCCGTCAGGCGGCGCTTGCCGTCGACGCCGTACATGATCTGCATCTGCTCGGCGTCGCCGGCGGCACTGCGCTGGATGAACTGGTGGAAGCGGTTGGCTTCCTCCACATAACCCAATTCATGCAACGCGCGCACGGTGAAGACGGAGTCGCGGATCCAGCTGAAGCGATAGTCCCAGTTGCGCTCGCCGCCTATCCATTCCGGGAGGGATGTTGTCGCCGCTGCGGCAATTGCGCCGGTACGGTCGGAGCTGAGGGCCTTGAGCACAATGGCCGAACACAGGCTCTGTCCATCCACCGCGTGCGACGCATGTATACGCTGCGCCCATGCCTGCCACCAGTCGCGCGTGCAGTCGAAAAAGCGATCGATGCCTGCCGCGTCGGGCAGGCCTGCCGAGATGGTGCGGTCGATCAGTTCCGGGAACTGGAACTGGATCACCAGCCGCACGCGCTGTCCGGCATCGACGCGAAACACCGAGGCGAGGTCGCCAGGGCGCTCCACGTCCAGCGGCACGTCGGCATGGATGATCAGCCCCTTGTTGCTGCCGATGGCAGCAAACGCACCACGGTCGTCGCACCGGATGTGCGGGATGACGTCGCCGTAGTCGAAACGCGGGCGCACTTCCATGCGCATTTCCACCGAACCGGACAGACCGTCGACGATACGCACATGGTCGTAGCGCGCATGCTCAATGGCTTGCGTGTCCATCGCGAAAAAGTCATACAGCCGCACCTCGCCATCCGGCGTTCGAAAATGCGTCTCCAGGATCATCGACCCATCGACATAGGTGCGCGTCGATGTGCACTCCTCACTGGTCGGCGCAATCGCGCAGTAACCGCCGCGGTCCCAATCGAGCAGACGCCCGAAGCAACTGTCGTCGTCGATACGCGGCATGCAGCACCAATCGATGGAACCGTCGCGCGACACCAGCGCTGCGCAATGGCAGTCGCTGATCAGGGCGTAGTCGGCAATCGGCGGGTAACGCTGCATGGATGTCCACGATAAAAATATGCCGCGTACGCAAGTTGCATACCCGGAGCAAGGCGAAGCAGTGAATCTGTGCACGCCTGCCGTGTCGAAAGTGCATTGCCCCGGTTGGATGCGGCGCCGGGGCACCGTGCTGTCTCACTGGAATGACAAGGAGGACCTATGGCGATAACGGTACATAACTCGCGTCCCGACGCCCCGTCCGTCACGCTGTTCGGCAGGCTCGACGACGGCACCTATGCAGCAGAGGTGATGGCAGAGACAAGCGTTCCCTATTCTTCGTACTGGGACAATGCCATCGAACAAGTTGCGGTGTATATCGAGCCGAGCGATGACCAATTGCAACGCGTGGTTGCGGCGCTGAACGAGGGACGCCTGGATTTTTCCACGCTCCAGAATTTCGGCTCGGCAAACGGCGGCGAGTCGACCTTGCCTATCTGAACGGAGCATCAACGCGGCTGCTCCTTCGCCGGGCTTTCGAGCTTGTCGACGGTTGCTTTCACGTTGGTGCTGCCGCCCTTGCGCCACACCTCGATGTTGACGGTGGTGCCCGGCTTGGTGCCCGCCACCAGGCGTGCCAGATCGGCCGAGGTTTCCACCTTCTGCCCGTTCAGTGCCAGGATCACATCGCCCGGCACGAGTCCAGCCTTGTGCGCCGGGCCGCCTTTCTCCACCGCAGCGACCAGCGCGCCAATCGGCTCCTTCAAGCCGAAGGTAGCGGCCAGGTCCACCGTCATTTCCTGCACCTGCACGCCGATGCGCCCGCGTGTGACTTCGCCGGTTTCACGAAGCTGCTTGGCAACGTTCATCGCGATATCGATCGGAATCGCGAAGGAGATGCCCATGTAGCCGCCCGTCTGGCTGTAGATCTGGGAATTGATGCCAATCACCTCGCTGCGCGTGCTGAACAACGGTCCGCCGGAATTGCCCGGGTTGACGGCGACATCGGTCTGGATAAAGGGCACATAGCTTTCGTTCGGCAGCACCCGCCCCTTCGCGCTGACGACGCCAACCGTGATGCTGTTGTCAAAACCGAACGGCGCGCCGATGGCGGCGACCCATTCGCCCGGCTCCAGCTTGTTCGGATCGCCAACCTTAACGACAGGCAGGTTGCTTGCGTCGATCTTGATCAAGGCCACATCGGTATAGGGATCGATGCCGATCATCTTGGCCTTGTACTCGCGCTTGTTGGTCAGGCGCACATTGATCTCGCTGACGTCCGCAACCACATGGGCATTGGTGAGGATGAAGCCGTCGGCGCTGATGATGAACCCAGACCCGAGACTGCCCGCAGGCGCTTCGCCGGCGTCCGGCGGCACGCCGAAACGGCGGAAGAATTCCAGCAGCGGGTCGCCTTCACGCAGCTGCGGGCCCGCCGCCTGGTCCGTCAAAGTCGAGGTGCCGCTGACATTGACGACTGCCACGCCCTGCTGCTTCACAAGGTCGACAAAGCTGGGCAGCTGGACGCCCGGTGCAGCCAGTGCCGGCGCTGGTGCGGCTTGCGGCGCTGGCGCGGCCTGTTTGTTGTCCGAATCCGAGCACGCAAGCAACATCAGTGCAACGGCCGCTGATGCCGCAGTCCTGCCATCAATGAACTTGCACTTCATCATTGTTCTTCTCCCGGTTCCATTGGCCGTTTGTTGGCCGGTAATTGACGGGCGGCAGTGCAAACTTTACGAAGCGGCGGAAATTTATACCGGCTGGTCCCGCTGCAAAGGGCGAAATACCGGATCCTCTCCCACCTGTCCCACTTCGGCGATGTGGTCCGCTGCAGCTTGGCCCAGGGTATCGCCGATCATCTCCGGCGCCACCGCCGGGAGCAGCTCTGCCAGCTCGCTCACCGGCATCAACCGGTTCCACTCCGGATCCCACTGGTCGTACGCGTGCGCGATCTGCTTCCAGACCACTCCCTGCATTTCTGTCAGTGCCATAGTTTCTCCATGTCTTGTTCAGATTCTTGCGCTTAGAGACTGTTTGAAAACCGACTGCGCGGCTCCGGATCGTTTTACCGCCCGCCGGCAGATGAACCGGTATTGCCACCACCTGTACCGAGGTTGGCGCCGCCCGCGTTGTTGCTCCTCTCCAGCGCCATGAAATAGCCATTGATGCGGTTGCGGAACTCCGCCGTGTTCAGGTCCGGCCAGAGGTTGCGCTCAAAGCCGTGCGACATGTCGAGCTGCTTGCGGTCCAGCGTCAGCACCAGGTCCGCACGCCTCTTCTCCGGGAAGCGCAAGGCCGACAGCGGCACCGGCAGGAGCTTGTTGTCGAGGCTCCAGGACTTGTCGAAGTCGAGCACGACATAGGACAGGCGGCCGCGTCCGATGTCCATCACGAGGTCCTGCACCTCTCCGGCATTGCGCCCTTCGCTGTCATCCACGTTCTTGCCGATCAGCTCCGTCGCACGCACCAATTGCCGGCGCGGCGTTGCCCGGGCGGCGTCCGCTGCCCCCGGTGCCGTCTCGCCCTGACGGAAGAACTGATCGACCTTGTCGAAATAGCGGCTGTCGCCCGCCCCGGGCCAGGCATCCCGCACGAAGCCCGGCGCGTCCTTCAACTTGTTGCGATCCAGCGCCAGCAGCATTTCGTCACGGCCGCTCACCTTGAAGGCGGACATCGGATAGGCATACAGCTTGTCGCCGAAGCCGAGCGTACCGCCGAGGGACAGCACCGCATAGTCCACGCGGCGCGCGCCGACATCGATCATGAAATCCTTGAATTCGCCCAGCGTTTCTCCACCCGCATCCTTGATGCTGCGCCCGAGCAGCCGGCTGGCGCGTACGTCGAGTGAACCCTGTTCCGGTGCGGCAGATGTTCCGGCGGCTGCACTGGACGGTGGCGAGCTGCCGCTGCTGCCGCCCTCCTGCGCAAGAGAATCCATAAGGGCCGACATGCCGGCTGCGGCCATCGCGCCGCAAGCGAGCAACTTGCGAGGAAAGCGCATGTTCATGTTGTTCTCCTTGGGCACATGCCGCATGCCACATGCTGCCTGCTGCAACAACGTGCCGACCGAGAAAACTTCAGGGGGAAACCGGATCGTCCCGGTCGGGATCCGGCGCAAGATTGCGCTCGGCATCATCCCGGCTGATTTTGCTGACATGCGGCTGTCCGCCTTGCTGCGATGCGTTGCTGCCTGCTTCTTTGCGTACAGTCGCCGGCTTACTGCCGGGCGACGACGCCTGCCGATTGCGTTCCCCTGCCTGCGGGTCTACCTGTGGCTTTGCCTGCTGTGGCTTCGCCTGTTTATCGCCGGTATTCATGATCACCCTTTCCCAACCAGGTCGGGCGCAATTCCATGCCCGGCCCGGGAACATGACAGATACAGGATTTGGTGTGCGTGATAGCCGTTAGTTCCTTTTTGTGCAAGCGCTGAACCAGAAGAAACAGCACGCGAAAACCTGCTTCCAGCCAACGCAAATTACATGCATTTGTAAAAAGCGCTGAACCTTTTGCGCCTTGCCGCAGTCGGCTTCACTGACTGTTTCCGGTGCAGCGTTTGCAGCCCGGAGCGATCTGTTCCGCGCTTGCCGGCAGCGGATGGATTTGCGCTCTTCTCGCCTGACGGCAACGCGGTTTGTTCCATTACTTCACAGGAGAAACATCATGCTAGTAGCTGACGCAATGACACGCGACGTGAAGATGGTCAGTCCCGACCAGAGCATCATTGATGCGGCACGGATGATGGCCGACTGCGACTGCGGCATATTGCCGGTAGCCGAGAACGACCGACTGGTCGGCATGATCACCGACCGCGACATCGTGGTGCGCGCGCTCGCTGAAGGCAAATCGAGCGATACCAGGATCAAGGATGTGATGAGCCCGGACGTCAAGTATTGTTTTGAGGAAGACGACATCGACGATGTGGCCGCCAATATGGGCGACCTGCAGATCCGCCGCCTGCCGGTCTTGAACAAGGACAAACGGCTGGTGGGCATCGTGTCGCTCGGTGACATTGCCAATACCGACGAGGTCCCCGCTGCCGATGCGCTGTCGGCCATTTCCGAACCGGCTTCGCAACATATCAGCACCGGCATTCGCCCGCACTAAGCGCCTTGCCTCTTTTCCCGTACGCCGCTCCCCGGTTCCGGCCGGCATCGTGCGGCGCGGGAGACAAGCGCTGGCGCTCAGCCACCAACACAGGCGCGTTACGGAGCGCGCCTCGTTTCTGGCATGCCGTATGCAGTGCGGCATACTTGTCCGCGATTTTTCCCCAGCGATTTCTCTTCATCCACACAGGAGACAGGCATGGCTACGACGGTAGGCGACTTCCTCCTGCGCCGGCTGTCCGAATGGGACGTGCAGCGCATCTACGGCTATCCCGGCGACGGCATCAACGGCATCATGGGCGCCTTCGGCCGCATCGGGGACAAGATGCAGTTCGTGCAGGCCCGGCATGAAGAGCTGGCCGCCTTCATGGCATGCGCCCATGCCAAGTTCACCGGTGAGGTCGGTGTCTGCTTAGCCACTTCCGGCCCGGGCGCCATCCACCTGCTGAACGGGCTGTATGACGCCAAGCTCGACCACCAGCCGGTCGTGGCCATCGTCGGGCAGCAGAAGCGTGCCTCGCTCGGTGGCGACTACCAGCAGGAGGTCGACCTGCTGTCGCTGTTCAAGGACGTTGCGCATGAATTCGTGCACATGGCGACGACCCCGGACCAGATCCGGCACCTGGTGGACCGCGCGATGCGCATCGCACGCGACCAGAGGACAGTGACCTGCATCATCATCCCCAACGATGTGCAGGACATGCCGGCAGTCGAGACGCCCGCACATGAGCACGGAACGGTGCATAGCGGCATCGGCTACACCTCGCGCCCGACGCTGCCCAATGAATCCGACCTCGCCTGCGCCGCATCGGTGCTCAACGCCGGCAAGAAGGTCGCGATGCTGGTCGGCGCCGGCGCCATGCATGCGACTGACGAAGTGCTGGAAGTGGCGCGCTTGCTCGGCGCTGGTGTGGCAAAGGCCCTGCTCGGCAAGGCTGCAGTGCCCGACGATATCCCGTTCGTGACCGGCGCCATCGGCCTGCTCGGCACCAAGCCGAGCTGGGACCTGATGAATGAATGCGACACGCTATTGATGATCGGCTCGTCCTTTCCCTATTCCGAGTTCCTGCCGAAGGAAGGCCAGGCGCGCGGCGTGCAGATCGACATCGACGGTCGCATGCTAAACCTGCGCTACCCGATGGAAGTCGGCCTCGTCGGCGATTCCAAGGCCACGCTGCGCGCACTGATTCCGCACCTGCAGCAGAAGCAGGACCTCGGCTGGCAGCAGCAGATCGCGCAGAACGTCGCCCGCTGGTGGAAGGTGCTGGAAGCGCGCGCGATGAACGATGCGAAGCCGATTAACCCGCAGCGCGTGTTCTGGGAACTGTCGTCGCGCCTGCCCGACCATTGCATCCTGACCTGCGACTCCGGCTCCGCCGCCAACTGGTATGCGCGCGACCTGCGCCTGCGGCGCGGCATGATCGCCTCCCTGTCCGGCGGGCTCGCGACGATGGGTCCGGCGATCCCCTATGCGATTGCAGCCAAGTACGCGTATCCGGACCGCCCCGTGATCGCGATGCTGGGCGATGGCGCGATGCAGATGAACGGCATCAGCGCACTGATTACCGTTGCGCGCATATGGCGAGAGTGGGCCGATCCGCGCCTCGTCGTGATGGTACTCAACAACGGCGACCTGAACCAGGTGACATGGGAGCAGCGCGCCCTGGAGGGTGACCCGAAGTTCGAAGGCTCCCAGAACCTCCCCGACTTTCCGTATGCGGCGTATGCCGACCTGCTCGGGCTGAACGCCATACGCGTGGACCGGCCCGAGGATATCGGCCCCGCGTGGGATCGTGCGCTGTCGGCGCGTGCGCCGACGGTGGTGGAGATGGTCACCGATCCCGACGTTCCGCCGCTGCCGCCGCATGTATCGGCCAAGCAGGCAAAGGCCTACCTGTCCGCCCTGCTGCATCGCGATCCGGATGCAATCGGCATGGTGAAGGCTTCTGCCAAGGAATGGTGGGACGGCCTTTTTCCGCCGAACAAAGCTTCATGAGCAGAGAGCGCTGCGATCAATGGCGCATTAGCGTCCGCACGATTTACAAGTGAGGATACCCGCGAGTTCTGGCAAGTACCCGGCGTGACCACAAAATATCGACATCCTTCGCCCGAATGAGAATCGTGTCCTGACTGAAGCGCTGTTCCAGCGCCCGACGGTAATCGACCCACCACGCTGCGTCTGTGGCATCGACCATGACCTTTATCGGTCAGTCTCTTGTACTTCGGGGGGAGCCCATATACGCTGAGTTAGCTGGCGTTTCAGTGATTGAGCGGGTACGCTCCGCATATTCTTCCATTGATATTTCTCCTCGTCTAAGCGCCTGTACATCGGGATTCGAATGCGCTGTATTAAAGTCTGAAGAATCGGACTTCAAAGCAAATGGACTGATAAGGAACCCGGCAATAATGCAGATACAGATACTCGCAAATGCAAAACGCGCTAGAACATCACCGAGAAAATCATACTTCCCATCGAGGAACAGCAGCAGTCCAGAAAAGGTCGCAACGCCCCAACAGACGTTCAGCCATCTTTGTAGCTGACGACCTCGTGCGGACCGATTTACAAAGTTCTCCACTTTCTTCTTTTTGCAGCTAACGTCGAAGGTAATGCGACGCCGTAAAGCGGTCGCCGTTGACCGCAGTGTTAGCCCGGTACGGTCTGGAGACATAGGTAACAGTTTAGTCCGGGGACATGGGTAACAGTTTTGCCAAACTAAAAGGGTATCTCAAGGAGGTGCCCTATGCCTTGGAGCGAAACAACACCTATGGACCAGAAGACACAGTTTATTG
>NZ_DASRXF010000089.1:0-55394 GCF_035654295.1 Noviherbaspirillum sp. | reverse complement strand
AGCGAGTGGTTCTGGAACACGACCGCACGCTCGGGGCCGGGGCCCGCGATCTCGCGGTTGGCGCACAGCAGCGTGCCCTCGGTCGCATCCAACAGGCCGGCGATGAGGTTCAGCAGGGTCGACTTGCCGCAGCCCGAGTGGCCGATCAGCGTGACGAACTCGCCCTTCTTCACGTTCAGGTTGATGTCGCGCAGCGCATGGAAGCTGCCCTTGGCGGTGTGGAACACCATTTCCGCCTTCTGGATCTCGATGAACTTGCTTGTGTTATCCATGTCACGCTCCTCAGTTGCGCACTTCTTCATAGGTGAATGCTCTGGCGATGGCGACCAGCGCCTGTTCCAGCAACAGGCCGACCACGCCGATCACGACGATCGCGATGATGATGTGCGGCACGTTCAGGTTGTTCCATTCATCCCAGACCCAGAAACCGATGCCCACGCCGCCGGTCAGCATTTCGGCGGCGACGATCACCAGCCATGCGGTGCCGATCGCGAGGCGCACGCCGGTCAGCATGTAAGGCAGCACCGACGGAAACAGGATCTTCGTGACGATCTTCCACTCCGACAGGTTGAGCACCTTGGCCACGTTCATGTAATCCTGCGGCACGCGCTGCACGCCGACCGCAGTGTTGATGATCATCGGCCAGATCGAGCAGATGAAGATCGCCCAGATCGCGGCCGGGTTGGCGGCCTTGAACACCAGCAGACCGATCGGCAGCCAGGCGAGCGGCGACACCGGCTTGAGCAGGCTGATGATCGGATTGAACATGCCGGACAGGAACTTGAAGCGGCCGATCATGAAGCCGAGCGGGATGCCCACCAGCGCCGCCATGCCGAAGCCGGTCGCCACGCGCTTGAGCGAGGACCACAGGTTCCACCCGATGCCCTGGTCATTCGGGCCTTTCTGGTAGAAGGGATCGGAGAACAGCTTGATCGCATGCTCCAGCGTCACCGCCGGCGTCGGGAAGCCGGTGCTTTTCGCGGCAACGATCTCCCACACGAGCACCAGCAGCGCGATGCCGAGCACCGGCGGCAATACCGCGAGGAAGTAAGGCTTCAGCGGCCGCCTCTTCGCCGGCGCGGGCGCGGCCGCCGGCGGGGCTGCAGCCTTTTTCAGGGGAGCAGCGGATACCCGTTCGTTCAATACCTTGTCCATGACTGCGCTCATATTGGCCTCTCACACTTTGATCTTGAAGGAACCCGCGTACAGCTTCGGGTTCTTGCCGTCCCACACCACGCCGTCGATCAGCTTCGAGGAACGCATCGGGTCCTTGGGCACGCTGACCTTCGCCATGTTGGCGGCGTCCTTGTACAGGTCGATCTGGTTGATCTGCCGCGCGACTGCGAGGTAATCGATGTCTTCCTTCAGCAGGCCCCAGCGGCGCTGCTGCGTGAGGAACCACATGCCGTCGGACAGGTACGGGAAATTGACGTAGCCGTCGTTGAAGAACTTCATGTGGTTGGGATCGTCCCAGGTCTTGCCCATGCCGTTCTGGTAGCGCCCGAGGATGCGCTGGTTGATGGCATCCACGCTGGTGTTCACGTAAGCCTTGTCTGCAACGGTCTCGGCCATCTTCATCTTGTTCTGCAGGCCGGCATCGATCCATTTTCCCGCTTCGAGCACGGCGGCGGTCATGGCGCGCGCGGTGTTCGGATATTTCTTCACCCATTCGGCGGTGGTGCCGAGGATCTTTTCCGGATGGTCCTTCCAGATGTCCTGGGTGGTCACGCCGGTGATGCCGATACCGTCCATGATCGCGCGATGGCCCCAAGGCTCGCCCACGCAATAGCCGTCCATGTTCCCGACGCGCATGTTGGCCACCATCTGCGGCGGCGGCACGGTAATGATCTTGGCATCCTTCATCGGATCGATGCCGTGCGCGGCCAGCCAGTAATACAGCCACATCGCATGCGTGCCGGTGGGGAAAGTCTGGGCGAAGGTGTATTCCCGCTTGTCCGACTGCATCAGCTTGGCCAGCGACGCGCCGTCCACCGCGCCCTTGTCGGCGAGCTTTTTCGAGAGCGTGATCGCCTGGCCGTTGTGGTTGAGCGTCATGAGCATGGCCATGTCTTTTTTCGGGCCGCTGATGCCCAGGTGCACGCCGTAGACGAGACCGTAGAGGACGTGGGCAGCGTCGAGCTCGCCGTTGACCAGCTTGTCGCGCACCCCGGCCCAGGACGCCTCCTTGGTCGGTACGATCTTGATGCCGTACTTCTTGTCGATGCCAAGGACGGAGGCCATGACCACCGACGCGCAATCGGTGAGCGGAATGAAGCCGACCTTGACTTCCTCTTTTTCCGGCTTGTCCGAGCCGGCCGCCCAGGCGCCCTGCGTGGCCAGTCCTCCGAAGGCGCCCGCGGTCATTGCGGCGCCGGCCTTGAGCAGGCTGCGACGGGTCAGGTTCGTCTTGGATGCTTTTATAGTCATGCTGTCCTCATGCGTGATGTCGAAACGGGCAAAAAGAAAGGCGTCCGTCAGCACGGGCAGAAACCCATGTGAACGGACGCCTTTGTCCAGAACCATCCTGACCGGCAGTGGTCAGGACAGCATCATTACTTGTTGCGCCTTCGTTGGCGCCCGGTCTCTATCTGCAAGTGGTGTGCCAGCGCTTGTCGGTGGTTTTCCTACATGTTGGATCCGCGATAAGCCCTTGCCGCGCACTCATTTCGTGCATTGCATTAAAACAGGGCTCCCTAAATGAGCAAGTCGGCCACGTCGAGCATGCGCTGCGCCACGTCGGACAGCTTCAGGTTCTTGTCCATCGCCAGCCGTCGCAGTTTCTTGTAGGCCTCGTCTTCGGTGCAATGGTGGCGCTCCATCAGCAAGCCCTTGGCGCGTTCGATGACCTTGCGCTCGGCCAGCTTGATCTTGGTCTCCGAGAGCTCGTGGCGCAGCTTCTGGTCGACCTCGAAGCGCGCCAGCGCGACGTCGAGCACCGCCTTCACGCGGTCCGCCGAAAGACCCGCGACGACATAGGCGGAGACGCCGGCCTCGATCGCGGCGTGCATCTTTTCCTTGTCGTTGTCCTCGGTGAAGCAGACGATGGGACGGCGCGCGTTCGCGGTGGCGGCGACCACCTTCTTCAGTGCGGCGTCCGACTGCTCATCGACGATGATCACATCGGGCTGCAGCTGCGCGATCTGCTCCTCGAGACCGGCATCGGGCGGCAGCGCGGCGAGGATGTTATAGCCGCTTTCGAGCAGGCCGATGCGGATCGCACGGGCGCGCTCGGCCTGCAGCAGGGCGGCCTTGTCGGCGCCTTCCGGCGCGACCAGGGAGTTGATGACTACGATCTTGAGCTGTCTGGAGTCGTTCATGTGCGGAGCCTCGGGTGCGCTAATCCTATAAAATAGGGCTTTGCAAAAAGCTTGCCATCCCGCCTCTCATCCCATGCTTGTCCTCGGCGTCGAATCCTCCTGTGACGAAACCGGCCTGGCGTTGTACGACACACAACGCGGCCTCCTTGCGCACGCCCTGCATTCGCAGGTGGCGATGCACGAGGAATACGGCGGCGTGGTGCCGGAGCTGGCCTCGCGCGACCATATCCGCCGCGCGATCCCGCTGCTGGAACAAGTGCTGGCCCGGGCGGAAACACCGCGCAGCGCGATCGATGCGATAGCGTATACACAAGGCCCCGGGCTGGCCGGCGCGCTGCTGGTCGGCGCATCGGTCGCCTGCGGCCTCGGCCTGGCGCTCGACCGCCCGGTGCTCGGCGTGCATCACCTGGAGGGGCACCTGCTCTCCCCGCTGCTGTCGCGCGACCCGCCGGAGTTTCCGTTTGTTGCCTTGCTGATCTCGGGCGGGCATACCCAGTTGATGCGCGTGGACGGCGTGGGCCAGTACACGCTGCTGGGCGAGACGATGGACGATGCCGCAGGTGAAGCTTTTGACAAGTCGGCCAAGCTGCTCGGCCTCGGCTATCCCGGCGGCCCGGCGATCTCGCGCCTGGCCGAATTCGGCGATCCCGGCACGTACAAGCTGCCGCGGCCGATGCTGCATTCGAAAGACCTCAATTTCAGTTTCTCCGGCCTGAAGACCGCCGTCCTGACGCTGGTGAAAAGCCAGGTGGTCAACATCTGCGAGCAGGACAAGGCAAACATCGCCCGCGCCTTCGTCGACGCCATCGTGGAAGTGCTGGTGGCGAAATGCCTCGCGGCCCTGAAACAGACAGGCCTGAAACGCCTCGTGATCGCCGGCGGCGTCGGCGCCAACCGGCAATTGCGCGAAGGTCTGAACGCGGCGGCGCAGAAGCGGCGTTTCCGTGTCTACTATCCGGAACTGGAGTTCTGCACCGACAACGGCGCGATGATTGCGTTTGCGGGGGCGATGCGCCTGCAGATCAATCCGCAGGCGGCCAAGCGCGACTATGCGTTCAATGTGCGGCCGCGATGGCCGCTGGATGAATTGCGGGCGGTTTGAGGGGCTCCGCGGTGGGTTTCGCCGCACTCTGAATGCATGGTGGGTTTCGCTTCGCTCTACCCACCCTACGATTCTTTATAAAGGACGGTAGGGTGGGTAGAGCGCAGCGAAACCCGCCAAACTACGCGTACCGCTCAAAGCCGCCCCGTCCTCCGGTGACGATCCACCCAATACGCCCACAGCACCAGCAACCACTGCGACTGCCCCACCCACGCAATCGCATCCGCGCTCGGCGGCGGCTCGCCAAACAGATTGCCGGCATGAACCAGCAGCAGAAAACCGACCAGCGACACGAATCCCCACTTCCCTTTCGCGTTCACGGCCTGCGTACTGCGCGCATACAGCCACACGCCGAGCAGGAAGAGAGGCAATTCTACCGCCAGCGTCAGCGGCAGCGAAGCCCACAGCCCCATCCCGGCGAACGTCTCGCTGCCCGGATACAGAGGCAGGTCGGGCAGGTGCACGATGGCGTCAAGCAGCCAGTGGCTGACGACAAGCGCGCCGACCAGCCATGCACCGCGCCAGTCCTTGCGCAGCCACCCGTACAGCACGCCGACAACGACGCCCCATCCGGCCGCGCCAAGCAGGCTGTGAGAAATCGGGTAATGCTCGAAAACCAGCGGCGTGATCGAATGCGCGCTGGGTGCAATGCGTACCGTTTCCACGCCCAGGAGCAACAAGGTCGGCCATATCAGGTCGATGAACTGTGCCGCGAGGAAAAGCGTGCCGAGAGAGACCTTGGGCGCAGCCGCCTTGGCGCCGAAGCCGATCCCGAAATGTCCGATGAACATGGCCGCCCTCCCCCTTATTTCTTCTTGCTGCCGATCCTGCTTTCCTTGCCCGCCAGCAGGTTGGCGATGTTCTGCCGGTGGCGGTAGATCAGCAGCGCGCTCATGGCGGCCACGGCCGCCAGCTTGGCATCGACACCGAACAGCAGGCCGTAATAGAAAGGCGCGAAGATGCTGGCCACCAGCGCGGCCAGCGAGGAGTAGCGAAAGGCATAGGCAATCACGAGCCAACTGACCAGCGTGGCCAGCCCCAGCCAGCCGTTCAGGCCGAGCAGCACCCCCAGCGCGGTGGCGACGCCCTTGCCGCCGACGAAGCGGAAAAACACCGGCCACAGGTGGCCGAGGAATACCGCCAGCGACACCAGCGCAATGCCGGTGTCGCCCACGCCGTATTGCTCGCCGAAACGCATGGCGAGCCACACCGCCAGCCAGCCCTTGAAGCCGTCTCCCAGCAGGGTCAGTGCGGCGGCGGCCTTGTTGCCGCTGCGTAGCACATTGGTCGCGCCTGGATTCTTCGATCCATAGGTGCGCGGGTCGGCCAGCCCGAACAGGGCGCTGACGACGACGGCAAACGAGATGGAGCCGATCAGGTAGGCGGCGATGACAAACAACGCGGTGGACATTCTCTCCCTTTCAGATGGATGGCTGTGCCCGGCTTACTCTTCGAGCGCGCACTGGACGGTTTTGACGGGCAGGACATTGGCGAGCACCTTCGGATCGATGCCGACCAGGTAGCCGCGCCTGCCGCCGTTGATATAGATCTTGTCGAGCGCGAGGATGCTTTCCTCGACATAGACCGGCATGGCCTTGCGCGTGCCGAACGGCGAGGTGCCGCCGACGAGGAAGCCGGAATGCCGGTTCGCGACTTCGGGCTTGCAGGGTTCGACCGACTTGCAGCCGATCTGGCGCGCGAGGTTCTTGGTCGAGACCTTGCGGTCGCCGTGCATCAGCACCACCAGCGGCTTGGCCGCTTCGTCCTGCATGATCAGGGTCTTGACGACATGGTGCTCGTCCACGCCCAGCTCGCGCGCGGAGACGGCGGTGCCGCCGTGCTCTTCATAGGTGTAGGGATGCTCGGTGAAGGCGACGCCCTGTTTGCGCAGGAATTGCGTGGCCGGAGTTTCCGAAACGTGTTCTTTCTTTGCCATTGCAGCTGCCGGAAAAATTTCGCCACATTATGCAGCAAGAACAGGCCTTTGCGGCCGACCTTGCGCTTTTGTCATGCCGCCGACTGGAGTGGCTGCAACGGCTGACTGTGCAGCAGTTCGTCGAAGGCGTCCGGCGGCACCGGCCTGCTGTAATAGTAGCCTTGTGCAAACACGCATTGGCGCGCGCGCAGGAATGCCGCCTGTTCGCCTGTTTCCACGCCCTCGGCAATCACCTTGAGGTTCAGGCTGTGCGCCATGGCGATGATGGCATTGGTGATGGCGGCGTCATGCGGGTCCTGGCCGATGCCTCGAATGAAGGACTGGTCGATCTTGAGCGCATGGATGGGGAAGCGCTTCAGGTAGGACAGGCTGGAGTAGCCGGTGCCGAAATCGTCCACCCAAAGCTGCACGCCCATGTCGCTCAACTGCCGCAGCGGCACCAGGTTTTCCTCGCTGGGGTGCATGAGGAAGTTTTCGGTGATCTCCAGTTCCAGCGCCGCGGCCGGCACCCCGGTGTCTTCCAGGATGCGTTCGACGCCGGCCACGAAATCCGGCTGCAGCAGCTGACGTGCGGACAGGTTCACCGCCATGCACAGATCGGCATGCCCGGCGTCGCGCCAGCGCTTGAGCTGCAGGCAGGCTTCGCGCAGCACCCATTCGCCGATCTGCGTGATGAGCCCCGTCTCCTCGGCGATCGGGATGAACTCGGCGGGCGGGATGAAGCCGCGCTCCGGCTGCATCCAGCGCAGCAGCGCCTCCGCGGAAACGATCCTGCCGCATTCCATGTCCACCTGCGGCTGGTAATGCAGGAAGAACTCGCCGCGCGCGATCGCCTGGCGCAACTGGTTGGCAATGGCGAGCCGGCGCTGGGCGGCGACATTGAGGCTTTGCATGAAAAACTGGTAATTGCCCCGGCCCTTTCCCTTGGCGTGGTACATCGCGGTATCGGCGGCACGCATCAGCGTATCGGCGTCCTCGCCGTCTTCCGGGAACAGGCTGATGCCGATGCTGCAGCCGGCATGCAGCGCGTGGCCGTCGACGTGGAACGTGTTCCTGAGCTCGTCCAGGATCTTCTGCGCGACGGCGGCGGCGGCGTGGTCGTCTTCGATGGCCGGCAGCACCAGCACGAATTCGTCGCCGCCGAGCCGGGCCAGCGTGTCGCCGCGGCGCAGGCAAAGCTGCAGCCGCCCTGCCACCAATTGCAGCAGGTGGTCGCCGACCTGGTGGCCCAGCGAGTCGTTGATGTGCTTGAAGTCGTCCAGATCAATGAACATGACCGCGACCGACTTTGCGGTCCGCTGCGATTGGCCGACGGCCTGCCTGAGCCGGTCGAGCAGCAGCGCGCGGTTCGGCAGGCCGGTGAGCGTGTCGTGGTGGGCCATGTAGCTGATGCGATGCTCCGCCTGCTTGCGTTCGATGGCGATGCCGGCAATGCGGGCGGTGAAATCGGCGAGCCGCAGTTCCGGCTGAGTGGGCGTGCGCACCTCGCGGTAATACATCGAGAACGTGCCGAGGACGCTGCCCTGCTGGGACAGGATAGGCGTCGCCCAGCATGCGCGCAGGCCGTGGGCCAGCGCCAGCTCGCGATACGCTTCCCACAATGCATCGTTCTCGATGTCGGTGACCACCACGCGTTCGCGCCGGTGCATCGCCGTGCCGCAGGAACCGGCGGACGGGCCGATGCTCAAGCCTTCCAGCGCCCGCGAATACGCGCCCGGCAGGCTGCCCGCCGCTCCGACGCGGACATGCTCGCCATCCTCGTCCAGCAGCAGCACCGCGCCGAGCATGCCTTCCGATTGCGATTCGATGACACTCACCAGCGTGTCGAGCACTTCCTGCAACGACGCCCCGGTGGCGATCATCTCCAGCACGCGGGCCTGTCCCATGTGCAGCGCCTCCACCTGCTTCCGTTCGCTGATCACCTTGCCGGTGCCGCGATACCCGCGGAACGCGCCCTTGTCATCGAACAGCGGCTCGCCGCTGATGCTGTACCAGTACCAGCGTCCGTCGTCGGCACGCACCTTGTATTCGAGGTTGCGGAATGGGCGGCGATCCGCCAGCACTCGCGTATGCGCATCCCACGCCTCCCGGTCGAGCGCTTCCTCGTCGATGGCGAGGTCGTCGCGCGTCTTGCCGATCAAGCGCTCGGGCACCATGCCGGCGGCGCGGCCGACGCCTTCCGATACCAGGGTGAACCGGAAGTGCTCATCCTGCTCCCAGTACCAGTCCGACGAGAGATGGGTCAGGCTGCGGAAACGTTCCTCGCTCGTAACCAGCGCCTGCTCGGCGCACCTGCGCTGGATGAACTGCGCGATCTGGCTGCCGATGACCTGCATCATGCCGATCATTTCACCGTCGGGCATGCGCGTCTCGCGGCTGTAGAAGGACATGACGGCGACAGCCTTCCCGACGAGCAGGACTGGCACGGCAAAACTACCGTGCAGGCCGATCTGCATCGCTTCCTTCGCGCGCCTGAATTCGGGATCGGCCGAGATGTCCGGGAGCCAGATCGGCTGCCGCGCACGGGTCATCCGTCCGGGGATGCCGCGCGATGCCGACACGGTCTTGCCGGTTGCGACGGCGACGAAGCTCGTGGGCGCCAGGACCGGAGCCTCCCATGCCCGCATCAGCCTGAAGGTATCGGCATCTTCGTCGACCTCCCAAAGTTCGCCGATCTCCCAGCCGAAATTGGTGCATACCGCGTCGAGCAGCGGGAGTGCCGCCGCGTCCAGCGAAGCGGCGTCGGCGAGCACCCGCGTCACGGCGAACTGCACGGCCTGGCGTTGTTCGGCGCGCCGCCGGTCGGTGATGTCGCGGAAATTGCACTGGATGACGCGCGTATCCTCCACCTGGTAGGCGCTGCTGACGAAATCGACGATCAGGTCGCGCCCGTCGTTCGCCTGCAGCGGCAGCGAGTCATGGCGCACCGACTCCTTTACCTGCAGCGCGTCGCAGATGCCGGCGAATGCCGGCTGGATGCGGAAGGGGGCGACGTCGCGGATGCGCTTGCCGACGAATTCGTCGTGGCGGAAACCGAGCATGTCGAGCAGACAGGAGTTGGCGTCGGTGATCACCCCCGAGCCGGAATGGAGCAGCAGAATGCCGTCCTTTGCGGTTTCGAACAGGCGGCGGTAATGCGCCTCCGACAGCTGGAGCTCGCGCTCGATCCTGCGCCGCTCGGCGTTTTCTTCCTCGAGATCGGTGTAAAGCCGCGCGTTCTCCAGCGAGATGGCCGCCTGCGAGGACAACAGTTCCAGCACGCCCAGCGCATCCGCGGAAAAGGCGCCGGCGATGAGATTGTTTTCAAGGTATAGCAGGCCGGCGAGTTCGGCCTGCCGGAAGATCGGCTGGCAAAGGACGGAGTTCGGATGGTTGGCGGCGATGTACGGATCGCCGGCGAAACGGTTGTCTTCGCCCGCGTTCTCCAGCAACACTTTCTGGCGCGTCCTCCAGACGTAATTCACGAGGGTCACCGGTACCAGCGTGGTGGATGCCAGCCCGAGCCCGGGCAGTCGGCTCGCCTGGACAACGCCTCGCTCGTCGAGCCCCGCTTCGGCCTCGATGGCGAGCGCGCCTCCGTGCTGCAGTATCACGTAGCCCTTTTGCGCGCCCGCCTGTTCGATCACGACCTGCAGCAGCTTGGCCAGAAGCTTGTCGAACGCGATCTCTCCGGACAGAGCCTGCGATGCCTTGATGACGGCAAGCGCATCGAGCTGCAAGGTGCCGCGCGGAAGACCGTCATCGGCCGCGCTGCTTTCCGCGCCGTGCAGTTGCGGATAGAGCGACTCCAGCTGGCGCACCTTGCCGCTCGCACCCCAACGGGCATAGCAGGCGTGTGCGTGCCGGAGGTAGGCGTCGGCGCTGCGGCCGGAGCCGCGCGTGCGGTAGAAGTGGGCGGCGAGTTCGTTGGCCAGGGCCTCGTCCTGGACGAAACCGTGCAGGGAAGCGAGCCGGATCGCCTGCTCGTAGCGCTGCATCGCATCGAGGTCGCGGCCTTCGATGCGCGCCATTTCCGCGCCCAGCAGCGCATAGCGGTGCAGGAAGTTCTGCGGGCAGTGTTTCGCCCACTGGCGCAGCCGCTTCTGGCAGGCCTTCAGCGTCCCGGCGAATTCCAGCTGCCGCTCGATATCGACCTGAGTGTAGAGCGCGGTCAGCGTCAATGCGTGGTAGAGCGTGCAGCTTGCCTCGATCGGCATGGAGATCATCACGTCCTGCATCGCCATGGCATCGCGGGCCGCATCGGACGCGTCGCCATAGCGGCGGTAAACGAAGCAGGCGATCTGTTTCATGGCATGCCGGAAGGCGATGCCCGATCGGAAGCTTGCCCGATCGAAGGCTTCCAGGCACTCGGCCTCGTCGAAACCGTCGTCGCTGAATCCGGCCTGCTCGTTCGTCGCGCCCTTCATGCTGGCGATGAACTGCTGCACCAGCCGGATGGCGCGATAGACCGTGTCGTTGCGGCTTTGCCGGGCGAAGGCGGCATACTTTTGCAGTGCATTCGACACCGTGTCGAGCGATTCGCCCTTTTCGATCATCTGCCATGGCGTGCGGAAGGACGAGTAGCCCGCCCACACGAGGTCGCCGACTTCCAGGCAGGCGCGGAAACCCTCTTCCATCAAGGCGATGTTGTCGGCGAACGGCTTGTGCCAGAAGTTGAGGTAATTGCCGTGCAGGAAAAGCAGCGCGCCGCGCATGCGGACGTCGTTGTACTTTTCATTCAGCCGCAGGCCGAGCTCGGAAAACGCGTAGCCCGATGCGACATCGCCGAAATGCGACGCGAGAATAATGCCGTAGCCGCTGAAGGCAAGGCAGGATTTTTCCGTCGGCCCGAATTCGAGGGACAGGTTGACCGCCTTGTACATCAACAGGCGGTACAGCCGGTTGCGGGCGACAAACGCGCAAGGCAGCATGTCCACCAGCAAGGCGATACAAGCACTTGCGTTGGGGTCGGACGCATGCGGGATGTCGAACAGGTCGCAGGCAGGACGTCCCGCGAGGTTGCACGCGATGCGCTCGCGCTCCCGGCTTTCCTGCGCGGCGATGTCCGCTTCGCCGTCCGGCAAGGCGATGCCGAACAGCTGCAGGCCTTCGCTCCCGGCCTCCACCGCTTCCTCGAAACGCCCCGCGGTCTGGCAGAGGCTCATGCGCAGCCCGTAGACTTTCGCCCGGTCCAGTGGAGCGGCAACATGCTGCAGGATCAGGGCGAACAGTTCTTCCGCGCGCTCGCCGTCGCCGCTCAGGTATTCGCATTCGGCCAGGTCGAAATGGCATTCGAAGGCGCGGGCCGGATCGGACGTCCAGATGTCCGCGGGCAGGAGCGCGGCCGCATGCCGGAAGTAATTGCGTGCCGCGGCGAAGGCAATTGCGGAGCGCGCCTTGCTGCCAGCGAGCCGGTTGAGACGGCACAGCACTTCCCGTTCCTGCGCATCGTCCAGCGCGGTGAGGTCCTGGTTGAACTGATTGACCACATCAAACACGCGCTCCTCGACCTGCTCCCGGGTGAATGCAGCGAGGCAGGCACGGCCGATCTGCAGGTGCATTGCGCTGCGCTCGCCGGCCGGGATGGTCGAGTAGGCGGCTTCCTGCACCCTGTCATGCAGAAAGCGGTAGTCATCGCCGGCACGCAGCACGAGTCCGGCACGCATGGCCTCGGACAGCGCCGCCGGCAGGTCCGGCGCTGCGCAGCCGAGGGCGGCGGCCAGCAATGCGCCGGGAGCACGCGTGCCGAGACAGGCAAGATGCTGCAACGCGCGCTGCGATGCGGGCGACAGGCGCATCAGCTTGCCGATCATGAACTCGGCCACGTTATCGGTGAAGCCGTGCGCCTCGATACGCGGCAAGTCCCAGCGCCAGCCCGAAAGCCCGCGGTCGAATTCGATCAGGTGCTGCTCGTGCAGGGCGGCGAGGAACTGGATGGCGAAGAAGGGGTTGCCGCCGGTCTTGTCGACGATCAGCCGTGCCAGGGGCAGCGTATCCTTCTCGCTGCGGTGGAGCGCATCGGCGACCAGCATGTTGATCGCTTTGTCCGGCAATGCTTCCAGGATGATCTCCGTCACCGGGGTGCGTCCCTTGCGCAACGCGTCGAGGCTGAGGCGGAACGGGTGCGAGGCGCCGACCTCGTTGTCCCGGTAGGCGCATACCGGCATGAAGTACCGCATTTCCGGATGCAGCAGCAGGCTTTCCAGCAAGGCCAGGCTGGCCGGGTCGGCCCACTGCAGATCGTCCAGGAACAGCACCAGCGGATGCGCCTGTTGCGCGAAGACGCCGATGAAACGGCGGAACACCATGCCGAAGCGGTTGCGTGCTTCTGTCGCGGGCAGTTGCGGCACCGGCTGCTGCGGCCCGATGATCAGTTCGACCGACGGGATGACATCGACGATGAGCTGGCCGTTGACGCCGAGCGCTTCCTGCAGGCGCTGTTTCCATTGCGCGACGCGTTCCTCGCTTTGCGCAAGCAGTTGCAGCACGAGCCCGGCGAAGGCCTGGACGATGGTCGCATACGGGATGTCGCGCTTGTACTGGTCGAACTTGCCGGAGGCGAACAGCGCCTGCTCGCGCGCGATCGGCTGGTACAGTTCATTGACCAGCGACGACTTGCCGATGCCGGAGTAGCCGGTGACCAGCACCAGTTCCGGCCGCCCTTCGCAGGCCACGCGTTCGAAGGCCTGGCGCAGCAGGACGATTTCCCTGTCGCGTCCGTACAGTTTCTGCGGCAGCTGGAAGTGCGCCGGGACGTCGTGCCGGGCGAGGACAAAGGCGTCGATCGTGCCACGCGCCCGCCATTGGCGTTCGCATTCGCGCAGGTCGTGCAGGAGGCCTTCCGCGCTCTGGTAGCGTTCCTCGGGTTCCTTGGCCAGCAGTTTCATCACCATTGCCGACAGGACCGGGGGCAGGGAAAGCCGCATGTCGGCCGGCGGCGTGGGCATGCGGGCGATATGGCTGTAGATCCAGCCCATGGCATCCGTTGCCTCGAAGGGCAAGCGCCCCGTGAGCATCTGGTAAAAAATGATGCCGAGTGCGTAGAGGTCGCTGCGTCGGTCCGGTACGCGATGCATCCGTCCGGTCTGCTCGGGCGACATATAGGCTTGGGGCGCGGCGGCCTCGACAGCCGGGTGCGGCACTGCAAGGCTCTCGCCCTGTCCCAGGCCTGTGAGCCAAACGCCGCTGGCGGCCTCGTCCACCAGGATATATCCCGGCTCCAGCGCTCTGTGCACGATGTCGCGTTCATGGAGTTCGGCGACCGCGTCTGCGATGCTGGCGGCAAGCGCGAGAAAGCGGGCCGGAGCCATCGGCTCGCCGAGCATGAGGGATAGCGGCTCGCCTCCCGGATCTTCCAGCAGCAGCGCCGGCCGCCCCTCGCAGGTCTCGATGGCGACCGGCCTGATGACGCGGGGAGCGTTGACGGTCTTGCCGATGGCAAGCGCGTTGCGCATCCAGTCGCTGTGATGAACGCCGTAATTCTCCGGGACCGCGTGCATCAGGACCGCGTGCCGGTCAGCGGCACGCACCGCGCGGCACAAGATTCCCATACTGCCGACATGCAGGATTTTGCTTACGGAATACATTCTGTCCCCATGTGTTGTGGCTTCGCCCCGTCGGAGTTGGACGCGCCTCTTCTTTCCCGCCTGCAAGATTCTTTCTCAGACTAAAGGAGTATTTCCGCAGATACAAGTACTGACAGCTGCCTCCCATAATTTTTGAAGGCGCGCCTCTAGTGGAACAGTGCAGTTGTTGACTAAACAGCAACCGGTTTGCGCATGCTCAACAAAGCTGCCGAAAATCCGGCCGACGCATGCTGCACTGCGGCGAGCCATGGTAAAAAGCGCAAGGCGCCCCCGGGTTGCTCAAGTGAAAAAGAATTTTGTGCGGCGCACAAAAAAGAGCTTGACTTTGAGGAGGTCGACCTTAAAATATGAATTGTTGCGGCGCACAATAGCGCCGGCCCCGATATTCCGAATACATCCAAAGGAGCGAATCAATGTTTACCCTTCCCGAACAGTTTTCCAGTGCCGCCAAGGCCAACTTCGAAGCCCAACTGTCCCTGCTGACCAACCTGACCAGCAAGGCATTCGAAAGCGTGGAAAAGGTTGTCGACCTGAACCTGAACGTGGCCAAGGCCTCGCTCGAGGATTCCTCGATCGCCGCCCGCCAGCTGCTCAGCGCCAAGGACCCGCAAGAGTTCTTCTCGCTGACCGCTGCCCAGGCGCAGCCGACCGCAGCCAAGGCGATCGCCTATGGCCGTCACCTCGCCGGCATCGCCACCAGCGCGCAGGCTGAGCTCACCCGCACCGCGGAAGAGCAGATCGCCGAAACCGGCCGCAAGATGAGCGCCCTGGTAGACGATGTCTCCAAGAACGCACCGGCCGGCACGGAGAATGTGATTGCCATCGTGAAGACCGCGCTCGGCAATGCAAACGCCGGCTACGAGCAGTTCAGCAAGACCACCAAGCAGGCGGTCGAAGTCATGGAAGCGAACATGAATTCGGCAGTCAGCCAGTTCACGCAGGCAGCCGAAAAGACGGGCAGCCGCGCACGCAGGTAATCCCCGCAAGGGAGTGGGAAACGGGCCTCAGGGCCCGTTTTTTTTTCGCCCGTCGCCGTCGTTGCAGCTTCCCCTCAGGGGCGTGCAGCGGCCTTAGATGTGGCTGACAAAGTAGGTGGCCGCGAAGGTGGCGGCGACGAGGATGAGATAGGAAATGGTACGCAGGCTTTCCATGTCGGTAGTCCGGAAAAATTCACTGACGTACCAATGTACCAGTTAGCCGAAGGGTCAAATTGAGATAAAGCAATGCTTTCCTGCCGCGATTCTCGGAATGATCAAGACCGGCGCCCTACTCGTTTCTGCGCTGCGGCCGATGTTCCGCTTCGACGGCCTCGAGTGTTTTCAGGCGCAGGATCATCACCGTCACGCCGGTGGCGATCGCCAGCAGCATGATCTTGAGCAGCAGCGGCCGGACCAGGTAGATCGAGTAGCTCATGGACACCCAGAGCATGACGAGCGCGACGATCTTGGCGCGCAAGGGCAGCGCCCGCTTGTCCTCGAAGTTGCGGAGGTATTCGCCGAACACCGGGTGATAGCGCAGCCAGCGGTGCATGCGGTCGGAGCCGCGCACGAAGCAGGCGGAAGCCAGCAGCAGGAAGGGAGTAGTCGGCAACAGCGGGAGGAAAATCCCGAGTATCGCCAGCACGACGGCGATGCAGCCGATGATGTTGAGGAGGATTTTCATCTCGCGCCCGGCCTCGGCCTATCCCCGCGGATGGTGCATGGCATGCAGCTTCTTCAACCGCTCGCGCGCCACATGGGTGTAGATCTGCGTCGTCGAGATGTCCGCGTGACCGAGCAGCAACTGCACCACGCGCAGATCCGCGCCGTGGTTCAGCAGGTGCGTGGCGAACGCGTGGCGCAGCGTGTGCGGCGACAGGGGGGCGTTGATCGCTGCCCGCAGCGCGTATTTCTTGATCAGCGTCCAGAACATCTGGCGCGTCATGCCCGCCCCGCGCGCCGTGACGAACAGCGCGTCGTCGACCTGGCCGTTGAGGATCGCGGGGCGTCCTTCCTTCAGGTAGCGCTCGATCCACCCGCGCGCCTCTTCCCCGAACGGCACCAGCCGCGTCTTGCTGCCTTTGCCCGTGATGCGCAGCACGCCCTCGTTCATGCCCACTTCGAGTGTCTTGAGCAACACCAGTTCCGATACCCGCAAGCCGCTGGCATACATCAGTTCGAGCATGGTCCGGTCGCGCAGGCCAAGCGGCGTGTTCACGTCCGGTGCGCCGAGCAAGGCTTCGACCTGCGCCTCCGACAGGGTTTTCGGATAGCGCGGCGCCTGCTTGGCGGATTTGATCTTGAGACAAGGATCGGCGGAAATGCGATTCTGCCGCAAGGCAAGCTGGTAGAAGCGCTTGAGCACGGCGAGGCGCCGATTGGCCGAGGTCGCCTTCGTCTCCGCATGGCGGGCGGCGAAATAGGCATTGATATCGGTGTCCGACGCGGCATACAGACCCTTGCCCTTCTCGGCGTCCAGCCAGGCGGCAAACAGGGTCATGTCGCGCCGATATGCGTCGAGGGTATTCCTGGCCAGGCCGTCTTCCAGCCACAGGGTGTCGCAGAACTCGTCGATGGGCGACTGGCTTGCCGTAGGCGCTTCCGTCATCAATAGCCCTTGACGCCCTCGTGGGCAAGCAGCCAGCGCTTGACGCCGAGGTGGAACCCGGTCTCGTCGTCATGGTTGGAAAACCCGCCCAGGCCGCCGGATGCGGTCACGCGGTGGCAGGGGACGACGAGCGGATACCAGTTCGCGCCGCATGCCTGACCGACCGCGCGCGGCGCCGAGCGGATCAGCTTAGCGACCTGGCCATAGGTCAGGACGTCGCCGCGGGGAATGCCCGAGATGACATCCCACACGCGGCGCTGGAAGGCCGTGCCGGCCTCGGCCAGCGGCAGGTCGAAGCGGAAATCGGGTTCTTGCAGGTAGCGTTCGACCTGCCGGGCGGCGCGCTCGGACAAATCGTCTGTCGGCGCCTTCTCGTTGAAGCTGCGCGGCAGGTACACGAGTTCGCGGATCGCGCCGGCCTCCGTCCGGATGCCTATCGCGCCGAACGGCGCCTCGACGATGGCGGCGAACAATGCGGTGTTTGAGGATGGATGCATGGCGTTAGGATAAATCAAAACGCGTCGCGTATCCGCATGCGCGCGGGCTTGCGTCCCATAAAGAAAATCGGCGTGTCCGTTTCCGGAACACGCCGATTGTCATGATGCCATCCTGCTTACTCCTCGAAGGCTTCCTCGCGCTTCTTGCGCAGGTTCGGGCTGAGCACGACCATCATCGCCAGCGCGGCCAGCACCAGCATGGTGGCCGAGATCGGCCGCTGCAGGAACACCATCGGATCACTGCGCGACAGCAGCAGCGCGCGGCGCAGGTACTCTTCCATCATCGGGCCGATGATGAAGCCCAGCAGCATCGGCGCCGGCTCCATTTCCAGCTTGGAGCAGATGTAGCCGAACAAGCCGAAGCCCGCCATCAGGAACACGTCGAAGTCGCTGTTGTTCAGGGAGAACACACCGATCGCGCAGAACACCAGGATGCAGGGGAACAGGAAGTGGTACGGCACCATGATCATGCGTACCCACAGGCCGATCATCGGCAGGTTGAGCACGATCAGGAACAAGTTGCCGATCCACATCGAGGCGATGATGCCCCAGAACAAGGCCGGCTGTTCGGTCACCACCGCCGGTCCCGGCTGGATGCCCTGGATGATCATCGCGCCGATCATCAGCGCCATCACCGGGTTGGACGGGATGCCCAGCGTCAGCATCGGGATGAACGAGGTCTGGGCGCCGGCATTGTTGGCCGCTTCCGGTGCCGCCACGCCTTCGATCGCACCCTTGCCGAAGTTGGCGGAGTTCTTCGATACCTTCTTCTCGATGGAATAGGACACGAAGGAAGCCAGCATTGCGCCGCCGCCCGGCAGGATGCCCAGCATGGAGCCGAGCGTGGTGCCGCGCAGGATCGGTGCCACGATGCGCTTGAGGTCGTCCTTGGTCGGCATCAGCCCGGTCACCTTCTTCATCACCAGCGAACGGTTTTCCTCATGCTCGAGGTTGGAGATGATTTCGCCGAGGCCGAACATGCCCATCGCCACGACAACGAAGTTGATGCCGTCGGCCAGCTGCGGCAGGTCGAAGGTGTAGCGCGGCGTGCCCGAGTTAACGTCGGTGCCGACCAGGCCCAGCAACAGGCCGAGGATGATCATGCCGATGGCGCGCAGCAACGAACCATGTGCGAGCACGACGGAAGCAACCAGGCCCAGCACCATCAGCGAGAAGTATTCGGCCGGGCCGAAGTTCAGCGCCAGTTCGGCCAGCGGCGGGGCAAACAGTGCCAGCAGCACGGTGGCGACGGTGCCGGCGAAGAAGGAGCCGATCGCCGCGGTCGCCAGTGCCTTGCCGGCATTGCCGTTCTTTGCCATCTGGTGGCCGTCGAGCGCGGTCACCACTGAGGAGGACTCGCCGGGCAGGTTGACCAGGATGGCGGTGGTGGAGCCGCCGTATTGCGCGCCGTAGTAGATACCGGCCAGCATGATCAGCGCCGAGACCGGCGGCAGCGAGAAGGTCGCCGGCAGCAGCATCGCGATGGTGGCCACCGGGCCGAGGCCGGGCAGCACGCCGACCGCGGTGCCGAAGAACACCCCCATCAGGCAGTACATCAGGTTGGTCAGGGTCAGAGCGGTATCGAAACCGAGCGCCAGGTTGTTGAGAATTTCCATGACGTCTTTCCCTTAGAAACCGAGCCACGGCCCGAACATGGGCATCGGCAGGCCGAGCGCCTTGACGAACAGCAGCACGCAGAATACCGACATGCCGACACCGAGGAGCACGTAGGGCCCAAGCTTGAACTTGGTGCTGGCGATGCCGCTGATCACGACGACCAGGACGACGCTGAGCGCAAGGCCGGCGCCGCGCACCAGCAGGCCGAACACCACCACCGAGAATAAGACCAGGAGGATTTCGCGAATGGCGAAGCGGCCGATCGGACTGCCGGTCCTGACCATGGAGCGGACCACGCCGATCAATCCGATCAGGGTCAGCAAGCCGCCGAGAATGGTGGGGAAGTAAGCCGGCCCCATCCTTCCGGCGGTGCCCATCGAGTAGTCGCGGCCGATGATGACGGCGGCAAGCCCGAAGATGACGAAAATGACCCCGGACCAGAAGTCCTTGGGGCCGCGAATGAACGATGGCAAAGCGTATCTCCTTCTACTTATTGGATCGATGGGAGTGGTGCCTTCGGTCTCGCCGCAGTGTTTACCCAGGGCGGGTCAAGGCATCTTATCCCATTTTCCGGCCGCCGGATCTAGATTCCATTAGGCCGCGGCACGCCGCCGGGGTTGCCCCGGCGGCGTGCCGTTTACAGCAATGTCGCTACAGCGGGAAATGCGGGTGATCAGTCAGCGTAGACGCCGGCCTTCTTGATGATCGGGCTCCACTTGTCGATTTCCGCCTTCAGGAAGCTGCGGTGTGCATCCGGCGTTGCGCGGGCTTCGGCAACCGGCTCCGTGCCCAGTTCGCCGAAGCGCTGCTTGACGTTAGGATCCTTCAGCGCAACCTGGAGTGCCTTGGAGAGCGTGTCGACGGCAGCCTTCGGCGTGCCCTTGGGCGCGTACAGGCCGTGCCACACGGCGACTTCGAAGTTCGCCAGGCCGGCTTCATGCAGCGTCGGCAGGTCGGGCAGCGACGGCACGCGCGACTTGGTGGTCACGCCGTAGGCCTTGATCTTGCCGCTCTTGATCTGGCTGGTGGTGTTGGTGGTCTGGTCGCACATGAAATCCACCTGGCCGCCGAGCAGGTCGTTCATCGCCGGGCCGGTGCCCTTGTAGGGAACCGTGGTCAGTTCGGTGTCGATGGCGCTCATGAAGAGCATGCCGCAAAGATGCGATGCGGAACCCACGCCGGCGTTGGCATAGGTCACCTTTTGCTTGTTGGCCTTGACGTAGGAGAGCAGTTCCTTGAAGTCCTTGGCCGGGAAGTCCTTGCGGGCGACGAAGGTCATCGGCACGTCGGTGATCAGGCCGATAGGCTCGAAGCTGTCCAGGGCGTTATACGACAGTTTGCGATAGAGCGCCGGCGCGGTGGACTGGCCGATGTGGTGCAGCAACAGGGTGTAGCCGTCCGGGTCGGCCTTGGCCACACGGGCCGCGCCGATCGTGCCGCCGGCACCGCCGACGTTTTCGATGATCACTTGCTGGCCGAGCGTCTTGCTCATCGACTGGGCGACGAGGCGCGCAACCGTATCGGTCGGGCCGCCCGCAGCGAACGGGACGATCACGGTGACCGTCTTGGCCGGATAGGACTGTGCATAAGCAGCGGTGCTGGCGACCAGGGCAAGACCTGCGAGGAAGCGCAAAGGCTTGAGATTCATGAGTGTCACTCCTCCAATAATTGGTATTTGATACACGAAAAGATCTGTTGTGCGAATTCACTCCGGACGGAGATGCATTCGCGCGCACAAAAACAAGGCGGCAGCGTGCCTCGATGCACCATTATTGCGAGTGGCCATTCTCTAAACAATTGTGGAAAGCCGCAGTGAAAGCGCGGGCGCTCTCGCCGCAGCTTGGCAAAGAATCAATGAATGCGGGAGGAAGGCGGCCGGCAGATGCGCCGGCCGCCTGGAGAGAAAGATTATTTGACGAGCAACACCGGCACGTCGGCCAGGTGGATGATCTTGGTCGCGACGGAGCCGACCAGGAGGCTGGAAATACCGGACAGGCCGCGGGTGCCGATGATGATTTCGTCGCAGCCCTGCTCCTTGGCGAAACGGGTGATCACTTCCGCCGGCTCGCCCACGAACAGGTGCTGCTCGAAAGGCACGCCGGCGGCCTCGAGCGGCTGGCGGGAGGCGTCCAGCACCTTCATGCCCTCTTCGTGGTGGTATTGCTTGATCTGGCCGGCATCGACGAAGGTGGAGACACCGCCGTGCAGCGGATACTGCACGTTCACCAGGTGCACCTGGTATCCATCCTTGCCGGCGGCCGCACGCTTGGCCACATGCGCTACCGCACGCAACGAGGTGTCGGAACCATCAACCGCCAATAGTACTTTCAGCATCGCTCTTCTCCGAATGAGAGTTGTTTATTGTGAAGCTGGCCAACGCTCATTTGGCGCGGCTGCCTTCGGATTTTTCGGCAGCAAGGTCTTCCAGCGGCACCTTCTCCTTTGCCTCCGCTCGCGCCGCCAGCATCTTGCCGATGACGACCACCACCACCGCGCCGACCACCGGGCCGATCCACTTCGCTGCCGGGAGTGTCGCTTCGAACCAGTCATGCACGGCCACATCGCTGACTGCCATGCCGCCCGCGATCCATCCAAGCAGCGCGCCGCCGAGCACGATCACGACCGGGAAGCGGTCCATCAGGCGGATCACGAGCTGGCTGCCGAGCATGATGATCGGGATGCTGAGCAGCAGGCCGAAGACGATCAGGAACTTGCTGTCTTTGGCTGCGCCGGCGATCGCGATGACGTTATCGAGGCTCATGACGGCGTCGGCGACGATGATGGTCTTGATGGCCGCGGCCAGGGTCGCGCCGGCTTCGATGTTGTGTCCGCCTTCGTCGTGTTCCGGCAGCAGCAGCTTGATGCCGATCCACAGCAGCAGCGCGGCGCCGACGAGTTTCAGGTAGGGAACGGCGAGCAGGGTCACGGCGAACAGGATCAGAACGACGCGCAGACCGATGGCGCCGACCATGCCCCAGAAGATGCCGAGCTTGCGCTGTTTCTCCGGCAGGCGTCGGCAGGCCAGCCCGATCACGACCGCGTTATCGCCGCCCAGCACGATGTCGATGGCGACGATCTGCATGAGCGCTACCCAGAACTGCGGATTAGAGAAGTCCATAATGATCTCGAAAAACTAAATGTGTTGAACGCGGAAAGGCAGTGAACCACGGAGACGGCAGAACGCCGGCTGCGAAGGTCGACAGAAGCCGACAGAGCCCGAAAACAGGCAATCCCGCATATTGCCAACCGGACAAGCGGCTTTCAAGCGGAAAAACCGAAGGAACACTGCGGTTGCACTTTGCAATTATTGCCTTCTTGTCCACGACTCGCAATCGTGGATAACCACATCGGATGAAAAAAAGCCGCCGGCCCGGTGACGAGGCGGCGGCTTTCGACATTGCTTGGGCGCGAATCAGACGCCGTCGAACTTGATGCCTTGCTTGGTGACGACGTTCTTCATCTTCTCCAGTTCAGCCTTGATCTCGGCGGCATGCTCGGCCGGCGTATTGCCCACCGGCTCGGCGCCCTGCTGCTTCAGCCTGTCCTTGACCTCGGGCATGTTCAGCACCTTCACGGCCGCGGCGTTGAGCTTCTTGATGATGTCCTCGGGCGTCTTCGGCGGGGCGACCAGGCCATACCAGGCGGGGTCGTTCACCTGCTTCAGGCCGAGCTCGGCGAAGGTCGGCACGTTCGGCAGCGCGTCGAGACGCTTGTTCCACGCGATCGCCAGCGGGCGCAGCTTGCCGGACTGGATGTGAGACATCGAAGACGGCAGGTTGTCGAACATCATGTCCACCTGGCCGCCGAGCAGGTCGTTGAGCGCCGGGCCCGCGCCGCGGTACGGAATGTGCAGGATGAAGGTGCCGGTGGAAGCCTTGAACTGCTCGCCGACCATGTGCTGGATGCTGCAGGTGCCGGAGGTCGCGTAGTTCAGCTTGCCGGGGCTCTTCTTGACCTGCTCCAGGAACTGCTTGAAATCCTGGGCGGGGAACTTCGAATTCACCGTCAGCACGTTCGGGGTGCGCGCCATGTTGGTGATCGGCGCGAAGCCGGAGATCGGATCGTAGCCCAGCTTGGGGTTGCAGGCCGCGTTGACGGCGTGCGTGGAGACGGTCGAGACGCCGATGGTATAGCCGTCCGGGTTCGCCTTGGAAATCGCCGCCGCGCCGATGCTGCCGCCGCCACCGCCGCGGTTTTCCACGACGACGCTCTGGCCGAGTTCCTTGCCCAGCTTGTCGGCAACGATACGCGCCACGATGTCGGTCGTGCCGCCCGGAGCGAACGGTACGATCAGGGTGATGGGCTTGCTCGGGTAGTTGTCCGCCTGGGCCGAGGCGGCAATGGCAAGACCGGATACGAGTGCAAACAGCAACTTGTTCAACTTCATTTTTATCTCCTCAACTTGGATTCATGACAGGTCGCACCCGTCATATTAATGATGCCTGGTGTCTTTTGCATTCTTCGTGCCAACGCGGCCAAGTGACGCAACCCGTTGATTTACATCCGCTTTCCTTTCCTGCCCCCATGCATGCAATGTGAAAAGCCGGAATCCCGCGTCCCGCCGTTCCGGATTTTCGCGCCTTATCTGCCGGCGTAGACCGATGCCGCCCGGTACACTTCCGCCAGCAAATCCTTGCCGATGCGCGGCTCCATTTCCCGGTGCACGGCCAAAAGCGCCCGGCGCCACTCTTCTCTTTCCTTGTCCGACAAGACGTAGATCGTCGTCTTGCCGGATTTGCGGATCGCTTCGAGCGCCTCTTCATTTTCCTTCTGCGCGATCGCATTGGCGTAGACCGTCGCTTCCCTCATCGCCCCTTCCAGCGCCGTGCGTATGCCGGACGGCAGGCCGTCCCAGAATTTCTTGTTGACGATGACGGCATAGCCGAGATAACCGTGATTGGAAACGGTCAGGTGGCGCTGCATTTCATGCATGCGCTGCGTGTAGAAGTTGGACGGCGGGTTTTCCGTGCCGTCGACCACGCCGCTCTGCAGCGCCTGGTAGACCTCGTTGAAGGACAGCGCCTGCGGGCTCGCGCCGAGCGCGCGCATCTGCGCATCGAGGACTTTCGACGGCTGGATGCGCATCTTCAGGCCCTTGAAATCGGCTGGCGTCCTGAGCGGCTTGTTGGACGACATGACCTTGAAGCCGTTATCCCAGAACGCCAGGCCGGTGATGCCCTTGGACTCCAGCTTCTTCAACAGCCCCTGGCCGACCGGCCCTTCGGTCACCCGGTACAGCACTTCTTTCGACGGGAAAATATACGGCAGATCGAAGACTTCGAATTCGCGCACGCCGAGCGGGCCGAACTTGGCGAGCGAAGGCGCGAGCATCTGCACCGCGCCCAATTGCAGCGCCTCCAGCTCTTCCTTGTCCTTGTAGAGCTGGTTGTTGGGATGGACGTCGACACGAACGCGGCCGCCGGTCGCCTTTTCGGCGAGCTGCTTGAAGCGTTCGGCAGCCTTGCCCTTGGGCGTGTCGGCGGCGACGACATGGCTGAACTTGATGACGATGGGCGCCTGCGAGGGTGCTTCTGCCCGGGCTTGGGCGCTGGAAAAGATGACAGCAATTGCGGCAAACCACGCAACCAGATTCATGAGGGGATTCCGTGCTCAGGGTAGGGATAGACTTCCGGTCGAATCATTCTCCCCGCCGCCATCTGCGGCAACAACTGTGGATAACCACAATCGCAAGCCAGCAAGGCGGCTTGGCGGTGGGCTACACTTGAACCTGTCAAGAACCCGCATTGCCCCGCCCGACCATGCTCAACAAACAACTTGCATCGCTGTTCAGTTTCGGCTTCCCCGGCCGCAGGCGGATCTGGCACTGGCTGGTCCCGATGCTGCTGGTGATGCTCTTTGTGTCGACCTTGCTGTGGCTGCCCTGGCAGGCGCAGCAGATGGAGGCGACCGAGCGCCAGGAGCAGCTGATCGCCGACACCCTGTGGGTGGAACAGACCATCCGCTTCCAGCTCGACCGCAACGAAGACAGCATCCGCCTGATCGGCAATGAAATCAGCACCGGTTATCTTTCCGGCAAGCGCTTGCAGGATCGCATGGCCGTCCTGATCCGCAACAATCGCGAACTGAACCGCATCGTCTGGCTCGACGCGCAGGGGAAGACCGTGGTTTCCACCGACGATTCCTCCATCGCACTGACCGATTTTTCGTCGAATTCGCGCATCACGGCGGAACGCGCGCGGGCCACCAAGACACCGCACTACAGCCAGCCCGCCCCGCCGCCGGGACTGAACGGGCCGATGCTGATGGATTACCACGTCCCGCTCTATCTCGGCGAGCAGTACCTCGGCAGCCTCGTGGCCAGCTATTCCGTCAACAGCATCCTCGATGAAATGGTGCCGTGGTGGTTCGCGCAGGATAACGAGATCCTGCTCAGCGACGGCGACGACAATGTGATCGCGCGCCGCGCTGCCGGCGGCCCGGGCCGCGGCGTGTACACCCACAGCCGGGCGCTCGACGTTCCCTATGCCAACCTGATCCTGCGCACCAACAGCGTCAAGAGCGCGCCGAAGCTGCTGCCCAACCTGCTGGTCGGCTCGGTCATCGCACTCTCGATCGGCCTGATCTGGAGCCTGATCGCGCTCTGGCGCGACATCAACCGCCGGCTGGCGGCGGAAGGCGCACTGCGGCAGCAGGTCGCCTTCCGGACAGCGATGGAAAACTCGCTGATGACCGGCCTGCGCGCACGCGACCTCGAAGGCCGCATCACTTACGTGAACCCGGCGTTCTGCGAAATGGTCGGCATCCCGGCCGAGGAACTGGTGGGCAAGGCGCCGCCGATGCCTTACTGGGCGCCGGAAGCGATGGACGAATACAAGCAGCGCTTCACACGCGTTTTGGCGGGAACGGTCACGCCGCAGTTCGAAACCATTTTCCAGCGCTCCAACGGTGAACGCTTCCCGGTGCTGATCTTCGAATCGCCGCTGGTGGACGACAGCGGCAAGCAGACGGGCTGGATGGGATCGATCCTCGATATTTCCGACCGCAAGCGGGTGGAAGACCTGAACCGGCGCCAGCAGGAAAAGCTGCAGGCCAGCGCGCGCCTGGCGACCATGGGCGAAATCGCCTCGACCCTGGCGCACGAGCTCAACCAGCCGCTGGCGGCGATTTCTAGCTACACCACAGGCGCCCTCAACCTGATCGAGAACAGCGTCGCCAAGGGCATCCGTTTCGATCCGGAGTCGCTCAAGCCCGCGCTGGAAAAGGCAAGCACCCAGGCGCAGCGCGCCGGGCATATCATCCGCAGCGTGCACACCTTCGTGAAGCGGCGCGAGCCGAGCCGCGAAGCGATCGCTGTGCAATCGCTGATCGACAGCGTGATCCCGCTGGTCGAACTGCAGGCACGGCAATTCTTCGTCGCCATCCAGGTGCAGGTCGCACCCCAGCTGCCGAGCGTCCTCGCCGACCGCGTCATGCTCGAGCAGGTGCTGCTGAACCTGACGCGCAATGCGATCGAGGCGATGCAGGACGTGGCGCCCGAGCGCCGCATCCTGCGCATCGTGGCCGGACAGGATGCCGAGCCGGGCGGCCAGCGCAGCATTGTCATTTCGGTCATCGACCAGGGGCACGGCATCCCGCAGGAAGTCGCGGAACGGCTGTTCTCGCCCTTCTTCTCCACCAAGGCCGAAGGCATGGGCATGGGCCTGAACATCTGCAGGACCACGGTCGAATTCCACGGCGGGACGCTGGTCCACGCAAACAACCCCGGGGGCGGCACGATATTCCGGTTCTCGCTGCCGGTCCTGGCGGAAACTGTGGCGGAATCGGCCACTGAGGGCCAATAATGGCCCCGGCGGCCCTGCAGGAATTAGCCTTGCCTCCTGACAACTCTCTATAATGCACGGATGACGGACGGGCGGCCCGCGTCCGCATACGGGGAGACAGCATGCTGCACATCGTTGATGACGAAGAAGTAATACGCGACTCGCTCACGTGGCTCGCACGCTCGCGTGCCATTGAGACCGTCGCGTATGAAAGCGGCACTGCCTTCCTGGCCGCGCTCGACGCGAAGAAGGATTTCGACCCCCAGGGCGAATGCCTGCTGCTCGACGTGCGCATGCCGGACATGAGCGGCTCGGCGCTGTTCGACACCCTGGCCACGCGTGGACTGACCGCACGCCTGCCGGTGATCTTCCTCACCGGCCACGGCGATGTGCCCATGGCGGTGGACAAGCTCAAGCGCGGCGCCTTCGACTTCTTCGAGAAACCGTTCAACGACAACAAGCTGATGGACCGCGTAGAGGAAGCGCTCGCCGCCTCGCGCGAAGCCGGCGCCGCGGCCGAGGTGCACACCCGCCTGGCGACCCTGTCCATCCGCGAGCGGGAAGTCCTCGACCTCATCCTCGCCGGAAAAATGAACAAGGTGATCGCCGACGAGCTCGGCATCAGCATGCGCACGGTGGAAGTGCACCGCGCGCACATCTTCGACAAGATGAATGTGAAGACGGCCGTCGAACTCGCCCGCCTGCTCAAGTAAGCCCGGCCTCCGGTAAGCGATATCCCGGAGGGCGGGACGCCGCAATACTCGGTAAGATGCAGGCTCCATCGCATTCCCGCCCCGCTCCATGTCGATCGCCACCATCCTCTTTCCCGACTTTGCGCTGATCCTGCTCGGCTTCCTGCTGATGCGCTACACGGATTGGGGGCCGCAGTTCTGGAGCGGGCTGGAAAAGCTGATCTACTACTTCCTCTTCCCGGCGCTGCTGTTCTACACCACCTCGCGCACCGCCTTCGATTTCGACACCACCGGGAAGATGCTGCAGGTGGCCCTGGTCGGGGTGGCCTGCGGCATCGCGCTCGGATGGCTGGCCAAGCCGCTCTTCCGCAGCCCGCCCATGATGTTCGAGTCGGGCGTCCAGACCGCCTTCCGTTTCAATTCCTACATCGCGCTCGCCATCGCCTCCCGCCTCGCCGGCGAGGAGGGCACCACCCTCATGGCCCTGATCATCGGCTTCGCCGTCCCCATCTGCAACATGGCGGCTGTGCATGCGCTGGTCCATCGCGGCGGCGGCCTGCTGGGAGAACTGGCGAAGAATCCGCTGCTCATTGCCACGGCCGCCGGCATGAGCTTCAACCTGCTGGGGCTGCAATTGCCGGAAGTGATCGGCGCCACGCTGTCGCGCATGTCGAATGCCTCGATCGCCGTCGGCCTGCTGACGGTCGGCGCCGGCCTGCGCCTGTCGGGATTGCACGAGGCGAAGGGACTGGCGATCTACTTCCTCGCCGTCAAGCTGGTGGCGCTGCCGGCGATCGGTTATTTCGTCGGGCGCTGGGCCAACCTGCCGCCTTTGCAGCTGCAGATTGCGGTCGCCTTCTGCGCCCTGCCGACCGCTTCCAGCGCCTATGTGCTGGCCGCGCGCATGGGTGGCAACGGGCCGTTCGTGGCATTCCTGATTTCGGCCGGCACGGTGCTGTCGGTGTTCACCATCCCGGTCTGGCTGGCACTGGCGCGCTGATCAGCGATGCCGGGCGAGCGCCCAGGCGACGTGCTCGCGCACCAGTTCCGACGGATGCCCGGCGCGTGCCTCCAGCGCGGCGACGATGGCCGGGTCGCCGCGGCGCTGGGCAGCAGCGTTGCCGAGGCCGATCGCGAGATTGCGCAGCCAGCGCTCATGCCCGATGCGGCGGATCGGACTGCCCTCCAGGCGCCGGTTGAATTCCTCTTCCTCCCACGCGAACAGGTCGAGCATGCTCACATCGTCGAGCCCGTTACGGACGTCGAAATCGGGCAGCTCCGAGCGTTGCGCGAACTTGTTCCAGGGGCAGATGAGCTGGCAATCGTCGCAGCCGTAGACGCGGTTGCCGATCAGCGGGCGCAGCTCGACCGGAATGCTGCCCTTGAGCTCGATGGTCAGGTAGGAGATGCAGCGCCGTGCATCCAGCCGGTACGGGCCGAGAATGGCCTGCGTCGGGCAGACGTCGATGCAGGCACGGCACTGGCCGCAATGCGACTGCTCCGGCGGATCGACGGGCAAGGGCAGGTCGGTGAACAGCTCGCCAAGGAAAAACATCGAACCCGCTTCGCGGCTGAGCAGTAGCGTGTGCTTGCCGCGCCAGCCTATCCCCGACTTCTCGGCCAGCGCTTCCTCCATCACGGGGGCCGAGTCGGTGAACACGCGGTAGCCGAACTCGCCCACTTCGGCGCGGATGCGGTCCGCCAGTTGCTGGAGGCGGGCACGCAGCACCTTGTGGTAGTCCCGGCCGCGCGCGTAGATGGACACCACGGCCTGCCCCGGTTCGGCCGCGCGCGCAGCCTCGGTTTCGCGCCACTGCTCGCCGCCCTCGCGCGGCAGGTAATTCATGCGCGCCGTGATGACACGGACCGTGCCGGGCACCAGTTCCGCCGGCCGGGCGCGCTTCATGCCATGCGCTGCCATATAATCCATGTCGCCATGGAAGCCGGCGTCCAGCCACGCCTGCAGGCCGGCTTCCGCATGCCGCAGGTCGATGTCGGCGATGCCGATGTCGGAAAACCCGAGTTCACGTCCCCACGCCTTGATGGCCAGCGCGAGCGTGGACAGATTGTTATCGGAAACGGTCATGACAGGCAGGATTTCCCGGTCGCACGGGAAACGAAAGCGAAAAACACCAAAGACGCCATTTTACGAGATGCAGCACTTCCAGACCCACTTGCACAACGAAGCCGGCACCGCCGCCCTCGGCGCCGCGCTGGCGCGCGCCCTCGCCCCCGGCCTGACGATCTACCTGGAAGGCGACCTCGGCGCCGGCAAGACGGCCCTCACCCGGGCCATGCTGCATGCCGCAGGCCACGCGGGCCACGTCAAGAGCCCGACCTACACGCTGGCCGAACCGTACACCGTGCGTCTCGGCGGTGATCCGGTGGAAATCATCCATTTCGATCTTTACCGGCTAGGCAGCCCGGAGGAATTCCTCGATGCCGGCTTCCGCGAGCATTTCAACCAGAGCACCATCTGCATCGTCGAATGGCCGGAAAAGGCGGCCGGCGTGTTGCCCGCGCCAGACATTAAAGTGCTTTTGAGCATCAAAGTTGCCGGGCGTGATATAGAATTGCAGGCGTTGACCGACCAGGGTAGTCAATGCCTCGACCGTTTGAAATTCGCACCAAATCTGTGACATCAGGAACCCGCCGCACGATTCTCAAAGCCGGCGGCACACTCCTTCTCTCCGTTGTTGCCCCCCTGCCCTCGCACGCTGCCCAGATTTTGGCGGTGCGCGTCTGGCCGGCCGAAGACTACACCCGCGTCACGCTCGAGAACGATACCAACCTCAAGACCAGCCATTTCATCGTCAAGGACCCGGAACGGCTGGTGGTCGATATCGAAGGTCTCGAGCTCAACCCGACTTTGAAAGAGCTGGTCGCGAAGATCCAGTCGAACGATCCCTACATCAAGCAGGTGCGCGTGGGCCAGAACCGGCCGAACGTGGTGCGCCTGGTGTTCGATCTGAAGGAAGAGGTCAACCCGCAGGTCTTCACGCTTGCTCCGGTCGGCGAATACCGCCACCGGCTGATCTTCGATCTCTACCCGGTCAATCCGCCCGATCCCATCCTCGCGCTGATCCAGAAAGGCGAATGGGACAAGCAGCCTGCCGAAGTGAAGCCGCCCCTCGCCGACATCCAACCTGAACCCTTGCCCGCGCAACCGGAAGCGCCGGCCGCCAAGGCTGATGGCAAGGAAGATAAGGCAACGACGACCACGCGCATGGTCACCATCGCGCTCGACCCGGGCCATGGTGGCGAAGACCCCGGCGCCATCGGACGTGCCGGCAGCCGCGAGAAGGATGTGGTGCTGGCGATCGCCAAGCGCCTGAAGAACAAGATCGAGAACCAGCCCAACATGCGCGTGATGCTCACGCGCGACGGCGACTATTTCGTCCCGCTGCACACCCGCGTGCAAAAGGCGCGCAAGGTGCAGGCCGACCTGTTCGTCTCCATCCATGCGGATGCGTGGATCGAAGCGACGGCACGCGGCTCCTCGGTGTTCGTGCTGTCTGAAAAAGGCGCGTCGTCGACCGCCGCGCGCTGGCTGGCCAACAAGGAAAATGCGGCCGACCTGATCGGCGGCGTGAACATCAAATCGCACGACCGCCAGCTCGCGCACGTGCTGCTCGACCTCACGACCACGGCGCAGATCAACGACAGCCTGAAGGTCGGCAAGGCGGTGCTCAATGAAATCGGCGGCATCAACCGCCTGCACAAGAATGCGGTGGAACAGGCGGGCTTCGCGGTGCTCAAGGCGCCCGACATCCCGAGCATCCTGATCGAAACCGCATTCATCTCCAATCCTGAAGAGGAATCGAAGCTGACCGACGATGCCTACCAGGACCAGATGGCGGACGCCATCCTCAAGGGCATCCGCAAGTACTTCGCCAAGAACCCGCCGCTGGCCAAGAGCCGGATGATGTAATTCAGGCATGTCTGATCACTAAGTAGAAATACGAAGGTGATCCTGTCCCTGAACTCGGTTCTAATATAGCCAGAAAAAATCGACGTACCGTCAGAGTACAACCCGGGCTACCGCATCGCACGCGCCAGACGTGCTCTCATATTCAACCGACAACAACCGCGGCATTTCACTGCCGGGCGGGGGGACACATGAAACTTCGACATCTTCACATCGGCACGCGCCTTGGCTTCGGCTTTGGCCTCGTATTGCTTCTCCTGGTGGTGCTGGCGCTGGCCAGCCTTTCCAGCATGTCCAACATCCATACCAGCCTGGACAAGGTCATCAACGAAAACAATGTCGTGACCAAGGAACTGAACGACATGCGCCAGGCCGTCATGCGTGTCGCCGTGGCAGTGCGCAACGTGTCCGTGATGACCAACGAGGATGAGGTCAACAACGAGATCAAGCATATCGACGCGGCCAATGCAGAGTACCAGGAAAGCGCCGCCGCCCTCGGCAAGATGATGACCGATGGAGCGGGCAAGGCCTTGCTGGGCAAGATCGCGGCCGGCCAGGCCGCTACCGCGCCCGGCGTCGACAGGGCCATCGCGCTGGCGAAGAAGCAAGGGGATGTGATTCCCGTGCTGCTGAGTAGCGTCGTCCCGCATCAGCGCGCCTGGGTCGAGGCAATCGACGAGATGATCGCCCACCAGCAGAAGCTGGCCCGGCAGACCTCTGTCGAAGCGAACGACGCTTACGGCAACGCACTCCTGCTGACCCTGGCGCTCGCCGGCGCCGCCCTGACCATCGGTGTCTTCGTCGCCTGGTATGTCACGCGCAGCATCACCGCGCCGCTCAAGGGTGCAGTGCACGTGGCACGCCGTGTAGCCGACGGCGACCTGAGCACGCGCGTCACGGTCGAATCGGAAGACGAGACGGGGCAGCTGCTTGCCGCGCTGCGCGACATGAACGAAAGCCTGGTGCGCATCGTCGGCGAGGTACGTGCCGGCACGGACACGATCACCGATGCATCGAGCGAAATCGCACGCGGCAACATGGACTTGTCGGCGCGCACCGAGGAACAGGCAAGTTCGTTGCAGATGACCGCGTCGTCGATGGAAGAGCTGACCTCGACGGTCAAGCACAATGCGGACAGCGCCGCGCAGGCAAACAAGCTGGCGGCGACGGCATCCGAAGTCGCCGTCCGGGGCGGCACCGTGGTGTCGCAGGTGGTCGAGACGATGGGCTCGATCAACGAATCGGCGAAGAAGATCGTCGACATCATCGGTGTCATCGACGGCATCGCCTTCCAGACCAATATCCTCGCGCTGAACGCAGCCGTCGAAGCGGCCCGTGCCGGCGAGCAGGGCCGCGGCTTCGCGGTGGTGGCGGCGGAAGTGCGCAACCTCGCCCAGCGCTCCGCCGCGGCGGCGAAGGAAATCAAGGCATTGATCAGCGATTCCGTGGAAAAGGTCGGCATCGGCGCCAGGCTGGTCGACCAGGCCGGCACCACCATGGATGAGGTCGTGACCAGCGTGCGCCACGTGACCGACATCATCAGCGAGATCGCGGCGGCCAGCAACGAGCAGACGGCGGGCATCGAGCAGGTCAACCAGGCGATCACCCAGATGGACAACGTCACGCAGCAGAATGCCGCGCTGGTGGAGCAGGCCGCGGCTGCAGCAAGCGCGATGCAGGAACAGGCCGGCAACCTGTCGGCGGTGGTCAGCGTGTTCAAACTGCGCGACGGCAATGCGCCGGTGAAGCGGCTGACGGCGCAGCAGCCGGCACCGAAGGCGAAAACGCCTGCCCTGCCCGCCCGTCCGGCGCGGGCAGCGGCACTGCCGGCCGCGCGTCCGGCAGGACCGGACAGCGGCGACTGGGAAGAGTTCTGACCGGACCTGTTGACAATCCGTCATCCCTCCCCGGCCGGCCTGCCTTTTACCGCGCTGCAGTGTCGCAAAGTGGCGGAGAGTCTGCTACTCTTTGTTGCATAGGGGAAATTTGAAAGGGACAAGGAACATGATGCAGACCACCGCCACCGCTGTCGAAACAGCCGACGATATCGCCGCGCGTGAATTCCTGGCCTTCACACTGGGCAAGGAAGAGTACGGCATCCATATCCTCAAGGTGCAGGAATTGCGCGGCTACGAAGAGCCGACCCGCATTGCGAATGCGCCGGACTTCATCAAGGGCGTGGTCAACCTGCGCGGCATCATCGTGCCCATCGTCGACATGCGCATCAAGTTCAACCTGGGCACGCCGACCTACGACCAGTTCACCGTCGTCATCATCCTCAACATCAACGGCCGCGTGGTGGGCATGGTGGTGGACAGCGTTTCCGACGTGATCACGCTCAATGCCGACCAAGTCAAGCCGGCGCCGGAAATGGGGACGGCGCTCAATACCGATTACCTGATCGGCCTCGGTACGGTGGACCAGCGCATGCTCATCCTGGTCGACATCGACAGGCTGATGTCGAGCGCGGAAATGGGGCTGATCGACGCCGTCGCCGCCTGAGTCAGGAAGGCAGCAAGAAAAAAGGCCGCAGATGCGGCCATTTTCTTTTCCAGGAGAGGACAAGGGGCTAGCGCCGTCCGCCCGCCAGCTTCTGATAGACCTTCCACATGCCGCCCAATGCAACGGGGACCACGGCCGCGAGGACACCGACCAGCACGATCGTGTTGAGGTGATTGCGGATGAACGGGATGTTGCCGAAAAAGTAGCCGGCCACGACCAGGCCGATCACCCAGATCAGCGCGCCGACGATATTGAAGAACTGGAATTTCGCGAAGGTCATTGCCGACACGCCCGCCACGAAGGGTGCAAAAGTACGCACCACGGGAACGAAACGCGCGAGGATAATCGTCTTGCCGCCGTGGTTCTCGTAGAACGCGTGGGTCTTGCGCAGGGCATCCTTGTCCAGCCAGCGGTAATCGTGCGTGAAGACCTTTTCTCCGATCGCGCGCCCGATCCAGTAGTTGACGGTATTGCCGGTGACGGCGGCGATGATCAGCAGGCTCATCAGCACCCATTCGTTCATCGCGCCGGTGGCGCAGAAGGCGCCGGCGATGAACAGCAGGGAATCGCCCGGCAGGAAGGGCAGCACCACCAGTCCTGTCTCGCAAAATACGATGGCAAACAGCACGACGTACACCATCGTGCCGTACTCGGCGATGAAGGTACCGAGGTACTTGTCGACATGCAGGATCATGTCGAAGAATTGCAGAAAGTCCATGCTCGCTCCGGGTTCTGAACGGCGAATCATACACCACGGATTTTCCCCGGATTAAGAGATGGAACAAACATTTACACCGCCGCCGGCACCCGCGGAAGCGGACGTTACGGACGTTATAATTCGCGGATGAATGCACCGCACACCCCGCCCCGCCCGATACAGGCGCTCCCCGACCATCTGATTTCGCAGATCGCCGCCGGCGAGGTCGTCGACCGGCCCTCCGCGGTCGTCAAGGAGCTGCTGGAGAATGCCCTGGACGCCGGCGCGACCCAGATTACCGTCCGGCTGGAGGAAGGCGGCGTCAAGCGCATCGCCATCACCGACAACGGCCGCGGCATCCCGCCGTCGCAAATGCCGCTTGCGCTTGCGCGCCACGCAACATCCAAGATCGCCTCGCTCGACGATCTGGAGAATGTCAGCACCCTTGGTTTTCGCGGCGAAGCGCTGGCCTCCATCGCATCGGTCGCACAGCTCACGCTGACCTCGCGCACCGCGCAGGAACCGCACGCATGGGAAATCTCAGGCAGCCACACCGGGCAGGTTGTGCCCTCGTCCGGCGCCCAGGGAACGACCATCGATGTGCGCGACCTGTATTTCAATACGCCGGCCCGGCGCAAGTTCCTGAAATCCGAGCAGACCGAATTCGGCCATTGCGCCGAGGTCGTGCGGCGCATCGCACTGTCGCGCCCGGACGTCGCCTTCTCGCTGTCGCACAACGGCAAGACCGTCGACCACTGGAACGTGAGCGAAGTCGAAAAACGCAGCGCAAACATCCTCGGCGCCGATTTCGCCGGTGCAAGGCTGCGCCTCGACGAATCGGCCGGGCCCTTGCGCCTGCACGGCTTCGTCGGCCTGCCCACCGCCTCGCGCGCCCGCGCCGATTCGCAATACTTTTATGTCAACGGCCGCTTCGTGCGCGACAAGCTGCTGACGCACGCGGTGCGCGCGGCGTACCAGGATGTGCTGCACGGCGACCGCTATCCCTCCTACGTGCTGGGTCTGGATCTCGACCCGGCGCTGGTGGACGTGAACGTCCACCCGTCCAAGATTGAAGTGCGTTTCCGCGACAGCCGCGCAGTGCACCAGTTCGTCTTCCACGCCATCAGCCGCACGCTGGCGCAGACCGCGCCAGGCGGGGACAATGACGCGGCGGCACCGGTTGTCTCGTCGTCCGCGGCCTTGCCCTGGATACGCGAACAGCGCCAGTCCTCGTTCGGCATGCAGTTTTCATCCGGCCTCGGCGTGGCCCAGACGACAGCCGATTACGGTGCGCTGTTTTCAGGTCCTTCACCCTCGATACCGCAGTCCGTGCCGTCCCTGCAGGCTGCACCTCAGCCCATGCCCGCCGAGGCCGATGAAGAATTCCCCCTCGGCTTCGCGCTCGCGCAGTTGCACGGCATTTACGTGCTTGCCCAGAACAGGAAAGGCCTCGTGCTCGTCGACATGCATGCAGCCCACGAGCGCATCCTGTACGAGCAGTTGAAGAATGCGCTGGATGCCGATGCACTGCAGGTGCAGCCGCTGCTGATTCCCGTCACCTTCCATGCCGATGCGGTCGAGGTCGGCACGGCCGAAGAAAACCAGGCCGCGCTGAAATCGCTCGGCTTCGACATCAGCGCCCTGTCGCCCACCACGCTCGCCGTGCGCGCCGTGCCCGCGCTGCTGAAGAACGCGGATGCGCAGAACCTCGCGCGCGACGTCTTGCGCGACCTGCGAGAATTCGGCGGATCGCGCGTGCTGCTGGAGCGCCGCAACGAAATGCTGGGCACCCTCGCCTGTCACACCGCGGTACGCGCGAATCGCGCGCTGACCTTGCCGGAGATGAACGCCCTGCTGCGCCAGATGGAAGCCACGGAACGTGCCGACCAGTGCAACCACGGCCGTCCGACCTGGGTCCAGCTCGCGCTGTCCGACCTCGACAAACTGTTCCTGCGCGGGCAATAAGAAGTGAGCAATCCGGCAAAGCCGCTCGCCGTGGCGATCATGGGCCCCACCGCATCGGGCAAGACCGCCGCCGCGCTGGAAGTGGCGCGGGAGATCCCGTGCGAAGTCATTTCCGTCGACTCCGCCCTGGTCTACCGCGGCATGGACATCGGCACCGCGAAACCGACGGCCGCTGAGCGCGCCGCCGTACCGCATCACCTGATCGACATCCTCGACCCGCTCGACGCCTACTCCGCGATGCAGTTCCGGCAAGACGCGCTGCGACTGGTAAGCGAGATCGTGCAGCGCGGCCGGCTACCGCTGCTGGTCGGCGGCACCATGCTGTATTTCAAGGCGCTGCGCGACGGGCTGGACGAACTGCCGCAGGCCGATCCGGAGATCCGCGCGCGGCTCGACGCCGAAGCGGCCGAACTCGGCGTACCCGCCTTGCATGCGCGCCTGTCGGAAATCGACCCGGAGACTGCCGCACGACTGAAGCCGAACGATTCCCAGCGCATCCAGCGTGCGCTGGAAATCCATACGCTCACCGGACGCCCGATGTCGCAACTGCTGTCCGGCAAGCAGAAGATAGCGCTGCCCTTCGACATGCTGCCGCTGTCGCTGGAACCGTCGGACCGCAGCGTGCTCCACGACCGCATCGCCGCCCGTTTCGATGCAATGCTGGCCGGCGACGGCTTGTTGCAGGAGGTTACTGCACTGCGCGCCCGCGGCGACCTGCATCTCGGCCTGCCCTCGATGCGCTGCGTCGGTTACCGGCAGGCATGGGAATACCTGGACGGCGACTGCGACTTTCCGACGATGCGGGAACGCGGTATTGCAGCGACGCGGCAGCTTGCCAAACGTCAGCTCACGTGGCTTCGCTCGATGCCCGATCGCATTGTCATCGATTGCCTTGCACCGGATGCCACGGCCCAGGTACAGCATGCCGTCCGAGGCGCGCTGCCATAGGGAAACGTATTTTTTCACCCGCAAGATATTGACAAGCTTGACGGGTTGCATCATAATTTAGGGCTATTTTGGTGATATAGCTCAGCTGGTTAGAGCACAGCACTCATAATGCTGGGGTCGGTGGTTCAAGTCCACCTATCACCACCAGATGCCAATGGGTTACGGGTTCGCTCGTAACCCATTTTGCTTTTGTAGTTCCAACAAGCAAACCGCTTCCGCCGGGGGTGTAGGCAGAGTGCTATAATTCGCCCCGCCCCGGTGCACGTTTCAAATATCATGTACGCGGGCCTCGCGCCTGCGGGACGCCCCGGAACCGAACCTGTGAGCCGTCCCAGCGGATTCCAATCCTGATCGCTGCCTTGCGGCGATTCGACGAAACGGGGTATGAGATGTGGCGTCGACCCTTCCTGACCATCTTTCTTTCCGCGGCACTGACCCTGCCTGCGCTGGCATTCGACCGTCCCTTTCCCGCGCCGACCAAGCGCGGACAGATGACGCCGGGTGCCCATCCGGAAATCGTGATCGACGGCAAGCAGCGCAGGCTGTCGCCGGGCGCGCGCATCTGGAACGAGAACAACCTGATCGAAATGCCCGCCGCCCTGCGCGGATCTAACCTCGTGGTGAACTACACTGAAGACACCCAGGGAGAGATCGACCGCGTCTGGATCCTGACCAAGCAGGAAGCCAGCCAGCCGGTGGCGAAGCAGATCAATCCCATGCAACGATAGCCATGCCGAAAAAAGTTTTCATCAAGACCTTTGGCTGCCAGATGAACGAGTATGACTCGGACAAGATGGCGGACGTCCTGAACGTGTCCGAAGGCCTCGTCAAGACCGATACGCCGGAAGATGCCGACGTCATCCTGCTCAATACCTGCTCCGTGCGCGAGAAGGCGCAGGAAAAGGTGTTTTCCGACCTCGGCCGCCTGCGCGAACTGAAGCAGTCCAGGCCCGACCTCGTGATCGGCGTCGGCGGCTGCGTGGCCTCGCAGGAAGGCGAGGCCATCATCAAGCGCGCGCCCTACGTCGACGTGGTATTCGGCCCGCAGACCCTGCATCGCCTGCCCGACCTGATCAGCAAGCGCCGCGAGAGCGGGCGCTCGCAGGTCGACATCAGCTTCCCGGAGATCGAGAAGTTCGACCACCTGCCGCCGGCCAAGGTGGAAGGCGGCGTGGCCAACGTGTCGATCATGGAAGGCTGCAGCAAGTATTGCAGCTACTGCGTGGTGCCCTATACCCGGGGCGAGGAAGTGTCGCGCCGCTTCGACGACGTGCTCGCCGAAGTCGCGCTCATCGCCGAGCAGGGCGTCAAGGAAATCACGCTGCTGGGCCAGAATGTGAATGCCTACCGCGGCGTGATGGCGGATGGCGAAATCGCGGACTTCGCGCTGCTGATCGAGTACATCGCGGAGATTCCCGGCATCGAGCGCATACGCTTCGTCACCAGCCATCCGAAGGAATTCACGCAGCGCCTGATCGATACTTACGCCAAGGTCCCGAAGCTGGCGAACCATCTCTACCTGCCGGCGCAGCACGGCTCGGACCGCATCCTGATGGCGATGAAGCGCGGCTATACCGCGCTGGAGTACAAGTCGGTGATCCGCCGCGTGCGCGAAGTGCGCCCGGACATCACGATCTCGAGCGACTTCATCGTCGGCTTCCCCGGCGAGACGGAAGCGGATTTCGAGGCGATGATGAAATTCATCGAGGACGTCGGCTTCGACCGCAGCTTCAGCTTCCTCTTCAGCCCGCGCCCCGGCACGCCCGCGGCCAACCTGCACGACGATACCCCGCACGACGTCAAGCTCAAGCGCCTGCTGCGCCTGCAGTCCACCATCGAAGCGAATGTGCGCCGCATCAACGAGAGCATGGCGGGCAGCGTGCAGCGCATCATCGTCGAAGGCCCGACGACCAAGAATCCGCAGGAATTCCAGGGACGCACCGAGAACAACCGCGTCGTGAATTTCGATGCCGGGCCGAACGGCGCTCGACTCATCGGCCAGATGCTCGACGTCAACATCGTGCACGCTTATCCGCACTCGCTGCGCGGAGAACTTGTGATCAAACAGTGACTCTCAGCGATACCGACAACCTATTTTGAAAACAAAAATTCCCGCACAGCCCCAACATTTCATCCCGGAACCGCTGGACAACAAGCGGCTCGCCCACTTGTGCGGGCCGATGGATGAAAACCTCCGCCAGATTTCGGCCGCACTCGATGTCACGATCTTCCGCCGCGGCGAGAAGTTCGTGATCAGCGGCGCCAATTCCCAGCGTGCAATGGAACTGCTGGAAAACTTTTACCAGATCGCCGACAAGGCGATTTCCGTGGAGGACATCCAACTCGCGCTGGTGGAGCAGCGCGCGGTGAACCAGCCGAACGGCGAGGCGAAGGAAGAAGAAAACAACGAGGAAGAAGCAATTCCCGTCCTGAAGACCCGCCGCCACGACCTGCGCGGACGCACGCCGCACCAGAGCCAGTACATCAAGTCCATTCTCGAGCACGACGTTACCTTCGGCGTCGGCCCCGCCGGTACCGGCAAGACCTATCTCGCGGTGGCCTGCGCAGTGGACGCCCTGGAGCGCGACGCGGTCAAGCGCCTTGTGCTCACCCGCCCCGCGGTGGAGGCCGGCGAGCGCCTCGGCTTCCTGCCGGGCGACCTGGCGCAAAAGGTTGATCCCTATCTGCGCCCCCTGTACGACGCGCTCTACGACCTGCTCGGTTTCGACCGCGTTCAGAAGCTGTTCGAGAAACAGGTGATCGAGATCGCGCCGCTGGCGTACATGCGCGGCCGCACGCTGAACCATTCGTTCATCATCCTCGATGAAGCGCAGAACACGACGCCGGAACAGATGAAGATGTTCCTCACCCGGATCGGCTTCGGCAGCAAGGCCGTGGTCACCGGTGACGTCACGCAGATCGACCTGCAGCGCACGCAGAAAAGCGGCCTGGTCGATGCCGTGCAGATCCTGCGCAACGTGCGCGGCATCGCCTTCACCCACTTCACCAGCGCCGACGTCGTCCGCCATCCCCTGGTCGCACGCATCGTCGATGCCTACGATGCTTCCGGATCCGCCAAGAACGCAGCCGCACGACATGCCGCAAGAAAATAAACTCACCCTGTCCGTCCAGTATCCCGATCCCCGCCTGAAAGAAACCATTCCGCGAAACAAGTTGCGGCGATGGATACAGGCGGCCCTGTTCGCGCCTGCGGAACTGACGATCCGCTTCGTCGATGCCGAGGAAGGCCGGACGCTGAACCGCGAATACCGCGGCAAGGATTACGCCACCAACGTACTGACGTTCGCCTATACCGAGGATGAGGAAAGCGAAGTGACGCAGGCCGACATCATCCTCTGCACCGACGTCCTGCAACGCGAGGCGGCGGAGCAAAAGAAATCGGTGGAAGCGCACGCAGCGCATCTGGTAGTGCACGGCGTCCTGCATGCCCAGGGTTACGACCACGAAAACGACGAGGAAGCCGCCGAAATGGAAGCGCTGGAAGTTGAAATCCTGGAAAGCCTGGGTGAGGCGAACCCCTACGCGGAAAGTTAGACTTTAGACAACTTGCGCCCCGGATTTCTGGGTTCGAAAGCGCATTTGTTGTATCCTATATCGACGATAACAACGGCTTTTCGCCATATGCAAGATCACCCTAGTGGTGCCAAATTTTCTGACACCAAACCTCAGCGTTCCCTCTTCGAGCGCCTGACCGCGCTGATCTCCCCTGAGCCTGAAAATCGCGCAGAACTCCTCAAGGTCCTTCAGGAGGCGCATGAGCGCAACCTGATCGATGCCGATGCGCTGTCCATGATCGAGGGCGTATTCCAGGTTTCCGACCTCTCGGCCCGGGACATCATGGTGCCGCGTCCCCAGATGGACGTTATCGACATCAACAAGCCGATCGAGGAATGGCTGCCGCTGGTGCTGCACACCGCGCACTCCCGCTTTCCCGCAGTGGACGGCGACCGCGACAAGGTGGTCGGCATCCTGCTGGCAAAAGACCTGCTGCGCTACTACGCTGATGAGTCCTTCGACGTGCGCGACATGCTGCGCCCGGCGGTGTTCATTCCCGAGTCCAAGCAGCTCAACGTGCTGTTGCGCGACTTCCGCGCCAACCGCAACCACATGGCCATCGTGGTGGACGAATACGGCGGCGTGGCCGGCCTGCTCACCATCGAAGACGTGCTGGAACAGATCGTCGGCGACATCGAGGATGAATACGATTACGACGAGGAAGAAGATAACATCCTGCCGGTCAACGACGGCGCGCGCGGACTGCGCTGGCGTGTGAAGGCGCTGACCGAGATCGAGCAGTTCAACGAGGCCCTGGGCACCGGCTTCTCGGATGAAGACGTCGACACCATCGGCGGCCTGGTCGCCAACCATCTCGGGCGCGTGCCGCGCAAGGGAGATGTGTTCGACATCGACGACGTGCGCTTCGAAGTCTTGCGCGCCGATGCCCGCCAGGTCCATATGCTGCTGGTGCAGAAACTGGCGCAACGCTCGATTGCCACCGCCTCGTGATAAGGGCGGCCGCGCAGACGTTCACCAATGACAATCCACTGACGCCCATCGCTTGAAGCCCCGCATCCCGACGACTTCCCAATCGCCGCTCGCCTATCTTGCCGCCCTCGCCGCCGGCGCGGCGACGGTGCTGGCGTTCGCGCCGTTCGGCCTGTGGCCGGTGCAGATTGCGACGCTGGCGCTGATGTTCCGCATGCTGGACCGCGAAGCCGGTTTCCGGCACGGTGCGCTGCTGGGCTGGGCCTACGGCTCGGGCTGGCTGATCGCCGGCGTGCACTGGCTGTACATCAGCATGCACCGCTATGGGGGCCTCCCTGGCTGGATGGCGGTGCTGGCGGTGATCCTGCTCGGGGCCGGGCTGTCCGTCTTCATGGCGCTCGGCACGGGCGGCGCGGCGTGGCTGAAGAAACGCTGGTCGCTCGGCTCCACCGCCTTCCTGCTGCTGGTGATGCCGGCGGTGTGGACGGTGGTCGAATGGACGCGCGGCTGGATCTTCACCGGCTTCCCCTGGGTCAGCTCCGGTTACGCGCACACAAACAGCCCGCTGGCAGGCTATGCGCCGCTGGTCGGCGTCTACGGGCTTGCGCTGCTGTCTGCGCTGGTGGCCGGCAGCATCGCATTGCTGCCGGCGAAAAAGCTTCCGCTCGCCGGCGCCGCCGTCCTGCTGGCCGCGGGTTTCGGATTGCGCGGCGTGGCATGGACCGAGCCGCACGGAAGCCCGGTGACGGTCCGTCTGCTGCAGGGCAATGTGCCGCAGGAGATGAAGTTCCAGCCCGGGCAGGTCGAAGCGACTTTGGCCCAGTACCACGGCATGATCACGGAAAAGCCGGCCGACCTGATCGCCACGCCCGAGACCGCGATCCCGCTGCTGTCGACCCAGCTGCCGGAAGACTACCTGCCGCTGCTGGCGGATTTTTCCGCCGCCACGAAGAGCCATCTCGTGATCGGCATTCCCGTCAGCGACGGGCCGCGCCAGTATTCCAACAGCGTGCTAGGCATCGCGCCGGGTGCCACGGGAATGTACCGTTACGACAAGCATCACCTGGTGCCCTTCGGCGAATTCATCCCGCCGGGTTCGCGCTGGTTCGTGCAGATGATGAACATCCCGCTCGGCGATTTCAACAGCGCGGGCCTGCTGCAGGCGCCGTTCAAGGTGCGGGACCAGTGGGTGCTGCCTAACATCTGCTACGAGGACTTGTTCGGCGAGGAAATTGCGGCCCAGTTGCGCGCCAGCGCCGACGGCCGGCTTCCGGAAGCGACCATGCTGCTCAACGTGTCCAACATCGCCTGGTTCGGCGATTCCATTGCCCTGCCCCAGCACCTGCAGATTTCGCAGATGCGCTCCATCGAAACCGGCAAGCCCATGCTGCGTTCCACGAATACCGGCGTAACTGCCGTGATCGGGCCGACAGGCGAAGTCGCCGGCCAACTGCCGCCCTTCGAAAAGGGCACGCTGTCGGCAAGCGTGCAGGGATTTTCCGGCCTGACGCCGTATAGCCGCTACGGCAACATCCCGGCCGTCGGCGCGGCAATCCTCCTGCTTTTTGCCGCCCGGTTTTCGGGTTTATCCCGCGGCAACAAACTGCCTAACCCCCTCGAAACCCGCTAAAATCTAGGGTTTTAGCGATTTTCCGTCATTCATCCTCAGCCCGCCTGACCGGCGGCGAAGGTCACCTTACGATGCTCACATTTCAACAAGTCATCCTGAAGCTGCAAGAGTACTGGGACGCGCAAGGCTGCGCCCTGCTCCAGCCCTACGACATGGAAGTCGGCGCCGGCACTTCGCATACCGCGACCTTCCTGCGCGCCATCGGCCCGGAGCCGTGGCGCGCTGCCTACGTCCAACCGTCGCGCCGCCCGAAGGACGGCCGCTATGGTGAGAACCCGAACCGCATGCAGCACTACTACCAGTACCAGGTGGTGCTCAAGCCGGCGCCGGAAAACATCCTCGACCTGTATCTCGGTTCGCTGGAAGCGCTGGGACTGGACCTGAAGCAGAACGATGTGCGCTTCGTCGAGGACGACTGGGAAAACCCGACGCTGGGCGCATGGGGCCTGGGCTGGGAAGTGTGGCTCAACGGCATGGAAGTGACGCAGTTCACCTACTTCCAGCAGGTGGGCGGACTGGACTGCAAGCCGGTGCTGGGTGAGATCACCTACGGCATCGAACGCCTCGCGATGTATCTGCAGGGCGTGGAAAACGTGTACGACCTGGTGTGGACCGAATGGGAAGAACACGGCGTGACCAAGCGCCTGACCTATGGCGATGTGTTCCACCAGAATGAAGTCGAGCAATCGACCTTTAACTTCGAGCACTCCAATACCGAATTCCTGTTCTCGCTGTTCGGCAACTACGAAGCCGAAGCGAAGCGCCTGATGGAAGTGCCGCTGGCCCTGCCCGCCTACGAAATGATCCTGAAGGCGGCGCATACCTTCAACCTGCTCGACGCCCGCGGCGCGATTTCCGTCACCGAGCGCGCGGCCTACATCGGCCGCATCCGCAACCTGTCGCGTTCGGTCGCGCAGGCTTATTTCGAGTCCCGCGAGAGGCTCGGCTTCCCGATGTGCGGCGACACCCGCCAGGCTGCCTAAGAATATCCACCCGCGCATGCGGGAATGACGACAAGAGAACATGAACCAGACACTGCTAGTCGAACTGCTCACCGAAGAACTCCCGCCCAAGGCGCTGGCCCGGCTGGGCGAGGCGTTTGCCGCCGGTATCTTCAACGGCCTGAAGTCGCGCGATTTCGTCGAGGCCGACGCCGTCGCCACCGCCTATGCCACGCCGCGCCGCCTCGCCGTCTCGATCACGAAAGTGCGCGCCACCTCGCCGGACAAATCCATCCGCGAAAAAGTGCTGCCGGTTTCCGTCGCGCTCGACAAGGAAGGCAACCCGACGCCGCCGCTGGCCAAGAAGCTGGCTGCGCTCGGCTTCCCCGACCTCACGCTGGCCGACCTGGAACGCGCCTCCGACGGCAAGGCGGAAAGCTTCTTCTACAACTATACCGCGCCCGGCTCCGCGCTGCACGCCGGCCTGCAGGCCGCGCTGGAAGACACGGTGGCCAAGCTGCCGATCCCGAAGCTGATGAGCTACCAGCGCCCCGACGGCTCCACCGTGCAATTCGTGCGCCCCGCGCACAAGCTGATCGCACTGCACGGCGCCGATGTCGTGCCCATCGCAATCCTCGGCCTGTCCGCCGGACGCGTCACGCTGGGCCACCGCTTCCTGTCGTCCGGCGACATCGCTGTTGCCAGTGCGGAGAGCTATGCGTCGACGCTGGAAGTACAAGGCAAGGTCATCGCCTCCGTCAACGCGCGCAAGGAACGCATCCGCGCATCGCTGCTCGACAAGGCCGGCCATGACAAGACCCTGATGCCGGAAAGCCTGCTCGACGAAGTGACGGCGCTGGTCGAATGGCCGGTGGTCTACGAATGCAAGTTCGAGGACTCTTTCCTGTCGGTGCCGCAGGAATGCCTGATCCTCACCATGCAGACCAACCAGAAATATTTCGCGCTGACCGACAGCAACGGCAAGCTGCGCTCCCGCTTCCTGATCGTCTCCAACCTGGAAACCGCCGATCCGCAGCACATCATCGGCGGCAACGAGCGCGTGGTGCGTCCGCGCCTGTCCGATGCGAAGTTCTTCTTCGAGCAGGACAAGAAAAAGAAACTCGCGGACCGCCTGCCCGGCCTCGCGAATGTGGTCTACCACAACAAGCTCGGCACCCAGGCGCAGCGCACCGAACGCATCAAGACGCTGGCCGGCAAGATCGCCCAGGCATTGAACGCCGACGTGGCGCTGGCCGAGCGCGGCGCGCTGCTGGCCAAGGCCGACCTGCTGACCGACATGGTCGGCGAGTTCCCGGAACTGCAGGGCATCATGGGCACCTACTATGCGCGCCACGACGGCGAGCATGACGAGGTGGCCCGCGCCGCTTCCGAACACTACCAGCCGCGCTTCGCCGGCGATACGCTGCCGGAAACGCAGACCGGCACGGTGGTCGCCCTCGCCGACAAGCTGGAAACGCTGGTCGGCATCTGGGGCATCGGCCTGCAGCCGACCGGCGACAAGGACCCGTTCGCCCTGCGCCGCCATGCACTTGGGGTGCTGCGCATGCTGGTGGAAAAGCGCCTGCCGCTGTCGCTCAAGGCCGTCCTGCAGGACACCGCGCAACTGTTCGCCGGCAATGCCAACTTCAAGGACGCCACCGCTGAAGTGACCGAGTTCATGCTGGATCGCCTGCGCGGACTGCTGCGCGAGCGCGGCTATGCGCAAGGCGCGATCGAAGCGGTGGTCGCGCAGAACCCGGACCGCCTCGACAACATCGTCGAGCGCCTGGATGCCGTGAAGGCCTTCGCCGACCTGCCGGAAGCCGAATCGCTGGCCGCCGCCAACAAGCGCATCACCAACATCCTCAAGAAGACGGAAGTAGGCGCAGGCAAGGTCAGCAAGGAATTGCTGAAGGAGCAGGCGGAAGAAAACCTGTTCACCGCGATGACGGAACTCAAGCCCAAGGTCGACGCGGCATTCGCCAGCGGCGACTTCACCGGTACCCTGAAGACGCTCGCGCACATCCGCGACAACGTCGACGCCTTCTTCAACGACGTGATGGTGATGGCCGAGGACGAGCAGTTGCGCAACAACCGCCTCGCCCTGCTGTCCGACCTGCACGGCATGATGAACCGCGTGGCGGATATCTCGAAACTGGCGGCATAAAGTGGTAGCAAGAGCAGACGAGCACGCGCGCATGAAACTGATCATCCTCGACCGCGATGGCGTCATCAACCACGACTCCGACCAGTTCATCAAATCGCCGGACGAGTGGGTGCCCATCCCCGGATCGCTCGAAGCCATCGCACGCCTGCACCAGGCGGGCTACCGCGTGGTGGTCTGCACCAACCAGTCCGGCATTGCGCGCGGCCTGTTCAACATCGTCACGCTCAACGCGATCCACCAGAAACTGCACGCGGCGGTGCGCGTGGTCGGCGGCGAAATCGACGCCATCTTCTTCTGCCCGCACGCCGCCGACGACAACTGCGACTGCCGCAAGCCGAAGCCGGGCATGCTGCAGGAGATCGCCGAGCGTTTCGAAGTCAGCCTCAAGGGCGTGCCGGCCATCGGCGATTCGCTGCGCGACCTGCAGGCGGGATTCGTGGTCGGCTGCACGCCCTACCTGGTCCTGACCGGAAAGGGCGAGAAGACGCATGCCAAGGGCGGGCTGCCGCCGGGAACGACGGTCTATCCGAACCTGGCTGCCGTCGTCGACCAGCTGTTGAAATCGACGGCAAGCGTATCCGCTGCCGCATAAATATTGCATCCGCCGGCCCTAGTCCCCTAGGGCGGCGTTCCTGGAGAACCGATGTCTAGCTTTATCCTGTTCCTGCGTTCGCTCGTGTTCGCACTCCTGATGGTGATCGCGACCGTGGTATGGGCACCCATGTGCTTCCTGTTTGCGCCGCTTCCCTACAACCAACGCTACCACCTGACGTCATTCTGGAACCGGTTCGTGATCTGGAGCGCGAAGACGGTGTGCGGCATCCGCTACCAGTTCAAGGGCACCGAAAACCTGCCCGACGGGCCGGCCATCCTCCTCTCGAAGCACCAGTCGGCCTGGGAAACGATCGCTTACCTCTTCAGCTTCCCGCGCCCGCTGGTGTATGTGTTCAAGAAGGAGCTGCTCTACATTCCCTTCTTCGGCTGGGGCATCGCACTGCTGCGCATGATCCCGATCGACCGGCAGAAGGGCAAGGATGCGTTCGCCCAGGTTGTGGCACATGGGCGCAAGCGCCTGGCGAGCGGCCAATGGATCATCATGTTCCCCGAGGGCACGCGCTCCTTCGTGGGCACGAAGGGCAAGTACAAGGCGGGCGGCACCCGCCTTGCCGTGGAAACCAATACGCCGGTCGTGCCGATCGCGATGAATGCGGGCGAATGCTGGCCGAAAAACAGCTTCATCAAGAAGCCCGGCCTGATCACCGTTTCGATCGGCAAGCCGATTTCCCCGGAAGGCAAGACCCCTGCTGAGTTACTGCAACAAGTTGAAAATTGGATAGAATCCGAGATGCGGGTGATTTCCTCGCCCGGCATTTATTCAAAAGACAACCTCCCGGATTCCCTTGAAGCTGCTACGCCAGACTCCGCCTGACCCCAACCAGCTCTCGCTGCAGCTCGACTTTTTCTCTCCGGATTTTTCCGCACAGCCGGCCGTCGACCAACCCGCTCCGGTGCCGACGCCGGTGGCACCGAAGGAAGCGCCGGAACTCTTTCCGGCGCCTGCAACACCCGGCAGCGTCGCGCAGCCGGGACGCCGCCGGGTACAGGTGCGCGACCATTTCCTCGAATACCGCCTCGCGCGCTCCAAGCGCCGCACCATCGGCTTCCTCATCGATGAGGACGGCCTGCGCGTGACGGCGCCGAAGTGGGTGACGGTCGCCGAGATCGAAAACGCGATCCGCGACAAGCAGCGCTGGATCCTCACCAAGCTGGCCGAGCGCCGCGAACGCTCCGCGCGCCGCCTGCAGCCGCACATGCAATGGTGCGACGGCGCAACACTCCCCTATCTGGGCAATGACATCGCCTTGCGCATCCTCGCGGCGCAAGCCACGGGCGTGACCTACAATGCCGAGACGCGCGAGCTCACCGTCAGCCTGCCGCCCGAGGCCGGCGAACAACAGCTCAAGGACCGTGTCCAAGGATGGCTGCAGCTGGAAGCGAAACGCGTGTTTGCGGAACGCCTTCCGGTGTACGCGGAAAAACTCGGCGTTACCTATCATTCGTTTGCCTTGTCGTCGGCCACGACCCAGTGGGGGTCGTGCACCGTGGAAGGCAAGATCAGGCTCAACTGGCGGCTGATCCATTTCGCGCTGCCCATGATCGATTACGTGATCGCGCACGAGCTGTCGCACCTGCGCGAGATGAACCACAGCCCGCGCTTCTGGGCGACGGTGCAATCGATCTTCCCGGAGTTCGAAATGGCCAAGCGGGTGCTGCGCGAAAGTGGCCCCGACACGCTGCCCATTTTTTGAACAGGAATACTCCATGCGCATTCTTCACACCATGCTGCGGGTCGGCGACCTGCAACGTTCCATCGACTTCTACACCAAGGTGCTCGGCATGAACCTGCTGCGCACCACCGACCGGCCGGAACAGAAGTACACGCTGGCCTTCGTCGGCTACGGCACCAACCCGGACCATGCGGAACTCGAGCTGACCTACAACTACGGCGTCGACAAGTACGACCTCGGTTCGGCCTACGGCCATATCGCCATCGGCGTGCCCGACGCGTACAAGACCTGCGAGCAGGTGAAGGCGGCCGGCGGCAACGTCACGCGCGAAGCGGGACCGGTCAAGGGCGGCGACACCGTCATCGCCTTCGTGCAAGACCCGGACGGCTACAAGATCGAACTGATCGAACGCAAGGGCGAATAACGCAACAGGATGGATTCGCACGTAACGAACGCTACGCACGACCGTCCGCGCCCGCAGTCCCTCTCCGACCTCTATCTCTCCTTCACGCTGCTGGCGCTGCAAGGCTTCGGCGGCGTGCTCGCCATCGTGCAGCACGAGCTGGTCGAGAAGAAGCGCTGGATGACGCGCGAGGAATTCGTGGAGGAATGGGCGGTCGCGCAGATCATGCCCGGACCCAATGTCGTCAACCTGTCGCTGATGATCGGCGCCCGCTATTTCGGCCTGCCCGGCGCGCTCGCGGCGCTGGCCGGCATGCTGTCGCTGCCGCTGGTGGTGGTACTGCTGCTGACCTTCGTCTACGCACAGTTCGCCGATCATCCCGGCCTTGCCGGTGCATTGCGCGGCATGGGTGCGGTCGCCGCCGGTCTCATCACCGCCGCCGGGCTCAGGCTGCTGTCCACGCTGAAGAACTATCCCCTGGGAATGCCGGCCGGCATCGGCTTTGCCGCGGCCTGCTTCATCGCCATCGCGCTGCTGCGCTGGCCGCTGCTCTATGTGCTGCCCAGCCTCGGCGTCGTGGCATGCTTCCTCACCTACAGGAAGCTGAAGCCATGAGCGGCTTGTCCCTCCAATGGGCAGACTGGCTGCAACTGTTCGTGCAGTATCTGTCCCTGTCGCTGCTGTCGGTCGGCGGGGCGATCACCACGGCGCCCGAGATGCACCGCTATCTCGTGGACGAGACGCGCTGGCTGACGGAACAGCAGTTCAACGCCTCCATCGCCATCGCACAGGCGGCGCCCGGGCCCAACATCCTGTTTGTCGCGCTGATGGGATGGCATGTGGGCATCAACACCGGCAGCCTGCTCATGGGGCTGTTCGGCGTGATGGTCACGATGGTCGGCATCATGCTGCCCAGCACGACGCTTACCTACCTCGCCGCGCAATGGGGCCACCGCAACCGCAACCTGCGCGGCGTGCGTGCGTTCAAGCAGGGGATGGGACCGATCGTGATCGCGCTCCTGGTCGCGACCGGATGGGTGCTGACCAGTGCGCACAACGATGCGGCAAGGGACTGGCCGCTCTGGCTACTGACGGCAGTCTCCGCCATCATCATCTGGCGCACCCGGCTGCACCTGCTGTGGATGTTGGGCGCGGGCGCGGTGCTCGGCTGGTTCGGGCTGGTGTAGGGCTAGAGGCGGTTCGCCAGGGCGACGAACTGTTCCACGGGTACCGCCTCCGGCCGCGCCTGCGGATCGACGCCGGCTTCCACCAGTTCACTTTCGGTGAACATGCCGGACAGGCAGTTGCGGATCACCTTGCGCCGCTGCGAAAACGCCTTCGTCACGACCTGCTCCAGCTTGGCCGCATCGCAGGGGAGCGGCGTCGCAAGCGGGATCATGCGCACGATGGCCGAATCCACGGCCGGCGGCGGATCGAACGCGGTCGGCGGGACGACGAACAGCAGTTCCATGTAATAGCGCCACTGCAGCATCACGGAAAGCCGGCCGTAAGCCTTGCCGCCGGGTTCCGCCACCATGCGCTCCACCACTTCCTTCTGCAGCATGAAATGCTGGTCCTGCACGCGCGGTGCGATCGCGGCGAGATGAAACAGCAAGGGGCTGGAGATGTTGTACGGCAGGTTGCCGACGACGCGCAGCTTCTTCCCTTCCGGCACCGGGATCGACGCGAAATCGAACTGCAGCGCATCGCCTTCGTGGATCTCGAGGCGGGCCGGATCGAAGCGCTTCTTCAGGCGCGCGACGAGGTCGCGGTCGAGCTCGACCACGTGCAGCCGGTCGAGTGATTCCAGCAGCAGGCTGGTCATGGCGGCGAGGCCGGGGCCGATTTCCACCATCGTGTCGTCCTTGCGCGGATCGATGGCGCGGATGATGTCGTGCAACACCGCCTGGTCGGTCAGGAAGTTCTGGCCGAAGCGTTTGCGTGGGATATGTTTCATTTGACTAGTTTGCTTGTGCGGACGCCCTTGCCATCTGCGCGGCCACCCTCACCGCCTCGAACATGCTGCCCGGATCGGCCTTGCCGATGCCGGCGGCGGCAAGGTCGAGCGCCGTGCCGTGATCGACGGAGGTGCGGATGATCGGCAGTCCGAGCGTGATGTTGACGCCGTGCCCGAAGCTGGCGTGCTTGAGCACCGGCAGGCCCTGGTCGTGGTACATCGCCAGGACGCAGTCGGCGTTTTCGAGATACTTGGGCTGGAAAAGCGTGTCGGCAGGATACGGCCCGCGAGCGTCGATCCCATTTGCCTGCATGGTCTGCAGCACCGGCGTGATGACGTCAATCTCTTCGCGTCCGAGATAGCCGCCCTCGCCCGCATGCGGGTTGAGGCCGGTGACGAGGATGCGCGGTTCGGCAATGCCGAACTTGCGCTGCAGGTCGGCGTGGATGATCTGGATCGTGCGCGCCAGGCTGTCCTGCGTGAGCGCGGCCGGCACGTCCTTCAGCGGCAGATGCGTGGTGGCGAGCGCGACGCGCAGCATCGGTTTGCCGCCGGCCAGCATCATCACCACCTGCGGCGTGCCGGTCTTCTCGGCGAGGTATTCGGTATGGCCGGTGAAGGGCACGCCGGCGTCGTTGATCGTGCTCTTCTGCAGCGGCGCGGTGACGATGGCATCGAACTGCTTTTGCATCGCGTAGCGGATCGCCACGTCCAGCGTCTGCAGCACCGCCTTGCCGTTGCGCGCATCGAGCTTGCCGGGCACCGCCGGCTCGGCCAGCGGGCAATCGATGACCGGAATCTGCCCGGCGGGCAGATGCGGCAGGCCGCTGTTGCGGAAGGCCAGCGTCGATATCGCGACCAGGCGGATCGCCGGGTCGATATCAGCGGCCGTCATCGACAGCAGCGCCGCATCGCCGATCAGGATCGCACGCACTTCCTCGCGCATTTCCCAGGCGGCCCGGATCGAGATCTCAGGGCCGATGCCCGCAGGCTCGCCGCAGGTGATGGCAATGGTCGGCCGCTTATCCATTGTTTCAGCGCGCGTCGTCGAAGCGGTACTCGACGTAGGCACGGTCGCGCAGCTGGCGCAGCCAGTCCTGGGTCGCCTCGTCCAGCTTGCGTTCGCGGATCGCCTGGCGGGCGATGAGGCGTTGGCGCTCCTGCGATACGTCATCCTTCTTGCGCTCCAGCACCTGGATCAGGTGGTAGCCGAACGGCGATTCGATCGGTTCGCTGACCTCGCCCGGCTTGAGCGCATCCATCGCACGCTCGAACTCCGGCACGGTGTCGCCGGGATAGATCCAGCCGAGGTCGCCGCCGCGGGAAGCGGACAAGTCGTTGGAGAACAGCTTGGCCAGGTCTTCGAACTTGGCGGCGTTGTTGTCCAGGCGCTGCTTGAGTTCCGTCAGCTTGCGCTTGGCGTCGCCCGGCGTGACGATCTGGTTCACCTTGATCAGGATGTGGCGCACGCGGGTCTGCTGCACGGAATTGCCTGCTGCCTTCACCACGCTCGCGCTGCGCGTGCCGTTGAGCTTGAGGATATGGAAGCCGTTCGGGCTCTTGATGAGGCCCGAGACTTCGCCCTGCTTGAGTCCGTCGAGCGCATTGACGAACAGTTGCGGCAGGCGGTCCTGGTTGCGCCAGCCGAGGTCGCCTCCGGTGAGCGCGTCGGTGGCATCCGAATAGGTTGCCGCCAGCTTGGCGAAATCGCCGCCGGCCTTGACCTGCCGCAGCACCTCTTCGGCGCGCTTGCGGCGCTCGGCGATCTGCTCGGCCGAGGCGTTTTCCGGCGTGCGCACCAGGATGTGCGAGAGCTGGAATTCCTGTCCCTGCGGCGCGCCCTGCTCGGCGAGGTAGTTGTCGACTTCCGATTCGGTGATCTGGATCTTGTTATCGACTTCGCGCTCGCGCAGGCGCTGCATCATGATCTCTTCGCGGATCTCTTCGCGGAAGCGGGCAAAGGGCGTGCCCTCGCGTTCCAGCGTGGCGCGGAATTCCTGCAGCGACATGCGGTTCTGCTCGGCGATGCGCGCGACCGCGCGGTCGAGCATGACGTCGTCGATGCGGATGCCGTACTCCTTGGCCAGCTGAAGCTGGGCGCGGTCGAGGATCATGCGCTCCAGCAGCTGGCGCTGGAATTCGGCGGGCGGCGGCAGCGCGATGTTCTGATTCTTCATGCGGCGCTCCACCAGCCGCAGCCGGTCGACCAGCTCCTGGCGCGTGATCACTTCGTTGTTGACCACGGCAAGGATCGCATCGGCCAGGTAGACCCGCGGTGCGGCCGGTGTGCCCGTTGTGGCGGTATTGGCCGGCTTCGCCTGCGCGGCGGCGTCATGCTGCAGACCGAGGCCGGCGCACAGGACGGCGGCGGCCACGACGATGTGGCGGGCCGGTGATGTTGCGAGTCGCATGATCTGAAGAGTCTTCATGATGAACGTGTAGTTAAGGTTGATTCACCAGCTGATAGCCGGGGATGTTCGCGCGTATCGCGTCCAGCGGGTTGGAGCCGAGGCGGGTCAGCCCGTTCAGTTCGAGCTGGAAGAAAAGCGCCGAGTTGGTCTGGCCGGTCGCGGTCGGAGTGCGCTGGCCGACGATGCGGAATACCCAGCAATCGGCCTTGTATTCCATGCCCAGCAGCCCCTCCGCCACCTTGCTGTCGGGCAGGGAGTAGTTGACGCGTGCCACGCCGTACCAGCGTTGCGCCAGCGGCCATTGGCCCGACACGTCGATCTGCTCCAGGTTGTTCACGCGGTCGCGGCGGTATTGCAGGTTGAGCACGCGCTTGGGCGCCGGCTGCCAGCGCACGCCGTAGTTGGCCCGGCTCATGGAATCCAGTGTCTGGCTGTATTGCACATTGCCTTCGACGCTGAATGCCCGGGTGAGCTGTCCGTAGGCGGAAACGAGCAGGTCGGAACGGCTTTCGTTGCGCGCACCGCCCAGCGTCACGCGCTGCTCCGTGAAATAGAAACGCTGGCCGACGGCAAAGCGCATGCGCTCAGCACCCGTCGGTTCAATGTAGCGCGAGATGACTGCAGCGGTCAGCTGGTTGGCGTCGCTGATGCGGTCGCTGCCGATGAAGCGGTTCTCGCTGAACAGTTGCGCGAAGCTCAGGTCGGCTTCCGCCGTGTCGAAGTTCGGGAAAGCCGACTGGTCCTTGTACGGGGTATAGACGTAGAACAGGCGCGGCTCGAGCGTCTGGATCATCGCGTTCCCGAAGAAGCGCGCGTCGCGCTCGAACACCAGGCCGCTGTCGAGCGAGACGGTCGGCAGCGTGCGCGACAGGTTGTCCGCGGCGCCCGGGGTGTTGCGGTCGAGCTGGTACCGGGTCGAATGCAGCGACAACCGCGGCGTGATGAAGTAGCCCGGCCTGAGGATCGGGTAAGCGATGCGCGGATTGACCAGGAAGCGGTCGCCTCGCAGCAGGCTCGGATGCCAGAAGCGGGTGACTTCCGAATCGACGTCCCAGTCGAAGCCGTTGACGTCCTGCTTCCCGGCATGGAACGTAATCTGCGGCAGGCGGTCGTAGGGACGGACGATGGGCACCACGGGGTCCTGCAGCACCTGGTAGTTGGATGCGCGCGCCGAGGCTTGCCACAGCGGGGTGACATAGGTCAATGCCGTGTCGCGCAGGAGCAGGCGTTGCGTCGCTTCCGTGATGGTGCGCGAGAAATCGGTCGGGTAGTCGTCGTCGGACGCGCTGTTGATGTTCCACGTCCAGGCCAGGCCAGGCGCCAGGAATTGCGTGTGCGTCGACGAGAGCGCGTAGCGGTCGGTCCCGGTCTGCTGGTCGTCGGGAAGGTATTCGACGCGCGTCTGGCCGTAATAGCTCTCGCCCAGGTAGCGTCCCTCGGCGCCCAGCTGCAGGCCGCGCCGCGCGTAAATCTTTGGATAAAGCGTCAGGTCGCGGTTGGGAGCGATGTTGAAATAATAGGGAACCGTGACTTCCAGGCCGCCGCGGCTGGTCGTGCCGATGGTGGGCGGAAGGACGCCGGACTTGCGTGCGTCCGACAGCGGAAAGGACATCGCCGGCGCGGCGAGGATGGGCACGCCCTTGAAATACACGAGGGTGCGGTGCGCAATGCCTTCGTCGCGCGCATTGTCGAGGTTGAGCCGGCCCGATTTCAGGTACCAGTCGGGATCGGGGCCTTCGCAGGTGCTGTACGAACCTTCGTGCACCACGGCCCGGTCCTCGCCCTCGAAATCGATGCGGTCGGCGCGTCCCTGTGCGTTGTTGCGCTCCAGGCGGTAGGTCGGATTGGTGACATAGCCCTCGCCGGCCTCGATCTTGAGCCGCAGCTCGTCGCCGGTATAGGTGTCACCGAAGCGGCGCATGCGGATATTGCCCTCGGCCTCGACCTCGTCTTCCACG
>NZ_DASRXF010000088.1:0-11398 GCF_035654295.1 Noviherbaspirillum sp. | reverse complement strand
TTTTCGTGGCGGAAGGCTTCCAGCACGCGCGGCTGCAGGCGCTCCTGGCAATAGGCGTTGGCCGCGTCGCGCACCATGCGCTCTTCATTCGTGAGCTGCTGGTCGAGCAGCAGCGGATCGTCCCAGTGGAATTGTGCTTTCGATTTGGTCATGTTGCGTCCCTTGTTGTTATTTGGCGGGTGTGGTGGCCATGAACTGCCCGCCGTGGAATACCAGTGCCGATTGCGGCGTCGCGTCGCAGCACTCGACTTCGCCGACGAAGATCACATGATCACCTTCCGGATAGCGGCTGCGGTTGTGGCATTCGAACCATGCCGCCGCACCCTTGAGGATCGGCAGGCCGGTGCGCGACAGCTCGAATTCGACGCCTTCGAAGCGGTTATCGATGCGCTTGGCAAAGCGCTCCGCCAGCGCGGTCTGGTGTCCGGACAGGATGTTGATCACGTAATGCGAGTTGCCGGTGAAGACAGGCAGGCTCTTGGCCGTTTGCGCAAGGCTCCACAGTACCAGCGGCGGATCGAGCGATACGGAGTTGAACGAACTGGCGGTCAGGCCGAGGAAGGTGCCGTCCGGCAGGCGCGTGGTGATGATCGTCACGCCGGTGGCGAACTGCGACAAGGCGGTGCGGAATTGGCGCGAGTCGAATCCGGGCGGCCCCGCGCTGGAAGATTGAGCTGACATCTGGAATCCGTGTTAATCCGTCCATTATGCCGAAAAACCGGCCTTGACGAGAAACAAGCGGGACAAGTGGGCGCCGCTCATTTGCGGCGCACCACGCGCGTTGCCGCCGGCTTCTCGCGCAGCATCGCCTGGAATGACTTCGGCATCCACGGCCGCGCCGCCAGCAGCATGCTGATCGCATACCTGTCTTCGAAGGGCAGGCGCGCATCCTCCTGGTGCTGCTGCGCAACTTCGCGCGCTACCTGTTTGAGACGTTCGAGCAGGGCGGCGATGGATTTCTTGGAAAGCATGACATTGACCAGACGGAGCAGTTCATGGTCGCCGTCGAACTGGGAATCGAGGAAGTCGCCGTAGGCCTGTTCGCGGAAATGGGTCTGGATCGGCCCGTCCGGAATCCAGCGGAAGGTGCGCGATATCAGCAGTTTCACGCGGTTGTTCGGCAGCAGCGCGATGATCCCGATCTTGTCCAGCCGGACCAGGCATTTGACGACCTCGGCCTCGCTCAAACGATAGACCTCGACGATTTGCGCCAGCGTCAGCTGGTTCAGCACCGAGACGGCGACGATGAATAGTTTCGGATCGCCGATGATTTCCTTTTCCTGCGCATGGCTGAGCTCTGAAATGAGGCGGGATTCATCGTGCCCGGCAAAGGCGATGTCGCGAAAGTCGATCTGCGCGGCCTGCAGGATTTCATCCAGCCGCTGCAAGGTGAAATTCTTTTGCGAGAACATCCGCTTGACGCTCGCTTCCGACATGCCGATGCGCTTGGCGAGATCGGCATACGTAATGTCGCGCGCCTTGAGCTCGCGCTTGAGGGAGTCCACCAGAGAGCTTGCTTGCAGCATGGTTTTCAAGAATGGCAACAGGTGGCGAAAATGATACACCAGCGGCAACGCGTGTTAGCGCGTGCTGCATGTCGGAAATTATTGACGGTTCTCATTGCGGCATAGGCAGCTCCGCTTCTTTGCGCTAAAGTCATTACACAAATACATGGAGTCGATCATGGCCTCGGAAATCGCAACACTTGGCGGCGGCTGCTTCTGGTGTCTGGAGGCGGTCTATCAGGAACTCAAGGGCGTGCTGCACGTGGAGAATGGCTACGCCGGCGGGCACGTGCGCAATCCTACCTACGAGCAGGTATGCGACGGCAATACCGGGCATGCGGAGGTGGTGCGCATCGAATTCGACCCGTCGATCATCAGCTATCGCGAAATCCTGGAGATCTTCTTCACCATCCACGACCCGACGACGCCCGATCGCCAGGGCAATGATGTCGGCACCCAGTATCGTTCAGTGATTTTCTATCATTCGCCGGAGCAGCAGGAACTCGCGCGCCAGGTGGTGGCGTGCATGGCGAGCGTATGGGACGCCCCCATCGTGACCGAGATCGCGCCTATCCAGGATTATTACAAGGCGGAAGACTATCACCAGGATTATTTCCGCCAGCACCCGATGCAGGGCTACTGCGCATTTGTCGTTGCACCCAAGGTCGCGAAGTTCAGGAAGGTCTTCGCCGACAAGGCCAAGGCGGAAGCCTGAGCGGGGGAGGAGCAATGACGACGGTCTTCGAGAAGATCATCCGGGGCGAGCTTCCGAGCGCCAAGGTCTACGAGGACGAACATGTCTTCGCCTTCATGGATGCCGGGCAGGTCAACCCCGGCCACGTGCTGGTGGCGACCCGCAAACCCTATGTCACTCTGATGGATGCCGACGAGGATGCGGCGGCCGCGATGATGCGCGCCGCGCATCGCATTGCGAAGGCGGTGCAGGAGGCGTTCCAGCCCGACGGCATCACCGTGCTGCAGGCCAACAGGCCCGCCGGCTTTCAGACCGTGCCCCACCTGCACCTGCATGTGCTGCCGCGTTACGACAATGACGGTGTCGACCTGACCTGGCCGCGCAAGGAGCCGGGCATGGAGAAACTGCGCGAGTACGCCGCGAAGATCCGGCTCTAGTGGTAAATGTAGCGGCGCGACCAGGGCAGCGTTGAGGCGTCGCGTCCGGCCTTGGTGCACACCACCTGGTACAGCGACACCCAGTCCTGTGCGAACGCATAGGCGCAGCCGGCGAGGTAAACACGCCAGATCCGGAAACGCCTGGGATCCACCAGCGCGCGGATTCGGTCTGCCCGGTCTTCGAAATTTTCTGCCCAGATGCCGCAGGTTTTCGCGTAGTGCCGGCGCAGGTTTTCGACATCGATCGCTTCCAGTCCGCCGCGCTGCATCGCATTCAGTACCGTGCCGATGTGTACGAGTTCTCCGTGCGGGAATACATACTGTTCGATGAACTCGCCGCCGCCGAACGCGGTTTCGCCGTTATCGGGATCGGTGGTCGTGATGCCGTGGTTCATCACGAGCCCGTCGTCGGCCAGCAGCGCGCGCAGCTTCGAAAAGTATTCCGGAAGGTGCTTCTCGCCGACATGTTCGAACATGCCCACGCTGGTGATGCGGTCGTAGGTGCCGCCGGTGTCGCGATAATCCTCCAGCCGGATATCGACAAGATGTCCAACACCGGCCTGCCTGATGCGCTCCTTCGCGAGTTCGAACTGGTTCTGCGACAGGGTGATGCCGACGCACTTCGCGCCGAACTTCTGCGCGGCACGGATGACCAGCGCTCCCCATCCGCAACCGACGTCCAGCAGGGTGTGGCCGGGCTGCAGGCGGATCTTGGTGAGGATGTGGTCGATCTTCATCAGCTGCGCGGTGCCCAGGTCTTCGTCGCCGTTCTCGAAATAGGCGCAGGAGTACACCATGTTCTCGTCCAGCCACTCGCGGTAGAAATCGTTGGACACGTCGTAGTGGTAGCGGATGGCTTCCGCATCCTTCTTCCGCGAGTGCTGGAAGCTGCGCACGATGCGCGCGAACTTGCCTTCGGGCCGGAGCGTGTGGTGCGCCAGCGCGGTGCCGATCGAAATGATTTCCTTGGCGCGCCCCTCGACTTCGATCTCGCCTTCGACATAGGCCTTGCCGAGGTTGAACAGAGAGGGTGTCAGGAGATAGCTGAGTGCCGACGCGTGCGGCACTCTCACAGTGACTTGCGGCGCCTGCTGGCCGAAATCGAGCTGCTGTCCGTTCCACAATTCGAGGCGCAAGGGGAGTGCCGCATGGCTGCGGATACCGTCAACCCAACTCCCGAGCTTTTTCTCCCAGAACACGATAACCCCTCCGCAACAACGGATTGATCACACGAACCAAGGTACTGCGGGCAAAGCTTCCTTAAGGCTGTAATCGTTGCAACTGCCAGCTGCCGTCCGCCTGACGGCGATAAGCGATGCGATCATGCAGGCGCGACGGGCGGCCCTGCCAGAATTCGAGATAGTCCGGCACCAGGCGGTACCCGCCCCAATGCGAGGGGCGAACCGGATGGTCGCCGTACTGCTGTTCCACCTCCAGCACCCGCGCTTCCAGCGCTTCCCGGTTTGCAATCGGGCGGCTCTGCGCCGATGCGATGGCGCCCAAGCGGCTCTTCACGGGCCGGCTGTTGTAGTAAGCGTCATTTTCCGCATCCGTGATGCGTTCCACTCCGCCCTCGATACGCACCTGGCGCTCCAGCTCGATCCAGTAAAACAGCAGCGCCGCAAACGGGTTGCGATCGAGTTCCTGTCCCTTGCGGCTTTCGTAATTCGTGAAGAACGTGAAGCCCCGCTGGTCGAAATCCTTGATCAGGAGGATGCGCGACGAGGGGCGGCCCTCGGCGGTGGCCGTCGATACCGTCATCGCATTCGCCTCCGGCACCTGCGCGGCGATCGCTTCGCCGAACCATTTCGAAAACTGCTCGATGGGGTCCGGATTGGCATCCGACTCCGACAAGCTTGCGCGACTGTAATCCTTACGTAGATCCGCTATCGACATCATCGTCCCTATTCATTTTGCAGGTTACTCTGCGTGAAGTGAATGACAAGCCATTGCCTTTTTGATAACTATCAACGGCGCTTCCGACGTGCATCTGCAGCAGGACGTCAACGATACGTTGGCGCCCGGCTTTTGCCTTGTCATGAATCAATTTTTGCGAAAACGCAAAGCTGCTTATTCTGCCTTGGAAAGGCGCGTCTTGCGCCATGCGATGGGAAGGCCGGCGCAGATCATTGCCGTCATGCTCCAGAAGACCACCGGCAGGCCGAGCGCCGCACCCGCGCCGCCGAATGCGAGCGGCAGGAAGACCTGGCAGGCATTGCCGATGGTGACGCGGATGCCCACGGCTTCGCCGGCCCGCCCGGAAGGCGCCACGTGGTGCAGCAATGCCAGCATGTTGGGCTGCGCGGATCCGACCGCGAGCCCGAGGATGGCGGCTACGACCATCAGCGACAGCGGCTGCCGCACGAAGGGGAATACGGCATAGCACAGCGCGGCCAGGACCAGGGCACCGGTGAGCACCTGCCACTCTGACAGGCGGCGCGCGATCAGCGGCATCGCCAGGCGCACCAGGAAGGTCGCCGTCGAGAAGCAGCCGAGGATGAAGCCGATGGTCGAGGCGGCGAAACCCGAGCGTGCGCCGTGGATGGGGAGCACGAAGGTGAACAGGTCCCATGCGGACGACAGGAGCATGCCCACGATGAAGATATGCCGCATTTCGGGCAGGCGCAGCAGGTCGAGCGCCTTGCCTGTCTCCGTGTGCCGGGCAGGCCGGTGCAGATGGATTTCAGACAGCTTGCCGGACGCGACGAGTACGAACGCAGCCGCCGCGACACCAGCAAACACAAGGTATGCCGTGAAGTAGGGAGCGTCATCGATGATCAATCCGGCAAGCACCGGGCCGGTGAAGCCGGAAACAGAGAACCCGAGTGCGAGCCAGCTGTAGTTGGATGCCCGCTGCTCCGCCGCGCTCGCCGCGCCGACCATGTGCTGGGCGGCGACCTGGATCACCATGAAGCCGGTCCCAATCAGCATCGTGGCGAGGAAAAGCACCGGCAGCCCGTCGACGATCCCCGGCAGTGCGCAGCCGAGCGCCATCGCGATGCTTCCCGCCATCATGGGACGCAGGATGCCGATGCGGTCGATCAGGCGTCCGGCGGCCACCGCCCCCAACATCGGAAAAAGCGAGAAGAGTGCAATCAGGATGCCGACCGTGAATTCGGATGCGTGCATGGACAGCGCATAGAGCGAAGTCGTGATGCGCACGCCGGCCAGCGCGATATGCGCTGTCAAGGCGACAAGGATCAGGTGGAGCAGCGGTACGGAGGGAAACACCGTTCAACGATACCGCCAATGCTGGCCTTGCTGCAATAAACGGAGAAAAATAATTCCGCACAAAAACACAGGCGGTTTCCGTCCGTTAAAATGACGGGATGAACGCAGTCATCTCCTTTCCGTCGCTCAATGTCACTTCTGATAACGACGTCGATTTTGAACGTCGTTTCGGCGGCATTGCGCGCCTCTACGGCGAGACCGCGCTTGCGCGCTTCCGCACCGCGCACGTCTGCGTAATCGGCGTAGGCGGTGTGGGCTCATGGGTGGTCGAAGCGCTTGCACGAAGCGCAATCGGCCGCATCACCATGATCGATCTCGACAATGTTGCAGAATCGAACGTCAATCGCCAGATCCATGCACTGACCGACACCATCGGCAAGGCCAAGGTGACGGCGCTGTCCGAGCGCATCGCGCAGATCAATCCGTACTGCGCGGTGAATGAAATCGAGGATTTCATCACGCCGGAAAACCTCGACGAGATGATCGGCGCCGGCAAGTACGATTACGTGATCGATGCAATCGACAGCGTCAAGGCAAAGACCGCGCTCATCGCTTATTGCCGTGAAAAGGGCATCCGGCTGATCACCATCGGCGGCGCCGGCGGCCAAACCGATCCGACGAAGATCGAGATCCGCGATCTGTCGCGCACAGAGCAGGAACCGCTGCTCGCCAAGGTGCGCAAGCGCCTGCGCGCCCAACACGGTTTCCCCCGTGGCATGAAGAACAAGTTCGGCATCGACGCCGTCTTTTCCACCGAGCCGCTGCGCTTTCCGGAGAGCGGCGATAGCTGCGGGATCGAAGCCGGCATCACCGGCCTCAACTGCGCAGGCTTCGGTTCGGCAATGGTCGTGACAGCCTCCTTCGGATTGGTCGCGGCCTCACAGGTGTTGCGCAAGCTCGCTGCCGAAGCGTAGCCGGGGCATCATGCCCGCGGCGCATCGATGCCTTCCTGCCGCGCTTCGTCCGGTACCCATACGTCCTTGTCCAGCGCGCGCGATGCGAGTATCCGGTAGATCGAACCTTCCGACGTGGTCGTCGACTGCACCAGCACGGCTTGCCTGGCCTGCCACACGATGGGATCGAAGGTGAGGTCGGGCGGCAGTTCGGCATCGCGCGCGAGCGAGACGTGCGGCCGGTAACGGTGCTGGTCGTTGAAGGCCACCTTGCGGTCCGCGAGTTCCTGCACCAGCCAGCCGTGCAGTGATGCCAGCGCCTCCGGCGTCTCGCTCGGGCCTACCCATGCAATGCGGTTGCGCGTGAAATAGCCGACGCGGTCCAGCGTCAGTGACAGCTCCGTGCGCGGGATGCGCGACAGGATGTCCGTCAGCTCGGGAAGCAGGGTGACCGGCTGCTGTCCCAGGAAGACCAGCGTCACATGCAGGTTGGCGTAAGGAATCCTTCTTCCATGCATGGGAGCCTGCAACTGCTGCAGCCGCGTGGCGGTCGGATCGTCGGGCCAGAGCGCGTAGAACAGCCGGATGGAGCCTGGATTCTTTGCCTTCATGTTGTCTGGATCCTGTCAGGTTAAGTGTCTGCAAGCCACGCTGTCGCGCTCTTGTCTTTCCTGATATGACAGGCATCCGTGCAGGATGTGCCCGGTTCAATGACAAAGCGCAGCGCCGCGGTCGGTGAAGCCGTCTTTCTCGACGGGAAGAAACTCCCATTCGTATCCCGCTTCCTTCAGCACCAGCTTCAGCACCCCATACGTCGAATTGTCCGAGGCCTCGCTATTGAAGCGGCGAAAGCGCATCGGGGTCAGCTTCGCGCCACCGGTGCCCACCACGAACTGGCGCATGCCCCGTGCATCGTCCTGCTGGCCTTCTGCATCCTGCGGAGCAAAGCGTTCGTAGTTGTGGTCGTGCGAGGAGAGCACAAGCTCCGCCCCGGCGGCGTGCAGGATCGCCCACGCGTCTTGCATGCGCTTGTCGCTGCCGTGGCCGCCCGAGCTGTACAGAGGATGGTGCCAATAGGCAAGCGTGCACTTGGCGGTGCTGCGCTTCAGCTCTTCCTTCAGCCACGCCATTTGCGCGTTGTGCTGCGCCGGCTTGAGATAGCTGTTGAGGGCGATGACCTGCCAACCGCCGTGCATGAAGCTGTAATAGCCCAGCCTGGCGGGCCCGGCGGCTTCCCCGAAGTAGGTGTAATACCCGGCCGCCTGCGGCGTGTAGTACTCGTGGTTGCCCGGGATAGGGCGGGTGCGCGCCTTGAACTGCCCCCAGGTCGGCTCATAGCAAGCGGTGAACTCGTGCAGGAGACCGATGGGATAGGTCGTGTCGCCCAGGGGCAGAACGACCGCCTCCTCGTCGGCGCTCAGTCCGGCGCGCACAAGGGCGGCGGTCTTCGCGGCATTGCTGTCCTCCGCACGGGCGGATTTGCATTCGGCGATGTCACCGGCGGCATAGACGCTCACGCCCTTGTCCGGCAGCAGGACGGCTCTGGCCTGTTCTTCGCGCTCTTGCCGGTCCGACTGGCATGCGGTCAGCAGGGATCCAAATACGCAGGTTGCGATGAGTCGCTTGATCGGGCGAACGGCCATTCCACTCCAGTCCATGTCAATCGCAGGCAATGCCGCGCGTGCGGCGGAAAGCCCGTATTGTAGGGGATGGGCTGGATCTCAGTCGTTGCGCTAGAACTCGTGCTCGTTGAAGGCCCGCTGCGCGCGTTCCTCGGCCGCGGCCCATGCCTCGGCCTCGGTCGGGTAGGTTCCCGCCGGAATATAAGTTTCTGCGACCTCGGGTTCGCGTGTCAGGCGGACATACACCTGCGCTTCGAACAGGCCGTCCGGCTGTGCGACGGCAACGATGCGCGCCAGATGCGTACCGCTCTGCAGGACCCGGCCCTGTTGCCCGTCGCCGTCCGGCCCGCGCCCCAGGGACTGTTCATCCCGTTCCACGTCAACCTGCCCTGGCGACTTGTCGCCGCTGCCGATATCCGCTTCGTCCATCAGGTGTTTCACTTGCTGCCCCATGCATTCCTCCTTTGCGTCATGGCACGCGTGTGACGCACTACGGCGCACCTGTCCATATGATGAAGCCGTGCCGCGATAGTTCTTGGCGGAGGGATGGCGGCCCGTGTTGAAAACGGCAAGAACCATCGCGAGTGGCCTCCGTCTAATTTTTTTTGGAGGCGATATGGACAACAGGCAAAAGACGCCTGTCGAACCTGGCAAAGGCGACAGGGAGGCAGTGCGCACGAAGGACAATCCGATTGGCATCGACGACATCGGCTTGCCCTCCGGCATCCGCAAGGAAGACGTGGCCCGCCGGCCGGAGGAGATCCGCCCCGAACCCGGCAAGACGTCCGACCATCACTGAAGGAGGAACCGACATGACTACTCCACCAGAACGGCGCGACCACGAAGCAAACCGGACACCGGACAGCAAGGACAGCAAGCTTGAGCGCCTCGCCAAGCAGATCGATCCTCCCGGACGCGACGTGACCGACGACGACCTCAAGGATCCCGGCCGCATGACCCCGGGAGCACCGCCGACCGACAACCGATCCTGACACCAACCTGCGGGAGCAGCCGAATGGCAAGCAAGGAAGAATGCGATCAGTACGCCGCAGAGCTGACGCGGCGCTTCGACGAGCTCGTACAGTGGGCAATGACGAACTGGCCGAAACCTGAGACTCCGCTACTGTCATCCGATTTCGGTGAAGGGCGGCGCGAGATCGGCCAGATCGTCGGACCAAAGCTTGGTGACGCGGACGGGAACGACACCCTGCCGCGTCCCGCATTCGGCGATGACGACGATGGGCAGTACCGGAACGTGACCCCCATGCCCTGGCCCTGATCGGGCAGGGCGCCAACAAGCAGAAGGAGATGATCATGTCAGCAGTGAAGCGCGCCCTCGTCGGCGCCGTGCTTTCCGCGTTTACCTTCGTCGGCTTCACGCAGACCGTGCAGGCGGCAATGATCGGCACAGAGCAGATCCATGCGGCCAATGCTGCATCCGGCGACCGTGAAAAAATCGGCGCGGCCCTCGACCGGCCCGAAGTGCTCGCCCATCTTGAACGCCTCGGCGTGAGCAAGGACGATGCGCAGGCGCGCGTTGCGGCACTCAGTGACGAGGAAGCGGCTACCCTCGCATCCCAGATCGACAGCCTGCCTGCGGGCGGCGACATTGTCGGCGCGCTGGTACTGATCTTCGTCATCCTGCTCGTGACCGACATCCTTGGTTTGACCAAGGTATTCCCGTTCACGCGTTCGCGGCGCTAGATGCAAGGCGAGAGGGGGAGAACGTCCCCCTGGCTGGGGTCCGTATTCGTCTGGCTCGCGGCGATGCTGCTGCTTGCCGGCTGCGCGACGCAGACGCAATCGTTGCTCATGCGCGGCGTCCCCGACTTGCCGCGCCGGGCCGAATTGTCCTCGACTCCTTTCCATCCGCAAGAGCGCTACCAGTGCGGCCCGGCCGCGCTGGCGATGTCGCTCAATGCCGCCGGCATTGCGGTGGGGCCGGAAGCATTGGTATCGCAAGTCTTCGTCCCGGCACGCGAAGGCAGCCTGCAGCCCGAGATGCTGGCCGCAGCGCGCCGCAACGGTGCTGTCGGCGTCGTGATTCCCCCGCGCCTGGATGCACTCGCCGCCGAGATCGCCGCGGGCAATCCCGTGATCGTGCTGCAGAATCTCAGCCTGCCGCTATTCCCTCTTTGGCACTACGCCGTAGCAATTGGCTACGACCTCGATGCGGAAACCATCGTGCTGCGCTCGGGTATCACGGAACGCCTCGAGATGCCCCTGAGCACGTTTGAAAACACATGGGCGCGCAGCGGCTATTGGGGGATGGTGGCTGCGCCGCCGGGACGAATCCCGGTCACGCCCGGCGAAGCCGCCATCGTCGACAGCCTGGTTGCGTTCGAAAGGACGGCGGGCTCCGCGAAGGTGCGCGGTGCGTATCAAGCGGCGTTGAAGCGGTGGCCGGATAACCTCACCTTGCAAGTCGGCTTCGGCAATGCCGCGTTTGCCGCGGGAGATCTCAAGACGGCAGAGTCCGTCTTCCGGCGTGCTGCCGATGCCCATCCGAAAAACGCGGCCGTGCTCAACAACCTCGCCACGGTGCTTGCCGACATGGGGGAGCTGGATCGTGCGGCCGACATCGCCGCTCGAGCGGTAGCGCTCGGCGGTCCCTGGCAGGAGGAGGCGGAAGCGACGCTACGGTCGATCCGCTCTGCGCGAAAGGCGGGCGTGGGGCGATGAGTGATAAAAAAACCCACGGAAGCGTGGCTGCTTTCGTGGGTTTTTTAAGGTGTTGCCGAATTGGTGGTGGAGACGGCGGGAATCGAACCCGCGTCCGCAAGCCCTCTACAGACAGTTCTACATACTTAGCGCTGTCATTTGTTTTAACCTGAGCGACGCGGACGCGCACGCTGCGATCAGGCGAGTCACCTTAGATTTAACCCCAAGCCAAGTGACCCGGCTTGAAGCGATTCCCTGTGAATGACCCTACGTGCTGTTACCAGCCCACCCCAGGGAAGAGGTGGTGTAGGGCTAGCCGGTTATTAAGCGGCCAGAGCGTAACGTTCGTCGTTAG
>NZ_DASRXF010000087.1:0-2112 GCF_035654295.1 Noviherbaspirillum sp. | reverse complement strand
GGTGCTGTTCCCCTTCATCGCCGCGCCCTTCGGCAACAGTTGGGTACGCATGGCGGACATGGCGCTGCTCTACATCCTGCTGGCGCTCGGCCTGAATATCGTGGTCGGCTTCGCCGGCCTGCTCGACCTCGGCTATATCGCCTTCTACGCGGTCGGTGCCTACATGACGGCACTGCTCGCCTCGCCGCAGTTCGCGGTCGTGCTCGACTCCCTCGTCCATGCCTATCCGGCGGCCGGCGAGGCTGCACGGCGCCTTCTCGGGCCGGAAGCGGCGCAAGACGGCATCCACCTCTCCATCTGGGCCATCGTGCCCCTGGCCGCCGGGCTCGCAGCAATCTTCGGCATCCTGCTGGGCGCGCCGGCGCTCAAGCTGCGCGGCGATTACCTTGCCGTCGTCACGCTCGGGTTCGGTGAGATCATCCGCATCTTCCTCATCAACCTGAACGCGCCGGTCAACCTGACCGACGGACCGAAAGGGATCAACATGGTCGACCCGGTCCGCATCTTCGGCGTCTCGCTCGCGGGCAAGCCCGGTGCCGGCGCCACGCTCGACATTTTCGGCTACGCCATGCCTTCGGTGAACGCCTATTACTTCCTGTTCCTGGCGCTGTGCACGGCCTTCATCGCGCTCTCCGTGCGCCTGCAGCATTCCCGCCTCGGTCGTGCGTTCATGGCGATACGCGAAGACGAAACGGCCGCGCAGGCCATGGGCATCGATACCAGCAAAGTGAAGCTGCTCGCCTTCGCCCTCGGCGCCTCTTCGGGCGGCGTCGCGGGAGCCATGTTCGCCGCCTTCCAGGGCTACATTTCTCCCGAGTCATTCGTTCTCAACGAATCCATCGCCGTGCTTTCGATGGTGGTGCTCGGCGGCATGGGCCATGTGCCCGGCGTGGTGCTCGGCGGCGTGATCCTGGCAGTCCTGCCGGAAGTGCTGCGCCATCTCGTCGAACCGGTGCAGCGCGAGCTGTTCGGCCATGTTGTGCTGGAATCCGAAGTGCTGCGCCAGCTGTTGCTCGGCATGGCGATGGTGCTCATCATGCTGGCCCGCCCTGCCGGGCTGTGGCCCGCGCGAACGCGCCTCGATCCCACACCCGGCCGCCATGCGGCTAGCAGAGACGGGTGCCTGCAGCACGACGACCGGCTGGCAGCATGACCCTCTTCAACAACATTGTCTGGCACACACTCGTGGGACCGCACGCGCGATTTACCGTTGGCAATCATGCCGTACGGAGGTATGCACCGGGTTATCCGCCCGTCGCCGCGTTTGCCGATCCCGCAGCGCCGGACCTGCATGCACTGGCGCGATGGGTGCGGCCGGGCGAACACATTTACTGCGACGGCTGGGCCGGGAGTTTGCCGGATGGCTGGGAGATCGACACCGAAGGCCTCATGCTCAGGATGGTTCCGCAAGATCCGTTCGCGAACGCTGCAACGGAAGCCGTCCTGCTCGATGCGCGCCACGCAGCGGCGGCGCTCGAACTGGCAACGCTGACAGGCCCCGGCCCCTTCACGCTGAAGACGCTGGAGCTGGGCGAATACTTCGGCATCCTGGACGGAGAACGGCTGGTCGCGATGGCCGGCAGCCGACCTTGCGCCGGCGGCTACAGCGAAATCACCGGCGTGTGCACGCACCCGGACTTCAGCGGCAAGGGACTGGCGCGGCAACTGGTGGCCAAGATACTCCTGCATCAGCGCCGGCGTGGGGATACGCCTTTCCTGCGCGTCATGCAGGACAACGCGGCAGCAGTGCGTCTCTACCACCGCCTCGGCTTCCGCGTTGCCGGAACATCCATCGCCCGAGTCATCACACGGCACTGAAGGCAAGCTGTTCCATCCGCACGAACACATCGCCGCAAGGTGTCGGGCGCGCGCCGCCTGCGGGCACATGCCAAAAATCTCACGCGGCACCGCGAGAATTGGAAAATCCCCTTATTTTTCAATGCCTTGCGAGCACCCTGCGGGCAGCACCCCGGCGCTGGCACACTCCTCGCAATAGGTATGTCGAGCGCAACGAAATGCTCGTCCAACCCAACCAACTCTAGGAGATACACCATGACCACTCTGCTCATCAAAGACCTCGCCGCCGCCACCGAACTCGACCGTGCCGGCATG
>NZ_DASRXF010000086.1:0-33603 GCF_035654295.1 Noviherbaspirillum sp. | reverse complement strand
ATCAACCAGATCGGCACCCTGACCGAGACCTTCGCCGCGATCGAGATGGCCAAGCGCGCCGGTTACACGGCGGTGATCTCGCACCGTTCCGGCGAGACCGAGGACTCGACGATTGCCGATATCGCGGTGGGCACCAATGCGTTGCAGATCAAGACCGGTTCGCTGTCGCGTTCCGATCGCATGGCCAAGTACAACCAGCTGCTGCGCATCGAGGAAGACCTGGCCGACATCGCCAGTTATCCGGGACGCGGGGCGTTTTACAGTTTGCGGTGAGGGTGCGTGGATGGGGACGATTAGAGGCGCGGTGGGTTTCGCTGCGCTCTACCCACCCTACGGTTCTTTATAAAGGACGGTAGGCTGGGTAGAGCGCAGCGAAACCCAGCAAGCAAATAAAGAACCGTAAACCAGGCAAAGCCCAACGAACCCCAGCGCGCGACAAGACCTACTTCTTCACCTTACCCTCTTCCTCGTCCTCCTCCGGCTCCTCGCTGATCGCCAGGTTCAACCCGCCCGCCGCCGCCTCCCCATCCTTTCCACGATTCGCCCGCAGCTTGATCTGCAGCCGCAGTTCATTTGCCGAATCCGCATTACGGATCGCTTCGTCGTAACCGATGAAGCCTTCGTTGTAGAGATCGAACAAGGCCTGGTCGAAGGTGCGCATACCCAACTCCCTGGACTTGGCCATGGTTTCCTTGATGCCGTGGAACTGCCCCTTCAGGATCTGTTCGGCGATGGTCGGTGTGTTGAGCAGAATCTCGATCGCCGCCTTGCGCCCCTTGCCGTCTTCGGTGCGCACCAGGCGCTGCGAAATGATGGCGCGCAGGTTGGCCGACAAATCGCCCAGCAACTGCGCGCGGCGTTCCTCGGGGAAGAAGTTGATGATGCGGTCGATGGTCTGGTTGGCGTTGTTCGCGTGCAGCGTGCCCAGGCACAGGTGGCCGGTCTCGGCGAAGGCGATCGCGTGCTCCATCGTCTCGGTGTCGCGGATTTCGCCGATCAGGATCACGTCCGGCGCCTGGCGCAGCGTGTTCTTCAGCGCATGGTGCCAGCTCAGCGTATCGACACCAACCTCGCGGTGCGTGATCAGGCAGGATTTGTTCTTGTGCACATACTCGACCGGGTCCTCGACGGTGATGATATGGCCGGAGGAGTTGGCATTGCGGTGATCGATCATCGCCGCCAGGGTGGTGGACTTGCCGGAGCCGGTGCCGCCGACGACCAGCACCAGGCCGCGCTTGGTCATGATGACGTCCTTCAGGATCTCGGGCAGCTGCAGCTTTTCGAAGCTGGGGATCTCGGCCGCGATGGTGCGGATCACCATGCCTGCCTGCTGCTGCTGGACGAAGACGTTCACGCGGAAGCGGCAGACATTGGGCAGCGAAATCGCGAAATTGCACTCGAGCTCGGCGTCGAACTCGGCCAGCTGCTTTTCATTCATCAGCGACTGCGCCAGTTTCCGTGTGACTTCGCCGGTGAGCTTCTGCTGGCTCAGCGGCTTCATCGCGCCCTGGTGCTTCATGCTGGGCGGGAAGTCCGCCGAAATGAAGAGGTCGGAACCGCCCTGCTGGTGCATGACCTTGAGCAGTTGGTGCATGTATGCGCGCGCTTCTTCGAGGCCGAAGGTGGAGGACATGGCTGCCTTTCTTGTACAGATCGATGTGCCATTATCTTTCCGCGAGGCTAGTGACGGCAAGGAATTTGTCCGGAAAAACCACGCATGCACGCTTGCAAGAATTACATGCAACGTGTGCAAAATGCGGGGACGCCTTCTACCCACTTTTTACGCACTTACAAGGCAGTCTGCAGTTTTTTCCCCCTTCCCCGCCCCTCTGCCCCCTGCAACGCCTGTTAACACTCCGTCATCGCTTGGCATACCGTTTGCTGCATCACCTGGCAGCCATAGAAAGGAGGTTCGATGCAACGCGTCGCGTTTTTTCATGAACGCAATTGCGCATCCTGCTTGCCGTCGCAGAGGCGTTTCCTTCTTTAACTGTCCTGTCCGCAAGGCTTCACGTGCGGATTCCGTCAAATCCAGTCAAGGAGCGATTCATGGATACAACCAATACTTCGACTTCCACCGTAAAACCAGGCAACGGCAGCGACACCATGTCCACCGCCTCACAAGCCACGAGGGGAACGATGAACGAGATGAAAGGCACGACGCAGCGTTCGGCAGCCACCTTGCGCAGCGAGCTCTCGAGCCTGAAGAACGACCTGGATGCGCTGGTCAACCGTTCTGCCAGCATGTCCGACGATGAACTGACACAGGCCCATACGCAGCTCATGGCCAAGTTCAGTTCCGTGCGCTACGCCGCCAAGGGCATTGCCAGCGAGGCGACGCGCCAGTTGAACCGCGGCATGGAGAGCACGACCGAGTATGTGAAGGACAAGCCGATGCAATCGGTCGCCGTCGCCGTAGGCACCGGCCTGCTGCTGGGCCTGCTGTTCAAGCGCCGCTAGCCCCCGGCAGACCGCTGATGTCCCGCAATCTCGCATAAGGAAGACCCTCATGTTCTCAGCCCTACACAAATCCAGGCAGCTCTACCTGATCACGCTGGAGCGCGTCGGCGATTACATGGACCTGCTGCGTGTCGAGTTGAAGATCCGCGAGCACAACCTGGCGCTGCGCATCGCGGGCTTCGCCGTCGCCGGACTGTTCGCCTTGCTGGCGACGATTTTCCTCGGCATCGCGATCATCGTCAGCTTCTGGACCTCGGAATACCGGGCGCTGGCGGCATGGTTCGTGGTCCTCCTGTACGGCGCGATCGCGGGCGTCAGCCTCAACATGTGCCTGAAGCATTTCCGTTCGCCGTCGCTCACCACGACGCTGCGCACGGAATTCCAGCGCGATATCGACGTCATCAAGGAAGCCCTATGAGCGGTCCATCACTGGAAGAAGAACGGAAGGCCATCCTGGAGCGAATGCAAATGCGCAGAGAAAGCTACCGGCGCGCGCTCAACGGCGGCGCCGACCTCGATCAGATCCCGGCCGACCCCATGGCCACCCGGGCATTGCCCGCGGCGCATGCCCAGCACGTATACCCGACGCACCGGCCCGTGCCCACACGCTTCCCGCGCAGCACCCTGATGCGTGTGCTCATGGACCATCCGGTCCTGTGCGCGCTGGGCGTGGCGGCGCTGGTGGCGATCGGGCCGCGCCGTATCGTCCAGACCGTCGCCACGGGTGCGACGGCGATCGGGACTTTGACGGCAAACAATCAAACGAACGTCGATCTGCTCGGCAAGGTCTTAACGATGGCAGGGGCGTACGTGCAAGGTCGCACCACGGACCAGCCTTCCTGATCATCGGAGCGTGCCGGCCTGGTGCGGCGGTGCGGCAGTTTCGGGAGTATCTGGTTTTACTTGTTCAATGAAAGGAAAAAATCATGAAAAAGATCGTTACCGTACTCAGTATGATGATGTTCGCCTTCAGCCTGTCCGCCTGCAATACGATGAAGGGATTCGGCAAGGACGTGGAGCGCGGCGGTGAAAAGATGCAAGGCGCCGCCGAGAAGCAGCAGAAGCAGTAAGCGCGTCGATTCGCCCTCCCCGGCTGACGCTGCTCCCCTCTTCCGAGGAAAGGGGAGCAGCGTCGTTTGCGCTTTTGGTTCCGAGGGGTGCATGGTGGGTTTCGCTGCGCTCTACCCACCCTACGGTTCTTTAAAGCATTGGCGGGTTTCGCTGCGCTCTACCCACCCTACGGTTCTTTATAAAGGACGGTAGGGTGGGTAGAGCGGAGCGAAACCCACCAGCCCCGTAAAGAATTGCAGGGTGGGCAGGGCGCAGCGAAACCCGCCAGCCATAGCCGCATCCCCATCCCTACGTCTTCGGCTTCGGCTGCTCCACCACATCCTCCACATACAACAGCTTGACGGCCACCATGCCGGCGGCGATCAGCGGCGACGCCAGCACCACGCCCAGCGGTCCGGCGAGCGCGGCAAGCAGCAGCGTCCCGAAGATCACCAGCGCCGGCGGCAGGGCCACGGCGCGCTGTTCCACCAGCGGTGTGAGGAGGTAGTTCTCGGCGGACTGGATGCCTACATACAGCAGCAGGACATAGAACGCGAGCTGGGGGTCGATATTGAACGAGATCAGCAAGGGTGCGGCGGCGGCGAGGATCGGCCCGATGTAGGGCACGAACTCCAGCACGCCGGTCAGCACCCCGAGCGTGAAGGCGAGGGGCACCTCCAGCCACCAGAGCCCGATGCCGGCGGCGAGGCCGACGACCGTCATCGTCACCAGCCGGCCCACCAGCCACCAGCGCAGGACGTTGCCGATTTCATCCATGACTTCGTAGGCGCGCGGCCGTCCCCTGCGCGGCAGCATGTGCATGACTCCGCGCTGGTACAGCCGGGGCTGTGCCGCGAGGTAGATGCCGATGAATAGCGCCACTCCGGCGCCGCCGACGGCCGAGACGGTGGAGCCGATCAGGCCCCGGGCGCGCCCCAGCAGCTCGAAGTCGAAGCGCATGCGCGACAGCTCGATGATCATCGGCTGCAACGGCTTGGCCCATTCGTACTGGCGTATCCACTGGCGCATGCGCGCCATGGAGCGCGGGAGCGTTTCCAGGAGCTGGCCAACCTGCTCGGCCATGGGAACCGCAAACAAGACCACCAGCAGAATGATGAACAGCCCGAGCGCGGTGATCGACATGCCGAGCGCCACGCTTTCGCGCAGCCCGGCGCGCTCCACCAGCCAGTTGGTCGGCGCGCGCAGCAGCACCGCGGTCAGGATGCCGGCGAACAGGACGAGGAAGACGTCGCTGGCATACCAGATTGCGGTCAGCATCAGCCCGGTGAAGATGATCAGGCTGACGACGAGGATCGTGCGACGGAAAAAGTGCGAATCGCTGAACTCCTGGGGCTCCGGCTGCAGGCGATAGCTCGCGCGGCGGTCCGGGATGACGCGCCGGTCGCCGCGCGGGGCTTCCTGGATTCCCGCGCCCGGCCGGACAGGGGGCGTAAGAACGCTGGCGCTGGCGCCGGCGCCGCGGTCCATGCTGGTCGCCATGGTTACCGTGCGCCGCTGCCGGCGGCAGCTTCGCCACCGCTGCCGCTGCCGGTGGAAGTGGGCGGGCCGCCCGCTTCGGCCACCTGCTGCGGCCATGAAAGGATGGAACTCGCCACGCGCGACTGGGGCGCGCTGCCCGCGACGCGGACCGTCTTGTTCAGCGTATAGCCTGCCGCTTCGGCACGCACCTTGTAGGTACCGCCCTTGGGCAGGTCCACCAGCAGGATGGGGGAATCGCAGGCGAGCTGCAGCACGTTGTTGCCGCGCGCATCGCTGATGTCGACATCGACGTCCGCGAGATAGGCGCCGCTGCGGGTGGCAAAGGTCAGCATCAGGTCGTAATCCCGCGCCTGGGCTTTCATGAAACGGGATTCTTCTTCGCCCACACCGCCGCACAGGTAGGTCACGTCATCCTGCGTGACCGGCTTGAGACGGGCAGTCGGCGACGGCTCCGGCGGCAGCGCGGCGCCGGGCTCCGCCAGCACGGGGCTGGACGCGCCGGACGAAGCGTCGCCGGAACCGGATGCCGAGGACGCCCCGGAAGAGCCGGCTTCGGCCGCCGGCTGCGGAGTGGAATGCACCTGGGCCAGGGCAGGCAGGGAGACTAATCCGAGGGTGATCAACAGGCTCGATATTGTTTTCATGGTGGAACCTCCTTGGTCGAGTTCAACAGGGGAACGCGGCAGCGCGTGTTCCGCGCAACAAGTGATTCATGCAGCATCCATGCCCGTCCGGGCAATGCCCGCAGCATCGACGCTTGCGAGACGGAAAGAGCGGCGGCGGGTGGAAAGAGATGCTCGCGGTGGAAACTTTTACATGCCCCATGCAGTCACTATGCCGCAGCACGGCTTCCGGAAAGCGCACCGCTGTCTGGCACCGAAAATGCTATGCGCTAGTCACTGCCGCTGAAGTCGTGCGGCCGCGTGTTTGAAACGGAAAAAACGCTTCCCGTGAGCCAAGACATCCTGCAGTTGCCCGTCAAGATTCTCCCGCAGCCGGACGAGACCACCTGCGGCCCGACCTGCCTGCACGCCGTCTATCGCTACTGGGGCGAAGACGAATCGCTGACCAGGGTCATCGAGCGCACCGGCAGACTGGAGCATGGCGGCACCTTCGCCGTCTTCCTCGCCTGCGACGCCTTGCGCCGGGGGTACAAGGCGACGATCTATACCTACAACCTCACCGTGTTCGACCCGACCTGGTTCACCGAGCCGGGAGTGGATATCGCCGAGCGGCTGCAGCGCCAGCGCGAGCTCAAGATGGATTACCGCCTGCAGCACGCCACCACCGGCTACCTGGAATTCCTCGGCCTGGGCGGACGCCTGCGCCTGCTCGACCTGTCGCGCTATCTGATCCGCGGCATTCTGCGCCGGCGGTTGCCGATCATCACCGGCCTCAGCTCGACTTATCTGTACCGGGTTGCGCGGGAGTACGGCCCGGAGGATGAACCCGACGATGTGCGCGGCCTGCCGTCCGGCCACTTCGTCATCATTGCCGGCTACGACCGCCAGCGCCGCAAGGTGCGGGTCGTCGATCCCTATCAACAGAATCCTTATGCCGGCACGCAGGAGTACTGGCTGAGCGTAGACCGGGTTGTCAATGCGGTGCTGCTGGGCATCGTGACGCACGACGCCAACCTGCTGATCATCCACCCGCGGTGTCCGCCGCGACAGGAAGTACCATGAATATCCTATTCGTCGTCAGTCAACAGCAAGATTGGCCGAGCGACATCCCGGGTGTCACCGTGATACCCGCCGAAACCTACCTCATGGACCCCGCCTACGGGGATATCGGATCCACCAAAGTTTTCAACCTCTGCAGGACCTACCGCTACCAAAGCCAGGGCTATTACGTTTCCCTGCTGGCCGAAGCGCGCGGCCACCAGCCGGTGCCGGACGTGCAGGCGATGAAGGACTTGTACGCCGGCGGCACGGTGCAGGACATCGCCGAACGGCTCGGCAACCTGATCGATTGTTCCTTCGCCCGCAGCACTGAGGATGTCGCCGATCTGAACATTTACTTCGGCCGCGACCCGGAAGGCAGGCACCCGCACCTGAGCGAGCAATTGTTCCGCTCGCTGCGTTCGCCGGTGCTGCACGCCCGTTTCGAACGGGCCAACGGGAGCTGGCACCTGTGCAGCATCTATCCGGGCAGCATCCGCGACATTCCGGAGCACCACCAGGAATTCGCCGCGCGCGCCGCGATGGATTACCTGAAGGAACAGAAGATACGCACCAGCACCCCGGCCACGAAGAAGCCCTCTCTCGCCATCCTCCACGATCCGTACAGAAACGCCTCGCCGTCCAATCCCGAGGCGATGCAGAAGTTCGTCGAGGCCGCCGCACTACTGGGCATGACGGCCGAGCTGATCACGCCGAAGGATGCACGCCGCGTGGCCGATTTCGACGCCCTCTTCATCCGCGACACCACCAACGTCGACCATTACACCTATGAGATATCGCGCCAGGCGGCCGATGCGGGCATGGTGGTGATCGACGATCCGGATTCGATCCTGCGCTGCACGAACAAGATCTACCTGAACGAGCTGCTCACGCGCCATCACATTCCCACGCCGCGCACGATGGTCGTGCACAAGGGGAACGTGGACCAAATCGCGGCCACCCTCGGCCTGCCCTGCATCCTGAAGCAACCCGACGGTGCTTTCTCACAGGGCGTGGTCAAGATCGAATCGGAGGAAGCGCTGCTGGACAAGGTCAACGAGCTGCTGAGGGAATCGGAACTGGTGCTGGCACAGGAATACCTGCCCACCGAGTTCGACTGGCGCATCGGCGTGCTCGACCAGCGCCCGCTGTTCGTGTGCAAGTACTACATGGCGCCCGGGCACTGGCAGATCATCAAGCACGAGCACCACCGCATGTCGGAAGGCCGCACCGAGGCGCTGTCGATCGGCGAGGTGCCGGACGAGGTGGTGAAAATCGCGCTGCAGGCCGCCAACCTGATCGGCGATGGTTTCTACGGCGTCGACCTGAAGCAGGTCGGCTGCCAGTACTACGTGATCGAGATCAACGACAACCCGAACGTCGATGCCGGCAACGAGGATGCGGTGCTGTCCGACGCGCTGTACCGCGAGGTGATGGGCGTATTCCGCAAGCGCATCGACGCGAGGAAGGGAAACACATCGATATGAGCGAGGACGAGCCTCCGTTGCTGCACGCCTTCATGGGCTGCGGCATCGAGCTGGAGTACATGATCGTCGACAGCGACCGGCTGTCCGTGATGCCCGTCGCCGACGCCTTGCTGCGCGAACCCGACGGCACGCAGGAAAACGATATCGTGCGCGGCAGGATGGGCTGGTCCAACGAGCTGGTGCTGCACGTGCTCGAAGTCAAGAACATCCGCCCGTCCGCCTCGCTCTGCCTGCTCCCGGATGCCTTCCAGGGCGAGGTGCAGGAAATCAACCGCCGCCTGCAATCGCTAGGCGCGCGCCTCATGCCTGGCGCCATGCATCCCTGGATGGACCCGTGCACCGAAACGCGGCTCTGGCCGCACGGCAACGAGGAAATCTACAGCGCCTACGGCCGCATCTTCGACAGCCGCAGCCACGGCTGGGCCAACCTGCAGAGCATGCACATCAACCTGCCCTTCGCCGGCGACGAGGAATTCGCGCGCCTGCATGCGGCCATCCGCCTGGCGCTGCCCATCCTGCCCGCGCTCGCCGCCAGCTCGCCCTTCGCCGATGGGCATGCGACGGGGTGGATGGACTTCCGCATGCGGGTCTATTGCGACAACGCGGCGCAGTTCCCCTCGATCGCCGGCCTCGTCATACCGGAAACCATCACCAGCCGCACCGCCTATGAAGACCGCATCCTCGCGCCGATGTACCGCGACATCGCGCCGCATGATCCGGACAAGGTGCTGCAGCACGAATGGCTGAATTCGCGCGGCGCCATTGCCCGCTTCGACCGCAACGCCATCGAGATCCGGGTGCTCGATACGCAGGAGCATCCGCGCGCCGATCTCGCGGTGGCGGCGGCGGTGATCGATCTCGTGCACCGGCTTTACCGCGCAGGCACGCTGGTCGAGCAGCAGGAAATGCCGACCGCAGCGCTGGCGGCCATCCTGCAGGACTGCATCCGCGATGCCGAGCGCGCGGAAATCGCCAACGCGGCGTACCTGCGCCTGCTCGACTTTCCCGGCGGGCGCTGTACCGCCGGCGAATTGTGGCGGCACCTGATCGCGCGCATGATGGCCGGCGACCCGCGCCACGTGCAGCACTGGGCCGCGCCGCTGCAGACCATCCTCGCCCACGGGCCGCTCGCGCGGCGCATCCTGCGCGCCGCGGGCGCCACGCCTTCGCAGGCGCAGCTGCATCAGGTGTACCGCCGCCTGTGCGATTGCCTGCAGACCGGCCAGCCCTTCCTGCCCTGAGGACAGGTTGCCGGTGCGCGACTTCTTTCTGATCACTTGCGAGCATGGCGGCAACCGCGTGCCCTCGCGCTACCACGACTTTTTCCGCGGCCATGAACAGTTGCTGCACACGCATCGCGCCTATGATGTCGGCGCGCTGCGCCTGGCGCGGGAATTCGCCGCCGCGCTTGGCGCGCCGCTGGTGGTATCGACCGTGAGCCGTCTGCTGATCGACCTCAACCGCTCGCCCAGCCATCCCAAGCTCTATTCCGAAGCCACGCGCGATGCGCCGCAAGACATCCGCGCGGAAATCTTCCAGCGCTACTACCTGCCCTACCGCATGAAAGTGGAAACACAGGTGGCGCAGGCGGTGGCAGCGGGCATGCGCGTGGTGCATGTTTCCTGCCACAGCTTCACGCCGGAACTCGCCGGCAAGGTACGCACGGCGGACCTCGGCCTGCTCTACGATCCGGCGCGCGCGCCGGAAGCCGGACTGTGCCGCCGCTGGCAGACGGCGCTGAAGGTATATGCGGCCGCGCTCAAGACGCGGCTGAACTATCCCTACCTCGGCACGGCCGACGGCTTCACGGTCTACCTGCGGCGCCGCTTTCCCGCGGAGTCGTATCTCGGCATCGAACTGGAGATCAACCAGAAGCATGTGCGCGGCGGCGGCGAGCACTGGCGCGCGGTGCGCAACGCGGCCATCGAAGCCTTTCACGACGCGGCGCCGCGGGAGAAGGCAAGCTCCAGCCAGCCTGAGCTATCATCGTCGTTCCGATTTCAAACATGACGAGGAGCCGCCATGCACTTTCTGCTGATCTACGACCTGGTGCCCGATTATCTCGACCGGCGCGAAGAGTTTCGCAATGAACACCTTGCGCTTGCGTGGGATGCGCACAAGCGCGGCGAGCTGGTGATTGCGGGGGCGCTTGCGGAGCCGGCGGACCGTGCGGTGCTCTTTTTCCAGGCCGGCTCGCCGGACGTTGTGGAAGCGTTTGCCAAGGCTGATCCGTATGTCATCAACGGGCTGGTGGCGCGGTGGCAGGTGCGGCGCTGGAATACCGTGGTGGGGGAGACGGCGGCAACGCCGGTGCGTCCCTCGTGAGCGACACGGCACGCTTTTCGGCCTTGGTGCGTCCGGCCGGCCTGCGGTTCGACGCGCCGGCATCCTCTCCGCTGCTGACTGCCGCGCGGCAGGCCGGCATAGAACTGCCCGCGTCATGCCGCAACGGCACCTGCCGCACCTGCATGTGCCGGCTTGCGAGCGGGCGCATCCGCTATCGCATCGATTGGCCGGGGCTTACGCGGGAGGAAAAGGCGGAAGGGTTCATTCTTCCCTGCGTGGCTTATCCGGAGTCGGATGTTGAGCTGGAGGTGCCGGCGTTTCGGGGGAAGGTTTCCGGTTGAACGACGCTGGATTCCGGCGTCCGCCGGAATGACGGGGGTAAGGAAGGTGTGTGCTATCTAAGCGGCCCGCATGCGGGCGCCTCGGCCGAATTCCCCGCTTCCTCTCACCTCGTCATTCCGGCGAAAGCCGGAATCCAGCGTCGTTCATCCGGTGAAGGCATGGGTGCGCCACACGCCACTGGATTCCGGCGTTCGCCGGAATGCGGTGGGATGGGAGTGGGGTGCGCAACCTGAGAGCCCGCATGCGGGCACCGCACTCTGATCCCACACCTTCCCCGCCCCCGTCATTCCGGCGAAAGCCGGAATCCAGCGTCGTTCACCGAACCCGCCCAGCAATCAACCCGTAATCACCAGCTGATTATTCACCGCCTGCACCCCGTCCACCCCGCGCGCCAGCGATTCGGCCTTGCGCCATTGTGCAAGCGACTTGACCTCGCCCTTGAGCGTGACCTTGCCCTTGCTGGTATCGACATTGATCTTCATCGAGGCGATGTCGGGATCGCCGGCCAATGCAGCCTTCACTTTCGCGGTGATGGCAGCGTCGTCGACAACCTGGCCGGTCGACTTCTGCGTTCCGTCCTGCTTGCCGGACATGCCCGCGCAGCCGGCGGCGAGGACAGCGGCGAGCAGCATTACGGGCAGCGCGTATTTCTTGTTCATGTCAGTCCCCTCGAATGTGCATTGCCTTTTTCGACTTTGACGGCAGCGGCGAGGTTTCCGCGAGGATGACAAAAATGCATCGCGGTTGAGGTGCAACAAGCGGGCCACGCTTGTAATTCCTGCTGCGTGCAGCAGGAATTACAGCGTTCAGACGTGTCTGACGCGCGCGTTCTGCAGGAACCATCCGCGCGCCAGCCGCGCCACCACTTCCAGACTGCCCGGTTCCTCGAAGGAATGGGTGGCGCCGGGAATGATTTCCAGCCGCTTCTTGCACCGCAGGGAGGAGTACACCACGCGGCTGACGCTGACCACCCGTTCGTCGAGGCTGCCGGCGATCAGCAGGGTCGGCGCAGTGACACGTGGCAGGCAGGTGTGCGCGGCCATATCCGCCCGGCCGCCGCGCAGTACGATGGCGGACACTTGCGACCCAAGCTTGGCGGCGAGCTGCAGTACCGCCGCCACGCCGTTGCCCGCGCCGAACAGCCCGACCGGCATGCTGCCCGCGGACTGGTGCTCGCGCAGCCAGTCGCAGGCCGCTTCCAGCCGCAGCGCTAGCCTGTCCGGTTCATTGCCGCCCTCCCCCTGCCGGGAAAGGTCGAGCCAGAAGGTGCCGAGCCGCGCGTTGCGCAGCACGGTGCCGACATAGTCGATGGGCGGCTTGACCCGGTAGCCGCTCCTTCCGTCGGCGAGCAGGACGATGCCTACCGGGTTGTCGGGGAGCCAGAGCACCCCGTCCATGGCGCCGTGCGGCGTCGGTATCGAAACCTGCTCGACGTTAGTCGATAAAAACATTATCCGTCTCCTGGGCGCGATGCCCATTGCGTCCAGTGCGCACTGCGATGCAAGCGAGGGGGAGTAAAGCAGGATGGGTTGGGGGCAGCGTGCATGCGCTGCCCCGTCGGCCTGCTGAGAACATCGCGTCCATCAGCCATCGTGCGCGTGCCTGAAGTCCAATCTTGTCGCGGTGACGCAAGCTCCATGCCACCCGGTATCGCGCTGCAGCAGCAAGCTCATGGGAGCCAGGTCTGGTTCTCGTCGGCGGGTGGTGTCATGCGCTTCTCCAGCGGCGCGATCGCCGGGCCTTCGATCACCGCGCCGTCGCAGGTGAAGCGGCTGCCGTGGCAGGGACAGTCCCAGCTGCGCTCGGCCTGGTTCCAGTGCACGATGCACTTCAGGTGCGTGCAGACCGGCGAGAGCACGTGCAGCTGGTAGGCGTCGTCGCGATACACGGCCAGCTTGTCGCCGGCGAGGTCGACGATGCGCCCTTCCCCGCGCGGCACTTCCGAGAGCTGCGTGACCTCGCCGCCCTTGATGTAGTCCTTCACGTAGTAGCTGGCGACGTTGAGGTTTTCCCTGAGGAAGGTGCCGGCAGACTTGAGCGGCGTGAAGCGGCGCGGCGTGTAGAGGTCGGCGAAGGGGTTCTGCCGTCCCGCAATATGGTCGGCGATGAGCATCGCGGCCAGGGTGCCGAAGGTCAGCCCGTCGCCGGCAAAGCCCGTCGCCAGCAGCAGCCGTTCGGAGCCGATGCTCGGGCCGATGTAAGGCAAGTGGTCCGCCGCCTTGTACTGCTGCGCCGACCAGCGGTATGCCACCGGCCCGGCGTCGAAACGCGATTGCAGCAAGCTTTCCAGCTTGTGGTACGACGCTTCCGGGTCTTCCTTCTGGCCGGTCTTGTGCTTGTCGCCGATCATCATCACCCAGGCCTCGCCGTTCATCTCGAACAGCCGCGTCGAGTCGGCCTCCGGACCGGTGCTCCAGAATATCCCTGCGGCGATCTGCCTGCGCAGCAGGGGGGCGGCGACCGCGTATTCGCGGTAGGGCCCGAGCTCGGTCTGGATGGCATTGAATCCCTTGGGGGTGTGCGTCGCCATGACGATGCGCTCCGCCTTCACCGTCCGGCGGCCGGCGGTCACCGTGCCGCTTTCCTCATCCACGGCCGTCACCGGCGTATCCTCGAAAATCATGCAGTTCCCGGAGTGGATGATGGCGGCGAGCTGCTGCACATAGCGCAAGGGATGGAATTGCGCCTGGCCGGCCACCACCAGCCCGCGGTGGATTTCGTAGGGCAAGGGGATGTCGGAGGTCACCCGCGCCTCGAGCCCGGCATCGCGCATGCACTGGTACTCGCGGTCGATCACGGCATTGCTGTCGGGCGAGGCGTCGACGCTGTAGAGCACCCAGGGCTGGCGGGAAAAATTGCACTGGATGCCGAAGCGGCGCGTATTTTTTTCAACCAGGTCGACCGCCTGCCGGCGCGAATCGACCATCCGCCACACCTGGTCGTCGCCCCAGCGGGACGCCAGTTTGTGCAGCGGTTCGGCGACCATCGCATAGAGGTTGCCGGTGGAATTTCCGGTCGTTCCCATGCCGACCCTGCCGGCTTCGAGCACGGCTACGCGCCGTCCGTCGGCCGCGAGCAAGGCAGCCGTGGTGACGCCGGTGATGCCGCCGCCGATGATGGCGACATCGACCTCCAGGTCGCGGGCCAGCGGCGGGAAGGTGGTGCGGCCGGCGCTTGCGGTCCAGATCGATCGTCGATCCGGCCCGGCGTCACGCGTGTCGCTGGTGTCCATCGTTTCTCCTGGCAGGACGTCTACATCATGCCCGGCTTGGGCTGCGCCGGGCGTGCCGGCAGCACGAGGTGGGCGCGCGAAATCTTCCCGTCCTCGGTGACGGGGCGCGGCGGCGAATGCGGCGGCCTCGGGTTGCCCGGCCCTTCGCCGCAGCCGGCGAGCACGAGCACAGCGCCGGCGAACGACAGGCTCCGGAGCAGGGAAGAGACCGTATTTCCGCGGGATCGATTCATGATCGCACCTCTGGCGTCTGTTGCGTTTCTCGTTATTTCACCTGCGCATGCAAACTGTGTTCCTGCCGCTGCCGGAAGTCTTCGATGGTGCGCGCCAGGCCGGCGGCGAGATCCACGCGCGGCTCCCAGCCTAGCGCCGAGCGGGCGAGCGCGATGTCGGGGCGGCGGCGGGACGGGTCGTCGCCGGGCAAAGGACGGAACACGATCGTCGAGCGCGACTTGCACATCGCAATCACCCGTTGCGCCAGCTCCAGCATCGTGAATTCCCCGGGATTGCCGAGGTTGACCGGGCCGCACAGCGCGGCGGGGCCTTCCATCAGCCGGACCAGGGCATCGACCAGGTCGTCGACATAGCAGAAGGAGCGCGTCTGCGTGCCGTCCCCGTACACTGTGACCGGGCTGCCGGCGAGTGCTTGCACGATGAAGTTGGATACCACCCGCCCATCCTCGGGATGCATGCGCGGGCCGTAGGTATTGAAGATGCGCGCAATGCGGACACACAGCCCGTATTGCCGCCGGTAATCCATGAACAGCGTTTCCGCGCAGCGCTTGCCTTCGTCGTAACAGGCGCGCACGCCGACCGGATTGACGTGGCCCCAGTAGTGTTCCGGCTGCGGATGCAACTGCGGGTCGCCGTAGACCTCGCTGGTTGACGCCTGCAGGATGGCCGCGTCCTGCCGCCGCGCGAGTTCCAGCAGGTTGAGCGCGCCGAGCACGCTGGTGCGCATGGTCTGTAACGGGTCGCGCTGGTAATGCACCGGCGATGCCGGGCACGCAAGGTTGTAGATTTCATCCACCTCCGCCTGCAGCGGCTCGGTGACGTCGTGGCGCAGCAGGGTGAAGCGCGGATGGTCCGCCAGGTGCGCGACGTTACGCGGGCTGCCGGTGTAGAAGTTGTCCACGCACAGCACCCGGTGTCCCTGCGCCAGCAGGCGCTCGCACAGGTGCGAGCCGAGAAAGCCGGCGCCGCCGGTCACCAGGATGCGCTTGCCCTGCTTCATTCCCACTCCCGGCTCGGCACGTACTCCCAGTTGCCGATCACCCGGGCCGCCATTGCGGCCACCACGTCGGCGCCGATGTCTTCCGCGCATTCATGGGCGGTCGGGCATTCGTGATGGGCGCACGGGCGGCATGCGGTGTCGGCGCTGATCACGAGGTGGCGCTCATTGTCGAGCGGTGCCCAGCGCGCGGGGTCGGCGCCGCAGGAGACCACGACGCTCGGCGTGGCGACGGCGGCCGCAATATGCGAGATGCCGGTGTCGTTGGTGACCACCAGCCGCGCCTGCGCGAGCAGCGCCCCCATTGCGCCGAGGTCGGTCTTGCCGCACAGGTCGAGAGATGGCATGCGCATCGCGCCGCGCACCGCGCGCACCACCTCCGCCTCGTCCTGCGAACCGGTCAGGACGATGCGCATCCCGCCGGCGGCCAACCGGTCGGCCACCTCGGCGAAACGCTGCGGCAGCCAGCGGCGCGATGGCAGGCGTGCGCCGGGGTGGATGCAGACATAGGAGCCCGGCGCGGGCAGGTGGATGTGGCAGCGCTGCAGGGCGCGGTAATCCGATTCGCTCAACGGGAATTCGAGGTGGTCGCCCTGGCGCGGCGCGCCAAGGAATTCCGCCAGGCGCAGGTTGCGCAGCACTTCATGTTCGCGCTCTTCCCAGGGGAGGAAGGTGCGCGGGTCGGGGCAGTACTGGCCGGGCATGTGGAAACCGGCGCAGCGTTCGGCGGCGAACAGCACCGTCAGCGGGTTGCTGAGGGAGCCGTTGCCGTGCAGCTGGATCGCGAGGTCGAAGCGCTGGCGCTGCGCCTCGGCCAGGAAATGCGGCACGGCGTTCAGATGCGCGGGCTGTTCGGGAAATGCCGGGAATCCGGGAAAGACCAGCAGGTCGTCGAAGTACATGCCGAAGCGCTTGACGAAGGTGGTCGCCCACGGCAGGCCGATAAGGGTGATGTGGGCCATCGGCGCCGCCGCGCGCAGTGCGCGCAGGGCCGGCACCGCGCACAGCATGTCGCCCAGTTGCAACGCGCGGAACACCGCAATCTTGCGGGGCGCCTGCCCGCCACCAAAGAGCCGTCGCGGCTGCGGTTCGCGCATCATGGCTTTTCCACGATGAAGGGGCCGATGGCGAGCACGTCGATCGGCGTGGAACAGAAGGATTCGACCGCATCGCGCGGCGAACAGACGACCGGTTCTCCCCGTGTGTTGAAGGAGGTGTTGATGAGCACCGGCACGCCGCTGCGCGCGGCGAAGGCCTTGAGCAGGTCGTAGTAGGCGGGGTTCTGCAGGCGGTTGATGGTCTGGATGCGCGCGGTGCCGTCCACATGGCGCACCGCCGGGACGCGGTCCGCCTTGTCGGGCCGCACGTCGTACACGAACACCATGAAAGGCGACACGCCGCCGTCGACGAACCAGTTCGCCGCCTCTTCCTCCAGCACGACGGGCGCAACCGGGCGGAAGTCTTCGCGGTCCTTGATCTGGTTCAGGCGCTGCTGCATCGACGCCTCCAGCGGCGAGGCAAGGATGGAGCGCGCGCCGAGGGCACGCGGGCCGAACTCCATGCGCCCCTGGAACCAGCCGATTACCTTGTCCTGCATCAACAGCTCCGCCACCTCGGCGGAGAGGTCGGGGGCGCGGCGGTAGCGCAGCTTGGCCTGGCGCAGGAAGGCTTCGATCTCGTCGTCGCCATAGGCCGGGCCGAGGAAGGCATGGTCCATCCGCCAGTTGCGTTTCGCCGCGCCGCGCTGCTGGCCGTCGATCCAGAGCGCGGCGCCGAGCGAAGTCCCGGCGTCGCCGGCGGCCGGCTGCACCCACACCCGCTTGAAGGGTCCGCGATCCCTGACCCTGGCGTTCATCACGCAATTGAGCGCGACGCCGCCAGCCATCGCGAGATTTTCGGCGCCGGTCTGTTCATGCAGCCAGTCCGCCATGCGCAGCACGATCTCTTCCAGCACCGCCTGCAGCGAGGCGGCGATGTCCATATGCTTGCTCGCGAAGGCCGCGCCGCGCTCGCGCGCCGGCCCAAACATTCGCTCCCACTCCACCGGCAAGACTTCATAGTCGCCGTCGCCCATGTAATGCACCACTTCCCGCAGCAGCGGCGCGTAGACCGGCTTGCCGAAGGAGGCCAGCGCCATCACCTTGTACTCGTCGGAGGAATGCAGGAAGCCGAGGTAGCTGGTCAAGCCTTCGTACAGCAGGCCGAGGGAATGCGGCAGGTTGACCTGCTTGATGCGCTTGTAGCGCCGGTCCTGGTAGTGGCCGTAGCTGGTGGTGGCCAGCTCGCCGCGTCCGTCCATGGTCATGACCGCGCACTCCTCGAAGGGCGCGGCGAGGAAGGCGCTGGCTTCGTGCGCAAGATGGTGTTCGACGAAATGCCAGCGGAACGGGCCGTCATGGCGCAGGTTGCGAAAGCGCGCGCGCAGGTGGTGCGGCGCACCGCCGGCCAGCTGACGCGGGGCGTTCACGATGTACGACAGGAACAGCGGGTCCCACGGAGAAAGCCATTCCGACGACGCATGCGCGGAAGGCTCCAGCGGAAGCTCGATGGTCGCGCTCCTGTCCCACTTGCCAAGCAGCAGCGACGGGTCGTAGGAATATGCGACGTGCTGCACGTCGGCCATGGCAATGCCGGCTTCGGCCAGGCAGTAATCGATCGCGTGGTAGGGCAGCTGCCAGGCCGAAAAGGGGACCGGCCGCTTGCCGTGCTTGATGCGCGTGAAGCGCTCTTCCTCCGCGGCGGCGAGCACGATGCCGTCGCGCACCAGGCTGGCGGAACAATCGTGGTAGGCAGCGTTGATTCCCAAGGTGTACACATCGGCCTCCGGTTGTCGGTTGTCGGTGGCGCAGCACGGCACCCTGCCGTTCGCTGGGGCATCGGATATTGCACTTGTGTCAAGCAAACGGCGTACCCGCGCCTCGGCTGCGCTTTTCACACGCCGATGTGCAGAAAGGGACGGTAAGTTCTACCCGCGTGTGTAAATTGGAAAACGGATGAAGGTGCTTTTTACCGGCCGGGCTCGCGCTGCGCGAGCCGCTTGTTGCGCATGTACACGAACTCGCCGGCGACGGCAGTAAGGAAGATGAAGAAGTTGGCGAACACGAACACCCAGTTTTCCACCAGGTAGCTGTAGATGGTGAAGCCGAGGGAGGCCGTGAGCTGTCCGATGAACAGCCACTTCGACACGCCGGCGACGCTGCGCGCCCGCCACTGCGTATAGACCTGCCTCGAAATCGTCATCACCAGGATTGCGGCACTGAGCCAGCCGATGATATCGGCATTCATGTCTTTCCTTTCATTCCTGTCTTATCATTTATCCACGATCGGAAGGCGCCGCTTGTGATACCGCTCCATCAGCGGCGTCGCGGAGATGCCGTGCAGCAGGATCGAGATCGTTACCGCCGTCAGCACCAGCGACACCAGGCGCTCTTTCATGGCGAGCGGCCATTCGTACTGCAGCGCGAACATCAGGTAGTAGAGCGAACCGATGCCGCGGATGCCGAACCAGCCCATCAGGACGCGTTGCGTCCGCCCGGTCTGCTCGCCGATGAGCGAAACGAACACAGACAGCGGCCGCACGACCAGCAGCAGCAGCGCCGCGGCAAGCGCGCCCTCCAAGCTCAGCCCGGCGACGGAAAGCATGATGCCGAGCAAAAGCACCATCACGAACTCGGCAATGTGCTCCAGCTGCTGGTTGAATCCGAGCACCGTCTCGGCCATGTAGGCCGGGGCTTTTTCAGGATGGGTCGCGACGGCCGGTTCATCCCCCGCCGGCACCGCGCCGATGATTTCCGACGGCGGCGTCACTCCGCTGCGCTCGTGCTCGATGCGGCGCATGGCGACGCCGGCGGCGAACACCGCAACGAATCCGACGCCATGCACGAGATGCGCCACCCCGTAGGACGCGGCGATCAGGCCGAGGGTGAGGAATTCTTCCATCCCGAGCGCCTTGTGGTAGCGCTGGCGCAGGTGCAATGCGAGTTTCACCACGCCACGGGCGAGCAGGAATCCGCTGCCGAATCCGGCGAGGATGCCCCACAGGGCCTGCAGCGGCGCCCAGCGCGAGCCATAGTGCTGCGCCTCCTCCACGCCGAGCAGGAACAGACCGAGCATGACGACCGGATAGGCGGTGCCGTCGTTCATCCCGCCCTCACCGCTGATGCTGAAGCGGAGGCGGTCGCGGTCGCCGACGTCGTGGATCTGCACATCGGAAGCGAGCACGGGATCGGTCGGCGACAGCACCGCGCCCAGCAGCACCGCGACACCGGGCGGCAGGTCGAAAACGGTGATGCCGATCAGCGCCATCAGGCCGGACGTGACCAGCATGCCGATCACCCCCAGGCGCAGCGGCAGCCGCCAGATGCGGTCGGACAGCGGCACACGCAGCTTGAGGCCGACGGTAAACAACGAGATCAGCAGCGCGATCTCGGTCAGCAGCGTAAACAGCTCCGCGTTCTCGTATGGGTCGAGCGTCACGAGGCCCGCGCCCGATGGCCCGAGGATGAAGCCGATCGGCAGGTAGAGCATCGCGGGGCTGAGCGGCAGAGTGTGCCAGATCGAGCCGAGCAGCCCCATCAGCAGGAGCAGCGCCCCGAGGATCAGGTACCAGATGTAAGCGGTTTCGATTTGATGCCCCTCCGTGCGCGACCAGGCGCTGCTAGCGCCGCGTCTGTATTTCGATGCGCCGCCGTTGCCGCGCGGCCTCGCCTACCGGCACCGTCACTTCAAGCAGGCCGTCCTGCAGCGAGGCCGAGGCCGCATCGCCTTGCGCGCCGGGCGGCAGCGTGAGCACCCGATAGAAGCGTCCGTACGCGCGCTCGCTGCGCCGGAAATCTTGCGGCCCGTGCGAAGGCTCCTGGCGCCGCTCGCCTTCGATCGTCAACCGGTCGCCGCTGACCTCGACCTTCACATCTTCCCTTTTCACGCCGGCCAGTTCCGCGCAGACGATGAATTTGCCGTCACGCTGCGCCACTTCCACCGGCGGGGTCCACGCCGAACCGGATGCCGATACTGCCGGCGGCTGCAAAGGCGCCGCGCCGGACAGACCGCCGACGACGCGCCCGATCAGGCGGTCGACGTCTTCCGACATGCGCCGCATCAGGGAGAGCGGATCGCTCCATGCCTGCACCATGTCGGGCATCCAGCCGGGCCGCATGCCTGCCGTCCACGCTTCGGTCACGCTTGAGGGCACCCGTCCATCGCCGGCCGGCTCGCGCCGGGACAGCGCACGCCCTTCCTGTTCTTGGCTCGCCATCCGGGCCGCGCCGGCATCGGTGGTCAGCGGCTCGGTATCCTTGATCTTGCCAAGCCAGTCGTGGCTTTCCCTGCCCAGCTTCTCGATGAATTTCTTGAAGCGGACGAGGTCGTGTTCGGTACGCTCGGCGATCGCCTTCTGCGCGTCGCCATGCTGGGCCAGCACCTGTTGCTTCGGGTCACACTCCATCGTCAGCTTCACTTCGGTGCGGTCGCCTTCGGTCGGCCGCAGCTCGATCCGGCCTTCGTAGCGCGGGCCGTTGATGTTGCGCCAGGCAATGCAGCGGTCCGGAACTTGTTGCGTAATCTCTGCATCCCATTCCATGTCCAGATTGCCTGCCTTGGTATGCCAGTGGAGATGCGTGTCGTCGAGCTGGCGCACCTCTTCCACATCCTCCATGAACCGCGGGTACTGCTCGAACCGCGTCAGCTGGCGATAGGCAGTGCTGACAGGAACGTTGATCTCGATCGATTGCTCAATCCTTGTCATCGTGAATCTCCTTTCTTCCGTTCCACGTCGCGTTCCGGGCGCACATGCGCCCCCGCGCCGTTCCGTTACCCCTCGGGGAAGAAATGGCGAAGATCATGTTTCTGCGTGTCGTGGAATAAATAGTGCTAATGAAGTCCTCGCGGCGCTCCGCTTGGCGGCAGCGCCGCAGGAAACGAAAGGTGGCAGCGGCACGGCTGCAAGTTCCATACCACTGGAGCCCCGCGGTCGGTACGCTCAAACGCCTGTTCAGGATAGGCAGCGGAAGTCGAAGATTCAAACGGCCGCATGTTACCCGTCCGACAGGCAGCAGAAATTGCAACAGGCGTTTGTAAAGCTTACAGCGCGGCATCGTCTGCGCGGTGCTTGAAGAAAGGATGCATATCGAGATGTCGACCATTGAAGAACAGCACAGCGATACCAAGGTCATGCGCGACCTGTGGAAGGTGGTATCGCAATTCCGCTGGCGCATTGCGCTGGCACTGGTTTTCCTGGTGTTGGCCAAACTCGCGGTGGTGTCGGTGCCGCTGGTGCTCAAGCGGATCGTGGACGAGCTGTCGCGCCCCGAGCAGATGCTGGCGCTGCCGGTGATCCTGCTCGCCGGCTATGCCATCCTGCGTTTCTGCAGCACCCTGTTCAACGAGCTGCGCGACCTTGCCTTCTCGCGCGTCACCCAGCACACGGTGGCGACCTATGCGCTGAAGGTATTCAGCCACCTGCATGAACTGAGCGCGCGCTTCCACGCGCAACGTCGCATCGGCGGCCTCTTGCCCGACATCGACCGCGGCACCTCGGGCATCGCCTTCCTGCTCAGCGTCGGCCTGTTCACCATCGTGCCCACGCTGCTGGAGATCGGCATGGTCATCGCCATCATGACCGCCCGCTACAGCGGCTGGTACACGGCCATCCTCGGCGTGACCTTTCTCCTGTACTGCGGCTTCACGCTGGTATTCACCGCCCGGCGCACCATCTTCCAGCGGCGCGTGAACAAGCTGGACTCGAACGCCAAGAGCCTGCTGGCCGACAGCCTGATCAACTACGATACGGTCAAGTATTTCACCAACGAGAAGGAAGAGGCGCGCCGCTTCCAGGGCATCATGGTGAACTGGGCCGAGGCCGTGGTGGCCAACCAGAAGGCGCTGTTCATCCTGCATGTCGGGCAAAGCGCGGTCATCGCGATTGGCGTGGCCTCGGTCATGCTGCTGGCCGGCAACGGCGTGCTGTCGCGCGAGATGACGGTCGGCGACCTCATCCTGATCAATGCCTACGTGATCCAGATCTGTCTCCCGCTCAATGCGCTCGGCTTCGTGTACCGCGAAGCAAAGGATGCGCTGGTCAACGCCGAGAAGCTGTTCCAGTTGCTGCGTGAAAAGCCGGAGATCCACGACCCGCCGGGCATGCCCGCGCTGCAGGTCACGCGGGGCGAAGTCGCGTTCGAGAACGTGAACTTTGCCTACGATCCGGAACGGCCCATCCTGCACAACGTGAGCTTCCGCATTCCCGCCGGCGGCCGGGTGGCCATCGTCGGCGGCAGCGGTTCGGGAAAATCGACGCTGGCGCGGCTGCTGCTTCGCTTTTACGACGTCGGTTCGGGCAGCGTGAAGGTCGACGGGCAGGACGTGCGCGCGGTGAGCGCCAAGAGCCTGCGCGAAGCCATTGGCGTGGTGCCGCAGGAAACCCTGCTCTTCAACGACACCATCGCCTACAACATCGGCTACGGCCGGGAAGGCGCGACGATGGAACAGATCATCGCGGCCTGCAAGGCGGCGCATATCCACGACCTGATCGACTCGCTGCCGCAGAAATACGACACACCTGTCGGGGAACGGGGCGTGAAACTGTCGGGCGGGGAGAAACAGCGGATCGCGCTGGCCCGCGCCATCTTGAAGAATCCGCCGCTGCTGATCTTCGACGAAGCGACTTCGGCGCTGGATACCGCATCCGAACAGGCCATCCAGAAGGAACTCGACACGCTGGCCGAGAACCGCACCACGCTGGTGATCGCGCACCGTCTGTCCACAGTGGTGGATGCGACCGAGATCATCGTGCTCGAGCGCGGCCGCGTCGTCGAGCGCGGCACCCACGCGAAGCTGCTGCAGCAAGGCGGCATGTATGCAAGGCTGTGGCAGTTGCAGCAGCGTGCCGAGGACAGCGAAAAAATGGAAAGGGAAATGCATTCTGTCATCTGACTTTGCAATGCGGTTGAGCGCCCTCAAGCAAGTTCGTTGGAACGGGAATTGCATCGGCTCCCTGCCAACCAATGACAAGACTTGTCTTTTGGCTTCGTCGCGCTATCCAGGACTGTATCCATGACGAAAATTCTTGCATTCGACCGCGACAGGAGAAACCCGCACGCCGCACCGGCGGGCCGGTTGAAAGCCCGTCCCCGCACCAGTGCCGTGCCGACGCCGCTGCGCCGCACGGAAGGAAGTTTTGCGCGTCCCGGCGAAGTGGAGGTCGCCGTCAGCGTCGTCGTGCCCACGCGCGGCCGCCCGCAACTGCTCAACCGCTGCCTGGCCAGCCTGGTGCTGCAACGCTTCGACCCGGCACGCTTCGAAATCATTGTGGTGGATGATGGGCCGGACGACGACACGCGCGAAGTGGTCGCCGGGTGGTCGGCGCATACGGCCGACCAGGGGCCGCGCGTCACCTATATCCCGTCCATGGGCCCGCACGGGCCGGCGGCAGCGCGCAACCATGGCTGGCGCGCCGCGCGCGGCGGCATCATCGCCTTCACCGACGACGACACCATCGCCCGCGCGGACTGGCTCAAGAACGGCGTGCGCGCCTTCGAGGATGGCGTCGATGCGGTGAGCGGCCGCATCGTGATGCCGCTGTCGCATACGCCCACGGATTACGAGCTGGATGCGAAGCAGCTGGAAACCGCCGAGTTCGTCACCGCGAACTGCTTCTGCCGCAAGCATGTGCTCGAAGACCTGGGGGGATTCGACGAACGCTTCCGCTTTGCATGGCGGGAGGATTCCGACTTGCAGTTCCGCCTGCTCGACTATCACGCGAACATCGTGTACGAACCGAAGGCGGTGATGATGCACCCGATCCGCCCCGCGGGTTGGGGCGTGAGCCTGCAGCAGGTGAAGAAGGTGCAGTTCGATGCGCTGCTGTACAAGAAGCATCCGACCCTGTACCGCCGCAAGATCCGCGCGAAGCCGCGCTGGGATTTCTATGTCACCGTGGCCGCCCTGCTCGCCTGCCTCGGGGCGTCGCTTGCCGGGGCCGGCGGCCTGGCCGCGCTGGCCGGCCTGCTGTGGGCCTACATGACCGGGCGCTTCTGCATGCAGCGCCTCAAGCGCACTTCCAAGGCGCCGTCGCATGTGGCGGAAATGCTCGTCACCTCGGCGCTGATCCCGCCCATGGCGGTGTTCTGGCGTGCCGTCGGCGCCGTCAAGTTCCGAGCGCCGCTGTTATGACGCCGCTGCCGGAATACGTGCAGATCGAACCCGTCGGCCAATGCAACCTGCGCTGCCGCATGTGCCCGATCCAGTTCCGCGGCGAAGGCGGACCGGGGCAGCCGCGGGCCTTCATCGATCCGGACGTCTTCCGCCGGCTGGTTGACCAGTTTCCGTCGATGACCGAGCTGCAATTGCAGGGGCTGGGCGAGCCGCTGCTGCATCCGCATTTCTTCGACATGGTGCGTTACGCCGCCGGGCGCGGCATCCGCGTATCGACCAATACCAACATGACGGTGCTGACCGATCAGCGTGCCGAGGAATGCGTGCGCAGCGGACTGCACACCATGCATATCTCGCTCGACGGCGCCACGCCCGAGACCTACCAGGCGATCCGCCTGCGTGCCCGCTTCGAGCGCGTGCTGCGCAACCTGCGCCGGCTGGTGCAGGCAAAAGTCCGCCTGGAAAGCACGCTGCCCCACCTGCGCCTGGTGGCGGTGGCGATGCGCGAAAACCTGGAAGAATTGCCCGGGCTGGTGGCGCTGGCGCATGCGGAAGGCATCGATACCGTCTTCGTGCAGCACCTGTGCCACGACTTCGGCGAATCGAGCCTGCCGGAGCAGTACGCGCCGATGCGCCGCTTCATCGACGATCAGACCCTGCTGCACGAAGACGCGGAACGGGTCGAGCGCTGCTTCCGCGCCGCGCGCGAACAGGCCGCCGCGCTCGGCGTCGCCCTGCGCCTGCCGAACCTCGTGCCGCGCAACCACCCGCCCGGCATACCGGGCCGCCAGCGCTGCGACTGGCCTTGGCGCGGTTCCTACGTCAGCTACGACGGCAAGGCCATGCCCTGCTGCATGGTCGCCACGCCGGACAGGATTCATTTCGGTGACATGGCGCAAGACGGTGTGGAAGCGGTCTGGAACAATGAGAAGTACACGGCCTTCCGCGAGCAGCTCGATTCGTCCGCGCCGCCGGAAGTGTGCCGCAGCTGCGCGCTGTACACCGGCACCTTCTGATCCATCACAACGATTGCATGAACGCCTGCGACGCAGGCTTCGGTCCACACTCCGTCCGGGGAAAACATGAAGAAACGGCTGAAGATCCTCACCTGGCACACGCATGGAAGCTACCTGTATTACCTGACCCAGGCGCCGCACGATTTCTACGTGCTGTCCAAGCCGGGCCGCCCGCCCGGATACGGCGGGCGCTGCGGGCACATTCCCTGGGGCGACAACGTCATCGATCTCCCGGTGCAGGAAGCGAAGGACATGCAGTTCGACTGCATCCTGTTCCAGGATGACGACCAGTACCTGAAGGATCAGTACCTTTATCTAAGCGAAGCGCAGCGCCGTCTGCCGAGGATCTACATCGAGCACGATACGCCGCGCGAGCATCCGACCGACATGCCGCACCCGGTGGACGATCCGTCGGTGCTGCTGGTGCACGTCACGCATTTCAATGCGATGATGTGGAGCAACGGGCGCACGCCGACGCGGGTGGTCGAGCACGGCGTGATGGTGCCGAAGGATGTCGTCTATCGCGGCGACCTCGAGCGCGGGCTGGTGGTGATCAACAATATCCGCACGCGCGGGCGGCGCTTGGGCGGCGACATCTTCGAGCAGGCGCGCAAGACGGTGCCGCTCGATCTCGTCGGCATGGGCGCCCAGGAAGCCGGCGGGCTGGGCGAGGTAGAGCATGCCAAGCTGCCGGCCTTCTCCGCGCCCTACCGCTTCTTCTTCAATCCGATCCGCTACACCAGCCTCGGCCTCGCGGTAATCGAAGCGATGATGATCGGCATGCCCATCGTCGCGCTGGCAACCACGGAAATGTCGACGGTGATCCGCAACGGCGTTTCCGGCTACATCGATACCAATGTAGAAACCCTCATCACGCGCATGCAGGAACTGCTGCGCGATCCCGGCCACGCCCGCGAGCTGGGGGAAGGTGCGCGCCGCTACGCGCTGGAACGCTTCGGCATCGCGCGCTTCGCCGATGACTGGGACAAGACTTTCCGTTTCGTCACGCAGATTTGACACTTTATCCAGAGAGGAGAAAACGCATGTCGCATGCCGGCAGTTACCTGATCGACCGCCATGCCGCCGAAAAGGCGGTGGGCCTCGCCCTGCCCATGATCCACGAGGCCATGAAACTGAAGGAGGTCGGCGAAAGCGGCTTCCTGTACATCGTGGTGATGGACCCGCTGCGCGGTCCGGCCACGTCCTCGTTCGAGGAAGCGATCCTGTATGAACACGCCGTCGGCGACCGGTCGAAATGGGATGCGGACTATGCCGGCTTTGCGCGCGCCAAGGCGCGGGTGGCGTGGCGTACGGGCATGGACAGCCACCTGGTGCAGGAACTGCGGCCCTACCTGCTTGCGCCGGGCGATACGGTGCTATGGGGCAGCGCCATCGTGGACGGCATCACGGTGGCAGTGAGCGGCGCCAACCCGTGGTACGACGAAGCCTTTGCCGGGACGGTGGCGATGTGCCTGCGCGCCGTTGCCAAGGCAGGCATCGTGCAGGAAAGGAGCAAGGGGCTGTTTCTGCCGAAATAGCAAGGACGGGTCTGGAGATGGTATCGGTACCATTTCCAGGTGCTAGAATCGCGTCATGAACGAGAAACAGCAGTACCCCGAGCAACCTCCGCACACAGACGCGCCGAAGGAAAAGAAAGGCCGCCGCGGCGCAGGCGGCATCACCCTTCGCGATGTGGCCAAACTGGCGGGCGTGGCCCCCATCACCGCTTCACGCGCACTGAATACGCCGAGCGCCGTCTCCCCCGAAGTCCTGCAGCGCGTGCGCGAAGCCGTCGAACGCACCGGCTACGTGCCCAACATGCTGGCCGGGGGCCTCGCATCCAACAAGAGCCGGCTGGTGGCGGCCGTGGTGCCCACCATCGCCGGTCCCGTGTTCCTGGAAACGGTGCAGTCGCTGACCGAAACCCTCGCCCGGCGCGGCTACCAGCTCATGCTGGGCCAGAGCGGCTATCGCGATTCGCGCGAAGATGCGCTGCTGGAAGCCATCATCGGCCGCCGTCCCGACGGCGTGGTGCTGACCGGCATCATGCGTTCCGCCGAAGGCCGGCGCCGGTTGCTCGCCAGCGGCATCCCGGTGGTCGAGACCTGGGACCTGACGCCGACGCCGATCGACATGCTGGTCGGCTTCTCGCACGAAAAGATCGGTGCTGAAGTGGCGGGCTTCCTGCATGCGAAGGGGCGGCGGCGCGTTGCTACCATCAGCGGCGACGACGAGCGCGCGGTGCGGCGTCATCGCGCGTTTTCCGATGCGGCGGTGGGGCTGGGCATGTGCCGGGCGGGCGAGCGCGAGATTCCATCGGTTGTCGTGCCGGCGCCGACCACGCTTGGCAGCGGGCGCTCGGGCCTGGCTGGCCTGCTGGAACGGTATCCGGACATCGATGCGGTTTTCTGCAGCTCAGACCTGCTCGCCCTCGGCGTGCTGACCGAGGCGCAGGCGCGTGGCATTGCGGTCCCGGGGCAGCTCGCGGTGATCGGGCTGGGCGACCTTGCGTTCGCCAGGGATCTGCATCCGGCGCTGACTACTGTTCGCATCGATGGTACTGCCATCGGGCGTACTGCGGCGGAATGCATCATCGAGCGTGCGGAAGGCAGGCCGGTGGCGTCGCCGATTCACGATGTTGGGTTTGCCATTGTTGAGCGGGACAGTGCTTGAGCAGGACACGCGTTAACGACGCTGGATCCCGGCCTTCGCCGGGATGACGGGGTAAGAGGGTACGCAGTGCTGGCGCTTCTGCCCGCAGGCAAGCGCTCGAGGACGCCCCGCCGCATCCAAAATGCGGGCGCCCGGCGTCAATCACGCCCCCATCTCACCCCGTCATCCCGACGAAAGTCGGGATCCAGCGGCTTTACTGGCATCCGATAACGACGCTGGATCCCGGCCTTCGCCGGGATGACGGGGTAAGGGGATTGTGCAGTGCTGCCGCTTCTGCCCGCCCGCGGCCAATCAAGCCCGTCCTTCTGCATCTGAATGCGGGCGGCTTCGCTTCAAGACACCCCCAAACCTCACCCCGTCATCCCGGCGAAGGCCGGGATCCAGCGGCTTTCTCCGTACCATCAACCCCGCAAGCAAGCCCTGGAAGGCCCCTTTTTCCTTTCCCAAAAAACAGTTTGACATCACTTTTTGGTACCGCTACCATTTGTCTTGGTAGCGGTACCATTCAACGCACATTTATTGCAGTTTTTCTCTTCGCAAGCAGCCGGCAGGACCGTCGGCGACATTAACCAAAGGTAAGCAGATGAACCCGAATGAACTGAAACTCGTCCTCCAGAGCGGCCTGCTGTCGTTTCCCCTGACGGACTTCGACGCCGAGCTGCAATTCAACCCGGGGCCGTATGCCGAGCGTCTCGAATGGCTGATGCCCTACGGCGCTTCGGCCCTGTTCGCCGCCGGCGGCACGGGCGAGTTTTTCTCGCTGGAACCGGCCGAGTATGCGCAGGTCATCCACACCGCCATCGAAACCTGCCGCGGCCGCATGCCCATCATTGCCGGCGCCGGCGGCGGTACCTCGCTTGCGATCAAGTATGCGCAGGAAGCGGAACGCCAGGGCGCGCAGGGCATCCTCCTGTTGCCCCACTACCTGACCGAAGCCTCGCAGGAAGGCCTGGTCAACCATGTGGAAGCGGTGTGCCGCAGCGTGAAACTGGGCGTGGTCGTCTACAACCGCGGCGCTTGCCGCCTGACGCCGGAATCGCTGCAGATCCTGGCCGACCGCTGCCCGAACCTGGTCGGCTTCAAGGATGGCCTCGGCGAGATCGAGGCCATGGTCGCCATCCGCACCCAGCTCGGCGATCGTTTCGCCTACCTCGGCGGCCTGCCGACGGCGGAAGTGTTCGCCGGCGCCTACAAGGCGATGGGCGTGCCGGTCTATTCCTCTGCCGTGTTCAACTTCATTCCGCGCACCGCGATGGAGTTCTACAACGCCCACGCCGCGAACGACACTGAAACCACCAACCGCATCATCAAGGATTTCTTCCTGCCTTACCTGGAAATCCGCAACCGTTGCGCCGGCTATGCCGTGAGCATCATCAAGGCCGGCGCTACCATTGCCGGCCACAGCGCAGGCCCCGTCCGTCCGCCGCTGTCGGACCTGAAACCCACAGAAGTCGAAGCCTTGCGTGCCCTGATGGCACGACTCGGACCGCAGTAAATTCCAACGAGAGTTCACAGGAGATAACCCATGAAAAAGCTGATTTCCGCGTTTGCCGTCGGCGCTGTCCTCATCACCAACGCCTGGGCCGCCTACCCCGAGAAACCGATCACCGCCGTGGTGCCCTTCCCGGCGGGCGGCTCGACCGATTCGATCGCCCGCGCCATCGGGCCCAAGATGCACCAGGCGCTCGGGCAGCCGCTGGTGGTGGAGAACAAGCCGGGCGCGACCGGCGCCATCGGCGCGGGTTTCGTGAAGAATGCGCCGCCCGACGGCTATACCTTCATGGTGGCCTCCATCGGCGTGTATGCAGTCAACCCGGTGCTGCAGAAGAAGCTCGCCTATGACCCGTCGAAGGATTTCGACCTGCTGACCGTCGCGGTACGCGCGCCGAACGTGCTGGTGGCGACGCCCTCGTTCCCGTCCAGCAACCTGCAGGAACTGATCGCCCACCTGAAGAAGAATCCGGACAAGGTGACCTTCGCCACCTCCGGCGCCGGTTCCTCCGACCACCTGACCGCCGCGCTGTTCTGGCAGCAGACCGGCACCAGCGGCGTGCATGTGCCGTACAAGGGCGGTGCACCGGCCATCAACGATTTGCTGGGCGGCCATGCGGATGTGTCCTTCCAGAACATCAACGTGGTTGCCGGCCACATCCTCGCGGGCAAGCTGAAGGCGCTGGCGATCACCGGTGACAAGCGCTCGCCGCTGCTGCCCAATGTGCCGACGCTGGGCGAGGCCGGCGTGAAGAATGTCGACGTCTACTCCTGGCAAGGCGTAGCCGCCCCGAAGGGCTTGCCGCAGGACGTCAAGTCCAAGCTGCTGGGCGCCATCGTCGGCGCGCTCAACGATCCCGACACCAAGCGCCGCCTGACTGCGCAAGGCTTCGAGATCGTCGCCAACACGCCGGAAGAGTTTGCGAAATTCCAGGCGCAGGAACTGGCGCGCTGGAAGCAGGTGATCGAAACCGGCAAGATCGAACTCGACTGAACCCACTCCGCCGCGGGCCGGCAAGTCCGGTCCGCGCACTGAATCATCCCCATCCTGGAATCGAACATGTCAGCACCCTCCACAGCGCAGGCTTCGCGCGGCGCGCCGGTCATCACCGAAATGCGCGTCATCCCCGTGGCCGGCCGCGACAGCATGCTGCTCAACCTGAGCGGCGCGCACGGGCCTTACTTCACGCGCAACATCGTCCTCCTCACCGACTCCTCCGGCAAGACCGGCGTGGGCGAAGTGCCGGGCGGCGAAAAGATCCGGCAAACGCTGGAAGATGCGAGGCCGCTCGTCGTCGGCCAGCCGATCGGCGGCTACCACAACATCCTGAACGCGGTGCGCAAGGCATTCAATGACCGCGACGCCGGCGGACGCGGCCTGCAGACCTTCGACCTGCGCGTGACCATCCATGCAGTGACGGCGCTGGAAGCGGCGCTGCTCGACCTGCTCGGGCAATTCCTCGACGTGCCGGTCGCCGCCTTGCTGGGCAACGGCCAGCAGCGCGAGCAGGTGGAAATGCTCGGCTACCTGTTCTACGTCGGCGACCGCAAGGCGACCGACCTGCCCTACCCGAGCGAACCGGATGCCGACAACGACTGGTTCCGCCTGCGCCATGAAAAGGCGATGACGCCGGAAGCCGTCGTGCGTCTGGCCGAGGCCGCCTACGAGCGCTACGGCTTCAACGATTTCAAGCTCAAGGGCGGTGTGCTGCGCGGCGAGGAAGAGATCGCCGCCGTTACCGCGCTGGCCGAACGCTTCCCGAAAGCGCGCGTCACGCTCGACCCCAACGGCGGCTGGCTGCTCAAGGATGCGATCCGCCTGTGCCGCGACATGCACGGTGTGCTCGCCTATGCGGAAGACCCGTGCGGCGCCGAGAACGGTTACTCCGGCCGCGAAGTGATGGCCGAGTTCCGCCGTGCCACCGGCCTGCCGACCGCGACCAACATGATCGCCACCGACTGGCGCGAAATGGGCCATGCGATCCAGCTGCAATCGGTCGACATCCCGCTCGCCGACCCGCACTTCTGGACCATGCAGGGCTCGGTGCGCGTGGCGCAGATGTGCCACGAGTGGGGCCTGACCTGGGGCTCGCACTCCAACAACCACTTCGATATTTCGCTGGCGATGTTCACCCACGTCGCCGCCGCCGCGCCGGGCAAGATCACGGCCATCGATACCCACTGGATCTGGCAGGACGGCCAGCGCCTGACGAAGGAACCGCTGCAGATCAAGGGCGGCATGGTGGACGTGCCGAAGAAACCCGGCCTCGGCATCGAGATCGACATGGACCAGCTCGAAGCGGCGCACCAGATGTACCGCAACATGGGACTTGGGGCGCGCGACGATGCCGTCGCGATGCAATACCTGATCCCCGGCTGGAAGTTCGACAACAAGAAGCCCTGCCTCGTGCGGCCCTGACTTCTTACCTGAAGGAACATCATGCAAGACATCATTCGTGAATCGACCGCCGACGAAATCGACAGCGCGGTCGCCAAGGCCGCGGCTGCCGGCCCGGCGTGGGCCGCATCCGATGCGGCGGCCAGGAGCGCCTTGCTGCGCAAGCTGGCCGAAGGACTGGAAGCCGGGCGCGAACAGCTCGTGGCGCTGGCCAACGAGGAAACCGTGCTCGGACCAGTCCGGCTGAACGGCGAGCTCGACCGCACCGCCTTTCAGCTGCGCGCCTTTGCCGATGCCGTTGACGCCGGCGACCCCTTCCAGGCGATTGAAGACGCGGCGGTGCCCGGTGCGCCGCCGGCCGGCCGCCCGCATCTGCTGCGGGTGAACGTTCCCCTCGGCCCGGTGGCGATGTTCTCGGCCAGCAATTTCCCGTTTGCGTTCTCGGTGCTGGGCGGCGACACGGCCTCGGCGCTGGCGGCGGGTTGCCCGGTCGTCGTCAAGGCGCACCCCGCGCATCCCCGCCTCTCGCGCGCCGTCTATGCGCTCGCCCTTGAGTCGGTACAGGCATGCGGTGCGCCGGACGGCGTGATCGGCATGGTGGAAGGCGCGACGAAGGAAGTCGGCATCCGGCTGGTGCGCCATCCTGCCATCGAAGCCGTTGCCTTCACCGGCTCCTTTGCCGGCGGCGCGGCGCTGCAAAAGGAAGTGCAGGGCCGCGACAAGCCGATTCCCTTCTACGGCGAGCTCGGCTCGATCAACCCCATCGTTGCGCTGCCTGCGGCGCTGCGCGAAAAGGGCCCGGAACTGGCAAAGACGCTGGCGGCATCGATCGCGCTCGGCTGCGGCCAGTTCTGCACCAGCCCCGGCGTCCTGATCGTGCTCGACAGCGATGCGACGGACAGCTTCGTGCGACTGCTGGCCGAAGAGATGGACGCGCAGGCGCCGCACGCGATGCTGTCGCCGACGATCCGCACGGCCTTCGATTCCGGCGTGGCCCGCCTCGTATCGCACGCGGCGGCCCGGCGCTTGACCCGGAGCGAACAGGACCCCGGCAGGAATCCGGTTCCCAACCTGGTGGAGGTGGATATCGCCGCCTTCATCGCGCATCCTGAACTGCGGCATGAAATCTTCGGGCCTTCCTGCCTCGTCATGAAGGCGCGGACGGTTGCCGAGGCACAGCAGGCATTGCAGGCGGTGGGCGGCAGCCTGACGGCAACGGTGTGGGGCGCGGAAAGCGGCGATGCCGATGCGCGCGCGATTGTGGGCGCCGCGATGAGCATGGCGGGACGAGTCTTGTTCAGCGGCGTGCCGACCGGTGTGGCGGTCACGCGCGCGCAACATCACGGCGGGCCGTGGCCCGCCTCGACGGCGCCGCAGACGACTTCAGTCGGGTTGATGGCGATGCAGCGTTTCCTGCGGCCGGTTGCGTTGCAGGATGCGCCGGCGTGGTTGGTGGGGGATTATCGGTAGGGTACTTTATGGGACTGGTGGGTTTCGCTGCGCTCTACCCACCCTTCTATGATGCGTTTGAAGTCAAGTCGTTTTGCAAATTCATCCGTGTCGTTTTTGCGTAGGCCGTCGGCCGTCATGGCCGACGGAACCGGCGTGGTGTTTCTTCATCGGTCG
>NZ_DASRXF010000085.1:0-7984 GCF_035654295.1 Noviherbaspirillum sp. | reverse complement strand
CAGTGCCACCCTTGGCCTTGGCCAGCTCTTCATCGCGCCGTTTTCTTGCGTCAGAGAGCGAAAGGGTCGACAGGCCACCCAAACCCATTTCGCGGCGCTTGCCGTTGACCTGATAACGCAAGATCCAGCTTTTCGAGATGCCGGCCGTGGTTGAGGTCACGCAGAGGTAAAGGCCGCCGCCGTCGGCGTGGTAGCCGGGCTCCTTGATCGTTGCAACACCGCGTGCATTCAGCCAATCCTTCCCAGTGCGCTTTTTCATACTCTCCGCCTCAGTCGTATTCCCACCATCCTTCCCACCATTATGCCTTGGATTTTGAAAGATTTGGGTGGACGGTACTGGACGGCGCGTTAGGTAAGATGTTGAATATTAAGAGGGAAGAAAGACGGTATTGGATTGTGCTGGACGCTACTTAGGCGGACACCGCCTCCGCCAGATCCTTCCTTCCCCCGACCGAGATCCCCTCCAATTCATAAGGTTGTTGTTGCAAGAAATTCGTTTTTCCTTAAAGATATATCCTGTATGTATCTTTAGCACAGGAAAGGATTGACGATGAACATTGAGAAATTCAAGCACCAGCATGTAAAGATTTTCGAGTGCATCGAGACGCTGCGTTTGCATTCGCTCGCAGGCGTTGCCGCAAACGCGCGGGAGATCGCGCTGACCGTGGTGCGCATGAGCTCGGTGATCAAGCTGCATCTGAGCGTGGAGGATACGGTGCTGTATCCGGCGCTGCGCTCGAGCAGCAGCCGCGCGATCGCGAAAATGGGGGATGCGTACCAGGATGAGATGAAGGTTATCGCTCGCAGCTACGAGGAATTCGCCCGCAAGTGGAACACGGCATCCAACGTGGCGCGCGATCCGGACGGCTTCAGGGCCGATGCCAATGTCGTTCTCAAAAAGCTGTATGCACGCATTCGTCAGGAGGACGCTGACTTCTATCCCGCCATCGAGGCGATCTAGTGCCGGTCGGGGATCGGGTGGATCGCGCATCCATCCTCGTCAATTCCCTTGACATGGTGTTGATGTTTTCGCGGGCCATGGATCTTGTGCATCCCGCGGTATCCGAGCATCACCTTCGAGTCGCCTACGCGGCGGCGTGCATTGCCGGAGAAATGGGACTGTCGGACGCCGACATCCAGTCCGTCCTCGTTGCCGGAGCCCTGCATGACGTCGCTGCGGCGTGCGCGCCGCAGACGAAGCGCTTGCTTGACCTCGCGCTGCAACCTGAATTCGACAGCGTCGGCAACGAAATCCACGAGCACGGGTTCGCATGCCATAACATGCTGTCCGGCTTTGCGCCGTTTGCGAAGGCGGCGCAGGTCATTCGATATCATCACGTCGACTGGAACGATGGGGAAGGGGAATATTTTGCGGGTTCTCGGGTGCCGCTGGAGAGCCATATCCTTCATCTCGCGGACAGGCTTTCCGTGCTGCCGCCGGACGGCCGCCCCCCGCAAGTGCATGCCGAAGAGATGGCGTCCGATTTGCGTGGCCGCGGCGGACGCGAGTTCCATCCGGATGCCGTCGCGGCATTCGAGCAGGCCGCATGCAGGGAGGCTTTCTGGCTCGATCTCACCAGCCGGCACAAGGAGGCGCTTCTGAAGGAGCGCTTCGGCGGCAAGGCTTTGCATCTGGACGGCGACAGCCTGTATGACCTCGCCCGCGTCCTGGCGAGGATCGTCGATTACCGGAGTTCCTACACCGCGCTGCACTCGGCAGGCGTGGCGCGCACGAGTGAAATCCTGGCGCGCAAGGCCGGGCTGCCGCACAGCGCTGTGCGGCTCGTCGGCGTCGCGGGCTATCTCCATGATGTGGGCAAGCTGTCGATCAGTCCTTCATTGCTGGAGAAGCCCGGCAAACTAACCCGTGAAGAAATGCTGTTGATACGGCAGCATCCCTACCATACCCGCGAGATCCTGTCCGCGGTGCCCGGGCTCGAGGCGGTGTCGATGTGGGCGGCCTTGCATCATGAGCGGCTCGACGGCAAGGGATATCCGTTCCGGGAAACGCGCATCCCGCTCGAGGCGAGGATTGTCGCAGTGGCAGATATCTTCACTGCCATTACCGAAGACCGGCCCTACCGGCGTGGCATGGAGAAGGCGGAATGCATGCAAGTGCTGCATGCGCAGGTGAAGGAGGGCGCTATCGACGGCGAGCTCGTGGCCTTGCTCGAGGAAGCCTATGACGAAGCGAGTCAATGAAGCGGTTGCTGCGAGTTCAGCATCCTTTCGAAGGACATGGCGGGGATGGGGCCGCTGAAGTAGTAGCCCTGGATCTCGTCGCAGTCGTTGTTCTTCAGGAACGCATACTGTTCCGCGGTTTCCACGCCCTCGGCGATGACGGCCAGCTTCAGGCTGTGGGCCATGCTGATGATAGCCCTTACGATGGCGGCATCGCTCTCGTTCTTCACCACGTCGCGGACGAAGGCCTGGTCGATCTTGAGTCTGTCGACCGGGAAGCGTTTCAGGTAACTCAAGCTTGAATATCCGGTGCCGAAGTCGTCGATGGAAAGCGTAAGGCCAAGGTCTTTCAACTTGTGCAGCATGCCGATGACCGCTTCTGTGCCGTGCATGATCAGGCTTTCCGTCAGTTCCAGTTCCAGCAACTCAGGAGGCAGGCCGGTTTCTTCCAGGACGGCGCGCAAGGTGTCGACCAATGCCTTATGGCGAAGCTGGATGGCCGACAGATTGACCGAGATCGGCACGCAGGCAAGGCCGCGCTGCAGCCATTGCTGATTTTGCCGGCAGACGGCTTCGTAGATCCATTGGCCGATGGGCACGATCAACCCGCTGTCTTCCGCGACGTCGATGAAGTGTCCGGGGCCGAGCATGCCGGCCTGCGGATGGTTCCAGCGGATCAGCGCTTCGGCACCCACGATCTTTCCATGCGCGGCGCCGACTTTCGGCTGGTAGTACACCTCGAACTCCTGGTTGGTGATTGCATGCCGGAGCTGCACTTCCAATGACAGCCGTTCGGAAGCCTTGTTGATCATTTCCGGCGAATAGAAGCGCAGGTTGTTCCGGCCTTCGCTCTTGGCATGCCGCATCGCCGCGCCGGCGTTCCTGAAGAGCGTCTCGCTGTCGCTGCCGTCGTGGGGATAGATGCTGACGCCGATGCTGAAGGTGAGGCGGACTTCCCGCTCGCCGACGAAGAACGGCGCGGAAACCGTTTCCATGACCTTTTGCGCGATCATGTCGAAGTAAACCTTGCGCTTGGTGCCGGGCATGATGACCATGAAGTCGTCGCCGCCATGGCGGCAACTCGTGTCCATCGCGCGCGTGACGGATTTCAGCCTCCTCGCGACTTCTTTCAGGATCTCGTCGCCCGCAGCGTGGCCGAGGGAATCGTTGACGTACTTGAAGCGATCGAGATTCAAGTGGAGCACACCCACGCGTCCGGCATCGCGCTGCGCAATGCTGATGGCGTGGTCGAGCCGATCCCATGCCAGTATGCGGTTGGGTAGTCCGGTGAGCAGGTCGTGCGTGGCCTGGTAGGCGACTTGCGCAGTGATTTCCCGCGATGCGGTGACGTCGCGAAACACCAGCACCGCGCCGATGATGCCTCCGTCGCGGCCGCGGATCGGGGCTGCCGAATCCTCAATGGCCAGGATGGTGCCGCCTCTCCGGAGGAGCATGCAGTCGAGCGGCAGGTGCGTCGCCTTTCCTTCGGAAAGTACCGGAACGACGGGGTTCGGAAGGGGCAGCCGTTTGCTCTCGTCGACGATGTTCAGGACGTCCATCAGTGTCTTGCCGACGGCCTCATCCTCCGGCCAGCCGGTGAGCGCCTCGGCGATCGGATTCAGGTAATCGATATTGCCGGCCTCGTCGGTGGTAATCACTGCATCGCCAATCGAATGGAGCGTGACCTCCGCGCGTTCCTTCTGTTCGAACAAGGCGATTTCATCCCGCTTGCGATCGGTAATGTCTTGCAGGGCGCCGCGCAGCTTCGTCACCGCCTGGTCTTCGGTAACCGGGTCGCCGACCATGCGGATCCACTTGTGATTCCCTTTTTCCGTCAGCAGCTCGAGCTCCAGGTCGAATCGCGTCATGCTTCTTACCGCATCGTCGAGCACCAGTTCCAGCTGGCGCCGCGAGTCGGGAGACAGGAAGCAGAGAAGCTTGCCGAGGCTGACTTTTTCCGAAGGAGGCAGATCGCATATCCGGGCGACTTCGGCGGTGCAGGAGAATTCTCCCGTCGGCGGATAAAATTCCCACCCGCCGACGTGGGCGAGGGCGCTCATTTCCTGCAACAGTTTGTCCCGCTCGCGCAGTGCGAGCTCGGCGGCGCGCTTGGCGCGCAGCTCGTCGACATCGCGCAACGCGCGCGTGATGGAAGGCACGAGGCGGGCGAGGTTGTCCTTCAGGACGAAGTCGGTCACGCCGAGTTTCAGCAGCTCAATCGCCTTTTCTTCTCCCAGGGTGCCGGAGACGAGAATGACCGGCGTATCCGGCAGTGCGGCACGGATCTCGTGCAGGTTGTCCTCGAAGTCCATCCCGGGCAGTCTGAAATCGGACAAGATGGCGTTCCAGGAGCTGTCGCACAGATGTCTCCGCAAGAGGTCGAGCGTGTCGACCTGCTGGCACAGGGTCCTGATTCCGCTGTCTTCGAGGTGCATTTTCGTGAGCAGGAAGTCCGGCGTCGAATCCTCAATGACGAGAAGCTTCAATGGTTCATGCATGATGTAATCCTCTTGTGCGATCGGGAATACGGCTCTGCGTAGAAACACATCCTGCGCTTTCTTTTGGGCTGCTCGCATTTTGCGGCCGAAGAGCTGCCGGTGCTCAAGACTCGCTTCGGTCCGGGCCATTACATCCAATGTAGGTCACGGCGGGTAACTGGAGGTAGTAAACCCGGGACTTGCGGGCCCGTCTGCCTTTTTCCTGGGTGCATTGATTTTCATCAACGTTCGATTTTTCTTGTAAATCAACGGCTTGCGCGCTGTTATCCCGGCTTGTCCACAAGATTGCTCACAGGATCTGTGGGCAATTGGGTCGTGCTTGATTGCAACTCGATACAACTCCGACACAATTTCACGACATTTCCATCCATCAAGAAGGTTCGATCGCCGCCGAAATCAGGGGTGAGCCGTGCGGCACTGGCCGCGCGCAATAATGAACAAGCGAGAGGAGATGAAGTGAACCTGAAGGTTGTAGACGAAGCGACGAATTGGGCGCGTACGGTTGTTGCAAGGAACGGCGGTGAGATTCCTGACTGGACCGCGTACCGGAACTTCCTGAGGGAGAGAACCGGCGTCACCTACGGCGCCTCGGTTCCGGTGCCGATGGAGTATCACTACGTTTACTTGCGCTTGAAGGGCAACTCGCATCAGGATGCCCTGGAGCGTCTGGGCTTTCAGGCGGCGGCGGACAGCCCCGCCGCCGAGTCAAAGCCCTGGTGGCGCTTCTGGTGACAGTGCGCGGAAGACGTCGGGATTGCCGCCGAACTGGCGCGTCAATTCCTGCGCGTGCCGGACCAGCACGGGCAGGATCTTCCCGACCGTCGTTTCCTCGATCCGGTAGCGCGGGCCGGAGACGGTAAGCGCGCCGGCAAATTCCTGATGGATGCGGAACACCGGGCAGGAAACCGCCGCCGTTTCCGGGTCGCGTTCGCCGAAGGAGGCCGCATGCAGGCTGCGGCGGATGCCGTCGTAGCGTGGCCCCGCTTGCCCGGCGAACGCCAGGATCACATGGCCCGATGCGCCGGTGTCGAGCGGCAGGCGGTCGCCTTCGTTGATGGCGTCGCGCACGGCGCGCGGTGCATCCACCCGGTGCAGGCAGAGGCGCCTGTCCTCATCCCGCACGAAGAATGAGGCGCTCTCGCGCAGTTCCTCCGCAATCTGCCGCAAGGCCCGCGGCACGACGTCGGCCGTCCTGAACTGCCGCTGGAACAGCGTGCCGAGATACAGCGGCTTTGCCCCCACCTTGAAATAGCCTTCCTCATCGCGGCGCAGGTAGCCGAATTTTTCCAGCGACTCGGCCAGGCGCAGGGCCGTGCTCTTGTACAGGCCGGTCCGGCGCGCAATCTCGCTGAGCGTCAGTCCCGCGTCCTGCGCGGTGAATGCGTCGAGGATCGACAGTGCCCTGTCGACGGCGGCGACGCCTTCGTTGTTCGCGGATTCTCCCATCTTGCAGCGCCTTTCCTGTCCGTATGGCAATGGTTGAAGCGTTCGTGCTTATCGTGAATAATAGAACACTGTTCTGTACAACGATACACTTTTCCGATTGGAGCCGCAATGACGCAAGCACTGCAAGGCATCCGCGTGCTGGACCTGACCAATGTTCTGGCCGGCCCGTTTTGCGCCTATCAACTGGCATTGCTAGGGGCGGACGTGATCAAGGTTGAAATGCCGGAATCGGGCGACCTCGCGCGCCAGCTCGGGGCGGACCCGGCCTTGAACGCGAAGCGCATGGGCGCTTCCTTCCTCGCCCAGAATGCCGGCAAGCGCTCGATCACCGTCGATCTGAAATCCGATGCGGGCAAGGAGGTCTTGCGCCGGCTGGTGGCGTCGGCCGACGTGCTGGTCGAGAATTTCAGGCCCGGGGTGATGGCACGCCTCGGGCTCGGCTATGAGGACCTGAAGCAGGCCAACCCGCGTCTCGTGTATTGCGCGATTTCCGGCTTCGGGCAGGACGGCCCGCTGAAGGATGCGCCGGCCTACGACCAGATCGTGCAGGGATTGTCGGGAGCGATGAGCATCACCGGCAGCGAGGAAAGCGCGCCCCTGCGCGTCGGCTATCCGGTGGCCGATTCCATCGGCGGCCTGACCGGCGCGTTCGCAATTGCCGCTGCCCTGGTGCGCCGGGCAGGCACGGGTGAGGGCGCCTTCATCGATGTCGCCATGCTGGACGCCACCATCGTCACGATGGGCTGGGTGGTGTCGAACTATCTCGTGGCCGGCCAGGTGCCGCGGCCCTATGGGAATGACAATTTCACCGCGGCGCCGTCGGGCGCATTCAGGACGAAGGACGGCTTGCTCAATATCGCCGCCAACAAGCAGGAACAATTCGCGGCCCTGGCACGGCTGATCGGGCGCGAGGACCTGGTGGCCGATCCGCGCTTTTCCGGGCGCGAGAGCCGCAAGCAGCATCGCGCGGCGCTGACCGCGGAGATCGAGCACGGCCTGGCGGAGAAGTCCGCGGAAGAGTGGGAAGCCCTGCTCAACCGTGCAGGCGTGCCTGCCGGCCGGGTGTTGAGCGTGCCGGAGGCGTTATCCCACCCGCAGGTACGCCACCGCGAGCTGCTGCACCGGTTCGAGGAGGTGCCTGGTGTAGACCGTCCGGTCACGCTGGCACGCGCGGGGTTCAGGATTGCGGGCGCGGCGCCCGATGCGGGCACGCCGCCCCCGCAACTGGGGGAACACACCGATGCCTTGCTCCAGGAACTCGGATATTCCGGCGACCAAATCGAAGCATTGAAAAAGGCAGGTGCGGTATGAGTGTGCAGAAAAACGGGAAGACAGCAGAGCAATTGCTGCAGGAGACATCGGCCTGGTGGTCGACGGACATCATCGATATCCATCCGGGCAAGATCGGCATCCGCGGCTATCCGATCCAGGATCTGATCGGTGCTGTGCGTTTCCCGGACATGATCTGGCTGATGCTGCGCGGAGAACTTCCCGGCCATGCGCAATCGGCCTTGCTGGAGGCGGCGCTGGTGGCCAGTGTCGACCACGGTCCGCAGGCGCCGTCCATCGCCATTTCGCGCATGGCCGTGACCTGCGGCCTGCCGCTCAACGGCGCAATGGCATCCGCGATCAACGCGCTCGACGACGTGCACGGCGGCGCAGGGCAGCAGTGCATGGAGATCTACAGCCATGTGGCCGGGCTGAAGGCAGAGGGGAGGGCGCTCGCCGACGCCGTTGACACCGTGCTCGATCGCTACACCGCGGTACACGGCAAGATCATCCCCGGCTTCGGGCATCGCTTTCACCCCACGGATCCGCGCACGCCGAAGCTGCTGCAACTCGTGGAAGACGCGCGACGC
>NZ_DASRXF010000084.1:0-49568 GCF_035654295.1 Noviherbaspirillum sp. | reverse complement strand
CACGATGGTGTACGGCGTTCTGAATCTGATCAACTTCGCGCACGGCGATGTGCTGATGATCGGCGCCATGATGGGCGTCACCATCCTCAAGATCCTGCAGACGGTCGCTCCCGACCTGCCCGGCATCGTCAAGCTCGGGATCGCCATCATCGGCGCCATCCCGGCCTGCATTCTGGTCAATATCATCATCGAGCGCGTCGCCTACCGCCGCCTGCGCAACGCGCCGCGTCTCGCTCCGCTGATCACTGCGATCGGCGTGTCGATCCTGCTCCAGACCTTCGCAATGATGATCTGGGGCCGCAGCCCGATCCCCTTCCCGCAAGTCATGCCGTCCGAGCCGTTCACCATCGGCGGAGCGCTGATTTCGCCGACCCAGGTCATGCTGCTCGTGCTTGCCACCGTCGCAATGATCGGCCTCGTGCTGCTGGTCGAGCGTACCCGCATGGGCCGCGCGATGCGCGCCACGGCGGAGAATCCCCGCGTGGCCGGCCTGATGGGCGTGGACGCCAACAAGGTCATCGTGCTGACCTTTGCGATCGGTGCGGCACTGGCAGCGGTTGCCGGCGTGATGTGGGGCGCCAACTACTCGTCGGCCCAGTTCGCAATGGGCTTCGTGCCCGGCCTGAAGGCATTCTCCGCAGCAGTGCTCGGCGGCATCGGTAACATCTACGGTGCGATGGTCGGCGGCATCCTCCTCGGCCTGATCGAAAGCCTCGGCGCCGGCTATATCGGCGACCTGACGGGCGGCTTCCTCGGCAGCCACTACCAGGACATCTTTGCATTCATCGTGCTTATCATCGTACTCACATTGCGTCCGTCCGGCATCATGGGTGAACGTGTTGCGGACCGTGCCTAAGCGCAAGTAGAGGAGAGATTCATGTCAACACTATTCGACGTCAAACAACATCCGCGCAAGGCGTACACGAGCTTTGCGATCCTGGCCATCGTGCTGGTCGCGTTCCCGTTCATTGCCTCCAACTACGGCAATTCCTGGGTGCGCATCATGGACCTCGCGCTGCTGTACATCATGCTGGCGCTCGGCCTGAACATCGTGGTCGGCATGGCCGGCCTGCTCGACCTGGGTTACATCGCGTTCTACGCGCTGGGCGCCTACATGACGGGCCTGCTTGCTTCGCCGCAGTTCGCCACGGTGCTTGAGTCCTTCGTCAACACGTACCCGATGGTGGGTAATGCGCTCATCTGGATATTTGGAGAGGAAGCTGCGAAAAACGGCATACACCTGTCCGTCTGGATGATCGTTCCGCTCGGCGCTGCGCTGGCTGCCTTCTTCGGCGCGCTGCTCGGCGCGCCGACCCTGAAGCTGCGCGGCGACTACCTTGCCATCGTGACCCTCGGCTTCGGCGAGATCATCCGTATCTTCATGAACAACCTGAACGCGCCGGTCAATATCACGAACGGTCCGCAAGGCATCAACCTGATCGACCCGATCCGCATTTTCGGCGTGTCGCTCGCAGGCGAGCCGGGCTCCAATGCGACCGTCAAGTTCCTCGGCTTCTCCATGCCGTCGGTGAACGCGTATTACTTCCTGTTCCTGTTCCTGTGCGCGGCGATCATCTTCATTTCCATCCGCCTGACGCACTCCCGCCTGGGCCGCGCATTCGTCGCCATCCGTGAAGACGAAATTGCTGCCAAGGCAATGGGCATCAACACCCGCAACGTCAAGCTGCTGGCATTCGGCATGGGCGCTTCCTTCGGCGGCGTGGCCGGTGCCATGTTCGCCTCCTTCCAGGGCTTCATCTCGCCGGAATCGTTCTCCCTGATGGAATCGATCGCCGTGCTCGCAATGGTGGTGCTCGGCGGTATCGGCCATATCCCCGGCGTCGTGCTGGGCGGTGTCATCCTTGCCGCTCTGCCGGAAGTCCTGCGCCACGTCGTGGAACCGCTGCAGCGCCAGCTGTTCGGCGCCGTGCTGATCGATGCCGAAGTTCTGCGCCAGCTGCTGTACGGCCTGGCAATGGTCGTGATCATGCTGTATCGCCCGTCCGGCCTGTGGCCGTCGCCGCAGCACGAAGACCGCATGGATGCGAACGCCAAGAAGCGTCTCGACGAGAAAGAACCCACGGCGCTGGCTGCATAAGGAACTTACATGAGCGAACAAGTCATTCTGAATATTGCAGGTGTCAACAAGCGCTTCGGCGGCCTGCAGGCGCTGTCGGATGTCAGCGTCAAGATCATGCGCGGCCAGATCTACGGCCTGATCGGTCCGAACGGCGCGGGCAAGACCACGTTCTTCAACGTGATCACCGGCCTCTACCAGCCGGACACCGGCAGCTTCGAACTCGGCGGCAAGCCGTATTCGCCGTCGGCCCCGCATGAAGTGGCCAAGGCGGGCATCGCCCGTACGTTCCAGAACATCCGCCTGTTCGGCGAGATGTCCGCGCTGGAAAACGTGATGGTGGGCCGCCATGTGCGCACCAAGCAGGGCGTGCTTGGCGCAGTCCTGCACCATAAAGCCGCGCGCGAAGAAGAGGCATCCATCCGCCGCCGCGCGATGGAGCTGCTCGACTTCGTCGGTATCGCGCACTTTGCGCACCGCACTTCGCGCCACCTCTCCTACGGTGACCAGCGCCGCCTGGAAATTGCGCGCGCGCTCGCGACCGAGCCGCAACTGCTGGCCCTGGACGAACCCGCTGCCGGCATGAATGCGACCGAAAAGCTCGCCCTGCGCGAGCTGCTGGTCAAGATCAAGGCTGAGGGCAAGACGATCCTGCTGATCGAACACGACGTGAAACTGGTGATGGGACTCTGCGACCGCCTCACGGTTCTGGACTACGGCAAACCGATTGCGGAAGGCGCACCGGCCGAGGTGCAAAAGAACCCGGCCGTGATCGAGGCATACTTGGGAGGGTCTCACTAATGAGCGAAAACATTCTGAAGATCAGCGGCCTGAAGATTGCCTACGGCGGCATCCAGGCGGTCAAGGGCGTCGATCTCGAAGTCAACAAGGGTGAACTGGTCACGCTGATCGGCGCCAACGGCGCGGGCAAGACGACCACCCTCAAGGCGATCACCGGCACGCTGCCCGGCTGCAAGGTGGAAGGCCAGATCTATTACTCCGGCAGCCAGATCCAGGGCGCGAAGTCGTTCGAGCTGGTGAAGAACAAGCTGGCGATGGTGCCCGAAGGCCGCGGCGTATTTACGCGCATGACCATCCTCGAAAACCTGATGATGGGCGCCTACATCCGCGACGACAAGGGCGGCGTCCAGGCTGACATCGACAAATGGTTCGGTGTCTTCCCGCGCCTGAAAGAGCGCTCCTCGCAGCTGGCCGGCACCCTGTCGGGCGGCGAACAGCAGATGCTGGCCATGGCGCGTGCGCTGATGAGCCATCCGAAGCTCCTGCTGCTGGATGAGCCGTCGATGGGTCTGTCTCCGATCATGGTGGAAAAGATCTTCGAGGTGGTGCGCAGCGTCTCCGCTCAGGGCGTGACCATCCTGCTGGTCGAGCAGAACGCAAAGCTCGCGCTGCAGGCAGCGCACCGCGGTTACGTGATGGACTCCGGCCTGATCACCATGACCGGCAATGCGAAGGACATGCTCGACGATCCCAAGGTGCGCGAAGCCTACCTCGGCGAAGGCTGACGCAAGCACTTCCGTCCTGCACAAACCGCCTTGTTCGCTCCCGCGACAAGGCGGTTTTGTTATGCACCTGCACCCTCGCGCAAGCGCGAATGACAAGTGGCATAATCGTCGGATAACAAGGAGCACACATCATGCAATTTGCCATTCCCCAGCAACCCGCCGCCATCGTTCCCGTCGCCGGCAGCGACGCCGTATTTCCAGTCCATCGCATCTATTGCGTCGGCCGCAACTACGTCGAACACGCCAAGGAAATGGGTGCCACCGGCAGGGAGGCACCGTTTTTCTTCATGAAGCCGGCAGATGCCGTGCTCCCGGTTCCGCACGGTACCGTCGGCGAGATGCCTTATCCCCCGATGACCAGCGACCTGCACCACGAAATCGAACTCGTGGTGGCCATCGGCAAGGGCGGTCGCAATATCTCCGCGGCCAGCGCACTGGAGCACGTCTGGGGCTATGCGGTCGGCCTCGACATGACGCGCCGCGACCTGCAGGGCGAAGCCAAGAAACTCGGCCGGCCGTGGTGCACCGGCAAGGGCTTCGACTTTTCCGCGCCGATCGCGCCTATCCATTCGGTCGCGGAAGCCGGCCACTATGCAAAGGCCGAGATCAAGCTCGATGTGAACGGCGCAAGCCGTCAGAAGAGCGACGTCGAAAAGCTGATCTGGAATGTCGCTGAAACCATCGAACACCTGTCCAAGTACTATGAGCTGCGTCCCGGCGATCTGATCTTCACCGGTACCCCGGAAGGCGTCGCCGCGGTGAAACAGGGCGACCTGCTCGAAGGCGCGATTACTGGATTGGGTGAGTTGAAGGTCCGCGTCGTTTAACGCTCACGACTCCGGAGGCATCGGCATGAAACTGTACAGCTACTTTCGCAGTTCAGCGTCCTACCGCGTGCGGATCGCGCTGAACCTCAAGGGACTACCTTACGAGACCGTCCCTGTGCACTTGCTTCGCAACGGCGGGGAGCAGTTCAGCCCGGCATACAGGAAGCTGAATCCCGATGCGCTGGTACCTGCGCTCGTGGATGAGGCGGATGGCGGGGAAAGGGCGCTGACCCAGTCGCTCGCCATCATCGAGTATCTCGAAGAAACGCACCCGACGCCGCCGCTGCTTCCAACCGATCCGCTCGACCGCGCTTTCGTGCGCGGCATCGCGCTATCGATCGCCTGCGATATCCATCCGATCAATAACCTGCGCGTGCTGCGTTACCTCGTCCGCGATCTGAAGGTCAGTGAAGACGACAAGAACGCGTGGTACCGGCACTGGTGCGAACAAGGGCTGGCCTCGCTGGAGACGATGCTTTCCAGGGACAGCCGTACCGGCCGATTCTGCTACGGCGACGCGCCTTCGCTGGCCGATTGCTGTCTCGTCCCGCAAATCGCCAACGCACAGCGGCTGAACTGCGATCTTTCCGCGATGCCCACGCTCATGCGTATCAACGAGGCCTGTCTCGCCCTCGATGCATTTGCGAAGGCGGCGCCGGCCAGGCAGCCGGACGCCGAATAGGGCCGGCTTATCCGGCCTTGTAGGCAATCACGGTCTGGCGTTGCTCGCCCAGGCCGTCAATCCCGAGGACCAGCTCGTCGCCGCGCTTCAGGAATTGCGGCGGCTTCATTCCCATGCCGACGCCCGGCGGCGTGCCGGTGGTGATGATGTCTCCCGGCATGAGCGTCATGAAGCGGCTGACATAGCTGACCAGCTTCGCAACCGAAAAAATCATTTTCCGCGTATTGCCCGACTGGACGCGCTTGCCGTTCAGGTCGAGCCAGAGATCGAGGCGCTGCGGATTGGGCACTTCGTCGCGCGTGACCAGCCAAGGGCCGACCGGGCCGAAGGTGTCGCAACCCTTGCCCTTGTCCCATTGCGTTCCGCGCTCGAACTGGTATTCGCGTTCCGACACGTCGTTGACCACGCAGTATCCGGCGACGTGGGAAAGGGCATCCTTTTCGCTGACCGAGCGTGCAATGGTCCCGATCACGACGCCGAGCTCGACTTCCCAGTCGGTCTTCTTCGATCCCCTCGGCAGCATGATCGGATCATCAGGGCCGCATAGGGAAGACGTCGCCTTCATGAAGATGATCGGCTCCTTCGGGATTGCCAGGCCGGCTTCCTGCGCATGGTCCGAATAGTTCAAGCCGATGCCGATGAATTTCCCCACTTGTGCGAGAGGAACGCCGCGCCGCGGATTGCCGCGCACCAAAGGCAGGGACGCCGGCTTGATCCTGGCCAGCCTGGCCAGCGACTTGTCCGAAAGCTGCTCCGGACCGATGTCCTCGACGACAGCGGACAGGTCCCGCAGCCGGCCCTCCTCATCGATCAATCCCGGCTTTTCCTTGCCGATGCGGCCGTAACGTACCAGTTTCATGCATTCTCCTGATGATGTTCTTATGGGTTTCCGAGAGGGAAATCGAGAAGGCAATATAGGTGCAGCGCCGACGCTTGTCCATAGCGTTGCGCAAAGGGAGGCGGGGATCGGGCTTATTGCCCAGGGGCGGGCAATGAAATGAGAGACGGCCGGCAAAGCCGGCCGCCCTGTGCTTTCGCTTTGGGTGGTGTTCTACAGGACCAGGAAAATCAGCGATAAACCGGCCAGCATCGCACCTTCCATCAGCATCACAACGAACGGGATTTTCATCTTCGTCCTCCTTCCAAAAGACAAGTCTGGTGGCTCGATGAAACCTCTCAGTCGTTAGTCAGGGTCGGACAGGCAAAGTTCGCCCTTTCGCAGCAATACGTTGGTGCGAACCTGGATCGCGCGAGGCGCGGGTACGGGCTAGTGCGGAGCGGGAGGGATGATGAGTTTCCCGAGAAGGCTGAGGCGTTTCGACACTTCGGAGACGCTTTCCGGACGGTCTTGTTCTGCGGCATCCCCGGCCTGGGTGTCATCCGGCTCGTCGTTTGTAAGTGCGGGGGCAACCGGCTTCTGGTTCGGCAGTGTCGGCATGTGTAACTCTGGTGAAGAGGGATAGAGCCATCTTACTGCCGGCATCCCGCCGCATCTTGAGTTTCGTCATTTGCCGCCGCGCGTTGCTCAGCGGCTCCAAACCGTGCCCGACCAGCCTGGACCGCCCATCTGCGAACCGGCTCCATTGCCGCTGCGCAGCCGCTGCCGTCCGCCGTGGCTGTGCGGATGCCGGCGGAAACCGCCGCCGGATTGGATATGCATGTTGAACGACGGGGCCGGGGCGACGTAGACCGGCGGTGCCACATACACCGGCGGCGCGACATAGACCGGAGCCGGGGCGTGGTAGTAGACAGGAGGCGTACTGTAATGGGTTACCGGCCCATGAATGTACTCGGTCGCGGTGATGTGGTGCACCGGACGCGTCTCATAGACCGCGCAGCCTGAGAGCAGGGCAGCAAGTGCGATAGCGGAAGGTGCGAGTAGTCTGGTCATGGTACGGATTCCCTCTCCATTGAGTATAGGAATACCGCTTGCCCGGCCGAAGAAAGTTACGGATGGTTACATTCTCGCGGTCCCGGGAGGACCGGACATGGTGCTAGGGAAGGGGAATTGGTCCCGCCGACAGGAATCGAACCTGTATCTAGCGCTTAGGAGGCACTCGTTCTATCCATTGAACTACGGCGAGACGCTTGACCGGCTGCATGACAGCCAAGGCAGGATTATAGCCGAGACCACGGAGATAAATGGTCTTTCCGCCATCGCAATCGGTACAATGCGTGCTTCTTCTCTCATTTCGGTCGCGCGGACACGCGGCGCGGCCTGCAACCTGCGTATCTATGGCTGTCATTTCCCTTACCAACGCCCAACTCGCATTCGGGCACGTCGCCCTGCTTGACCACGCGGAATTTTCCCTCGAGGCCGGAGAGCGCGTGGGCCTCATCGGCCGCAACGGCACCGGCAAGTCTTCGCTGCTGAAGATCATTGCGGGCACGTCGAAGCTGGACGACGGCCTGCTGGTGATGCAGCAGGGGATCAAGATCGCCTACGTCGAACAGGAGCCGGCATTCTCGGCCGAGGACAGCGTGTTCGACGCCGTGGCCGCGGCCATGCGCGAGACGCAGCAACTGCTCGATGAATACAACGGCCTGACGGCACGCCTCGGCGGGCACGAGGACGAGGCCCTGATGGACCGCCTGCATAGCCTGCAGGCGAAGCTCGACGCCGCCGACGCATGGAGCCTGGGCAACCGCGTCGAAACCATCCTGGCGCGGCTGAACCTCGACAAGAACGCGGTGATGAGCACGCTTTCCGGCGGCACGCAGAAGCGCGTAGCGCTCGCCCGCGCACTTGTCGGCGCACCCGATGTGCTGTTGCTCGATGAGCCGACCAACCATCTCGACTTCAATTCCATCATCTGGCTCGAGGCCCTGCTGCGCGAATTCAAGGGCAGCATCCTGTTCATCACCCACGACCGCTCCTTTCTCGACAACGTCGCCACGCGCATCGTGGAACTCGACCGCGGCCGGCTGCTGTCCTTCCCCGGCAACTTCAGCGCATACCAGGCGCGCAAGGCGGAGCAGCTCGAGATCGAAGCGATCGAGAATGCGAAGTTCGACAAGTTCCTGGCGCAGGAGGAGGTGTGGATCCGCAAGGGGGTGGAAGCACGCCGCACGCGCAACGAGGGGCGGGTGCGCCGGCTCGAGGATTTGCGCGTCAAGCGCAGCCAGCGGCGCGATCAGCAGGGGCAGGTGAGACTGGATGTATCGGAAGGCGAGCGCTCGGGCAAGATCGTTGCGGAACTGACCGGTATCCACAAACGCTTCGGCGACAAGGTAATCGTGCGCGATTTCAGCGCCACCATCCTGCGCGGCGACAAGGTCGGCCTGATCGGCCCCAACGGTGCGGGCAAGACCACGCTGCTCAAGCTGATTCTCGGCGAGGAAACGCCCGATGCGGGAACGGTGCGGCAGGGAGCGCGACTGCAGGTCGCCTACTTCGACCAGATGCGCGCACAGCTGAACGACGAGGCCAGCCTCGCCGATACCATTTCGCCCGGCAGCGACTGGGTGGAGATCAACGGGCAGCGCAAGCATGTGATGAGCTACCTGGGCGACTTCCTTTTTGCGCCGGAACGCGCGCGCTCCCCGGTCAAGTCGCTCTCCGGCGGCGAGCGCAACAGGCTGCTCCTGGCGCGCCTGTTCGCCCGTCCGGCCAATGTGCTCGTGCTCGACGAACCGACCAACGACCTTGATATCGATACGCTGGAGCTGCTCGAGGAATTGCTGGAGGATTACAGCGGCACCGTATTCCTCGTCAGCCACGACCGCATGTTCCTCGACAATGTGGTGACGCAGGTCATCGCCGCCGAGGGCGACGGGCTGTGGAGGGAATATGTGGGCGGCTACAGCGACTGGGAACGCGTCCGTCCTCAACAGGCGCCGTCTGCGAAGCCGGCGGCCAAGCCGGAAAGCAAACCGGTCGAAAAAACCGCGGCGCAAAATGCGCAGAAGCCGAAGAAGCTCAGCTACAAGGAGCAGCGCGAGCTCGAAACCCTGCCCGGCCTGATCGCCGGGTTGGAGGCGGAGCAGAAAGCGATCTCGGAGCAACTGGCCGACCCGGAACTGTACCGCCAGCGTCCGGACGAGGTTCAGAAGCTCAATGCGCGCTTTGCGGAGATCGACGAACTGCTGATGGAAAACCTCGAAAAGTGGGAGGCGATCGAGGCCAAGGCCAAGGGGTGAAGGCTTGAACCGATTTCAGTTCATGCGCCGGGAGGCTTCCCGCAGCTCGGGCAGCTTGCTGCGCAGGACTTCCGCATCCGAAGCGTATGGCCGCTCGGCCAGGTACGCTTCGAGATCGGCCAGCGCGGCCTGCGGGCACTCCAGGTTGGCATAGGCGAGGCCGCGGTCGCGCCGCTCGGTGATTTCGTCGGGCAGGAGGATCAGCAGGCGTTGCTGGACGCCAAGGACGCGCTGCCACCGCATGTGCTCGACGAACAATGCCTTCAGGTTGCGCAGCATGCGCACCAGGATTTCCCGCGGATGCGCCGCATGCAGGTAATACGACAGCGGTATCGCACCCGGGTAGCTGTGATGCTCGAAATAGGGCTCGAGCCGTTCTTCCAGTTCCTCCCGCGAGAGGCTCACGCCGTTGAACGGGTCCAGCACGATGTCGCCCGACTGGATCGACAGCTTCATCAGGAAGTGTCCCGGGAAGGAAATGCCTTTCACGTCCAGGCCGATCTGCTGCGCCAGTTCCATGTACAGCACCGCGAGTGAAATCGGGATGCCGCGCCGCGTCGTGATGACCCGGTGCAGGTAGCTGTTGTCCGGGTCGTAATAATCGTTCACGTTCCCGGCAAAGCCGAGTTCGCGGTAGAAGAAATGATTGAGCATGCGCAGCTTCTGCACGCTGGAGGCATCGGGTGCGAGGCGCCGTTGCAGCCTTGCCGCCATCTGATCCACTTCTGCTTGGGTTGCTGCCAGGTCGAGCTGGGGTTCGACGTCCTGCGCGATGGCGAGCGCCGCCTCGAAGAGTGGAATGGAGTCGTCCTCCTGTACGAGCGACGCAAAGTAGTCGAGGGATTTGATCACCATACAATGACCATCATAAACCATGACGCCGCCAATGAAAGGGCGGTGCGGCAAGGCGAGGGATAAATTTGGGAGCCCGGAATTGCCTCAGACGGAAACGCGTTTGAAGTCGCGGAAGCGGAATCCCATGACGATCAGCGCACCGAAGTAGGTGATGCCGCAGGCCAGCATGACGAGCGTCAATGCGCCCACTCGCTGGAGCGGGCGGTCCTGCATCCCTACCCAGTCGAAATGTCCGGCCGTCCAAAGCGCGACGCCGGCCAGCAGGAACAGCGCGCCGGTCAGTTTCACGAGGAAAAGTCCCCAGCCCGGCAAGGCTTCGTAGATGCCCTTGCGGCGTAGTCCCCAGTACAGGAAGGCGGCGTTCAGACAGGCGCCCACGCCGACCGACAGCGCCAGTCCGGCATGCGCAATCCAGGGCACGAACAGGAGGTTCATCAACTGCGTTGCGATCAGGACGCCGATGCCGATCTTGACCGGGGTGCGAATGTCCTGTTTCGCATAGAAGCCCGGAGCGAGGATCTTGACCACGATCAGGCCGATCAGCCCGACGCCGTAAGCGATGAGCGCGCGGCCGGTCATGGCGACTGCCTGCGAATCGAATTTTCCGTAGTGGAAGAGCGTCGTGGTCAAGGGCTCCGACAAGGTCAGCAGTCCGACCGCCGACGGCAGGGCGAGCAGGAAGGTCAGCCGCAGGCCCCAGTCCAGCAGCGAAGCGTACTCGGTGTGATCGCCCTGCGAATGCGCTTTCGACAGGCTGGGCAGGAGAATCGTGCCGAGTGCAACGCCGAGCAGCGCGGTCGGGAATTCCATCAGGCGGTCGGCATAGGACAGCCACGACACGCTGCCGTTTTCGAGACGGGAGGCGATGTTGGTGTTGATGATGACGCTGATCTGCGCGACAGACACGGCGAGGATGGCCGGCACCATCTGCTTCAGCACCCGCCGCACGCCGGCGTCGGCCAGCGCGGCTTTCAGGTTGATGCCGATGCGCGGCAGCATGCCGATCTTGCGCAGGGCGGGCACCTGGATCGCGACCTGGAGGATGCCGCCGACCACGACCGCAAGCGCCAGCGCATAAACCGGCTGCTCCATGTAGGGTGCAACGAGCAGCGATGCCGCGATGAACGACAGGTTGAGCAGCACAGGCGTGAAGGCGGGTACCCGGAACTGGCGCCAGGTATTCAGGATGCCGCCCGCCAGCGCGACGAAGGCCATGAACGCGATGTAGGGGAACATGATGCGCGTCATCACCACGGATGACGCGAACGCTTCCGGGTCCGACTTCAGGCCGGTCGCAATGAAGTAGACAATGACCGGCGCACCGGCAATACCGAGCAGGCAGGTCAGGATCAATGCCCAGACCAAGGCGGTTGCGACATGATCGGTCAGTTCCTTGGTCGCCGCATCGCCTTTCTGGTTCTTGTATTCCGCCAGGATGGGCACGAAGGCTTGCGAAAACGCGCCCTCGGCGAACAGCCGGCGCAGCAGGTTGGGAATGCGGAAGGCGACGAAGAAAGCGTCGGTGTAGGCGGAGGCGCCGAAGGCGCGAGCGATCAGCAGCTCGCGCAGCAGGCCGGTCACCCGCGACAGCATGGTCATGCCGGAGACCGTCGCCAGCGTTTTGTGCAGTTTCATGGGGCGCAATTATAGCCGGTCGACATGGGCCGTCACGGGGTGGCCGCTGCCGTCTTGTGCAGGCGCAGCAAGAGCGGGGCCGGGTATCGCGGTGAAAATGCGCTAAACCACGGGATGCATTGCCCGTTTCCCAAAACAAGGTTATACTCAGCGGCTTTACAGAATTTCGTATCGCATTTCGCGAAGCCCGATTTCGATTTAGGAAACATTCATGGCAAATACCGCACAAGCGCGCAAGCGTGCTCGTCAAGCAGTCAAGCAAAACGCACACAACTCCAGCCAGCGCTCCACGCTGCGCACGGCAATCAAGGCCGTCCGCAAGGCGATCGAGGCAGGTGACAAGGCTGCTGCGGCGCAAGTATTCCAGCGTTCCGTTTCGACGATCGACCGTATCGCCGACAAGAAGATCATCCACAAGAACAAGGCTGCTCGTCACAAGAGCCGTCTGGCTGCTGCCCTGAAGGCGCTCGCCGCCTAAGGTGCCCGTTCCGCCGCGCTTATCGCGGTGGCAAGCCCGGAATAAACAAACCCGCGAGGTTGAGGCCTTGCGGGTTTTTGTTGTTTTCGCCTTGTTCGGGTATTGCGCCTCTCGCGCGCGGTCATCCGGTCAGCGTGGCAGGCCCTCGATCGTCATGCCCGGCTTGATGTTCTTTTGCCGGAACCACCCCTGGTTCATTTCCAGCGCGTAACGAATCGGCTTTTTCGCGCAATGCGAATCCGTCGTCTGCGGCTGCATGTCTTCAATGTTGACAATCTTGCCATGGTCGTCGATGAAGGCGACGGACAGCGGGATGTAGGTGTTCTTCATCCACATGCAGACCGAAGCAGGCGCGCCGAAGTTGAACACCATGCCTTCGTTCGGCCCCATCTTCTCCCGGTACATCAAGCCTTGCTGTCTTTCAGCCTCGGTGGCCGCGACTTCCGCCCGGATGACATGCATGCCTGCGTTCAAGGTGATGACGGGGAAACGGGAGGGCTGCTGTGCGGCAGCCATCGGCGCGATGGCTCCCAGCAGTGCTGCGGCGAGGGAAGTCAGGGAAATCAGCGGACGTGCGGTCATGGGTCTATTGCAAATGTTGATCGTGTTGCTCCGGATGAGAGCATAAAACAAAAAAGGCAGGACGCGCCTGCCTTTCTCGCACCGCGGACGCTGATTACTTGGCTGCGGCGGCTTTCTTGGCCTTCTTGGCTTTCTTCACCTTCTTCGCCTTGGGCGCCGAAGCGTCGGCGGCTGCGGCCGGCGTAGCGGCCGGAGTAGCCGGGGTCGCAGGCGCGGCAGCATGGCTGGCGGCGAACGCAGCAGTGGCAAACAAACCGGCAACGAGAGCAGCGATCAGTTTCTTCATTTTCTTATCCCTGTGATGGAGGTTGATGGAAACCACGATTCTTTCGAATCAAAGTGATTAACGATTCGGCATGAGAGTCGTTGACAGGAAGCGCGTCTGTATTTCCCTTGCCGAAATTGCAGTCCTGTCAATCTTGTTGCTATGATCCGGGCATCCGGTGGCCTCGCGCCGCTAACGATCGTCCTGGATCCCCATGAATTCTTGCCTCTTCGCGGCCCTGCTGGCGCTGTCCTTCCTCATGCCATGCGCCGGCGCCGCTCCCTATATACCTGCCTCCGATGCCCAAGTCCTGGAGCGGCTGCCCTTCAAGCCGAACGACCCTGTGGCGCGCGAGCTGGCGGAACTGCGCGCAGCCGTGCGGCGCGACCCGCGCAACCTTGATGCCGCTGTTGCGCTGGCGAAGCGTTACTACGGCCTGGTCGGCGAAGATGGCGATCCGCGCTACCTGGGATATGCGCAAGCGGCGCTCGCGCCGTGGTGGGACATGCCATCGCCGCCCGCCGAGGTGCAAGTCCTGCGGGCCAGCATCCGCCAGTTCCGGCATGACTTCGACGGGGCAGTCGACGATCTTACCCAAGTGCTGGAACGCGAACCGCGTCACGCGCGGGCGCTGGCCCTGCGCGCCATCATTCACATCGTCCAGGCGCGCTATGGCCTGGCACGCTACGATTGCCAAGCACTTCAGCAAGCCGGCAATTCCCTCGTGGGCCTCGGATGCGAGGCGATGGTCGATGGACTGACCGGGAGGGCGGGGCCGGCATACGCTACCTTGCAGGCAGCCGTGTCCGGGCAGGCCGGCCTCGCATCGGAGGAGATGCTGTGGCTCCAGGTGCGCCTGGCCGAGCTGGCGCAGCGCCAGGGGCGCGACGACCTCGCCGAATCGCATTTCAAGCAGGCCCTCGCGCAAGGCATACCGGACACATTCATGCTGGCCGCCTATGCCGACTTGTTGCTCGATAAAAAGCGCCATGCGGAGGTGGCCAGCCTGCTCAAGGATAAATCACGCTCCGACGTCCTGCTGTTGCGGCTGGTCTTTGCCGAACGGGCACTGGCGCTGCCGACGGCCAAAGACAGGGAGGCGGAACTCGCCGCCCGTTATGAGGCTTCCCGTATGCGCGGTGAAACCGTCCACCAGCAGGAAGAGGCGCGCTTCGCGCTCCAGGTGCGCAATGACGCCAAGACGGCACTCATGCTTGCCCAGGAAAACTGGAAAGCGCAGCGGGAACCGAGAGATGCACGGATTTTCCTCGAAGCGGCGATTGCCGCAAAGGACCCCGCCGCTGCACAGCCGGTGCTGCAATGGATGGATGAAAGCAGGATCGAAGATGCAAGCCTGAGCAACCTTGCGCGGCAACTGAAGGGAGTGCGCAAGTGAGCGCCCGGTTGCTGCTGGCGATCGTTTTCGTCCTGCTCGCGCTGCCCGCCCGGGCGCACAAGCCAAGCGACAGTTACCTGACCCTTGTCACCGACGGCATGGCAATCGACGCGCAATGGGACATCGCCCTGCGCGATCTCGACTTCGCCATCGGCCTCGATACCAACGGCGACGCTGAAATCACCTGGGGCGAGCTGCGCGCCAGGCACGAGGAGATCGCGGCCTATGCCTTGCCACGGCTCGCCATTTCTACGGAGGGGAGGGCGTGCCCGGCGACCCTGACGCAGCATCTGGTCGACGACCACACCGACGGCGCTTACGCCGTGCTGCGCTTTCGCGCCGAATGCGGCGGCCCGTTCCGCGTCCTGCACCTGCGCTACGGCCTGTTCTTCGATCTCGATCCCCAGCACAAGGGTTTGCTTCGCCTGGAATACCAGGGCAAGTCCACCACCGCCATTTTCGGCACCGAGAAGGCAAGCCAGGAATTCAGTCTCGCTGCGCCGAGCAGGCTGACCCAGTTCATCGACTACGTCGGCGAAGGCGTCTGGCATATCTGGATCGGATTCGACCACATCCTTTTCCTGGTGGCGCTCCTCCTGCCAGCGGTGGCATATCGTTTCCGTCAGGAGTGGCGCCCGGTCGATGCCTTCCGTCCGGCATTCTGGAATGTCTTCGGGATCGTGACCGCGTTCACCGTCGCCCATTCGATCACTCTGACGCTCGCCACGCTTGGCGTCGTCAATCTGCCGTCGCGGCTGGTGGAATCGGTGATTGCCGCCTCGGTCGTGATCGCCGCGCTCAACAACCTTTACCCGATCTTCAGCGAGCGCCGCTGGATGATGGCCTTCGCGTTCGGCCTCGTGCACGGCTTCGGGTTCGCCAGCGTGCTGGCCGACCTCGGCCTGCCTTCCGATGCGCTGGTCCTGGCGCTGGTGGGATTCAATGCCGGCGTCGAGCTGGGGCAACTGGCCATCGTCGCAGCCTTCCTGCCGCTCGCCTACGCGCTCAGACGCACCGGCCTCTACCGGCATCTCTTGCTCACAGGAGGCTCCTTGCTGATCGCGCTGCTGGCGGGAATCTGGCTGGCCGAGCGTGCGTTCGACCTCGCGCTCCTGCCTTCCTAGCTGAGCTCGGAAGGCGACACCTCGCGCAATTCCCCGGGCCACACCGGGTGGGTGGCCAATGAGAACGGACCGATCGCGATGCGCACCAGGCGCAATGTCGGGAGACCCACTGCCGCGGTCATCCGGCGAACCTGCCGGTTCTTTCCTTCCGCAAGCGTGATCGCCAGCCAGTGCGTCGGCTTGTTCGCCCGGTGGCGGATCGGCGGGTCGCGTTCCCACAGCCAATCCGGGGCTTCGATTTCACTGACCTTGCTTCGTTGCGTGACGAAATCGCCGAGGTCCAGCGGCCCTGAAAGGCGGTCAAGCGTCGTGCCGTCCGGCTCGCCCTCGACCTGCGCGATGTAAGTCTTCGGCTGCTTGCTGTCCGGATGACTGATGCGATGCTGCAGTTTCCCGTCGTCGGTGAGCAGGACGAGGCCTTCGCTGTCGGCGTCGAGGCGGCCCGCGGGATAGACGCCCGGAACATCGATGTAATCCGCCAGCGTCTTGCGCGCGGGGTGGGGTGAGAACTGGCACATCACCTGGAACGGCTTGTTGAACAGAAAGAGCGCCATGCAATCTCGAAAAAGGTAATCGTGGTCAAGGAGGGCGTATTTTACGCTTTGAATGTGCCGGATTTTGGAGCTAATCTGGTAGGCGTCGCAGCTGGACCCTCCCTTCGCAGATCGCCTGTGTTTCCGCTTGTCCGGAGACGGGTTGACGTTTTTGCACGAGTATTGGAAGGAAGTAAAAACTATGGCATCCCGTAAAATACTAGTGCATAATACGAAATGTGGTCTTATGTCTTATATAAGACCGGAGCTTCGCTTTAAAACAAAAATTTAAAGTCAGGAACGGTCTTCTCTTTTCCTCCCCAACCCCGGAGCCTACGATGTACCAACATATCAAAGTGCCTGCCGACGGCAAAAAAATCACAGTCAACGCCGACTTCTCCCTGAATGTTCCCGACAATCCGATCATTCCCTACCTGGAAGGTGACGGCACGGGCGTGGACATCACCCCGGTCATGATCAAGGTGGTCGACGCGGCTGTCGCGAAGGCCTACGGCGGCAAGCGCAAGATCAGCTGGATGGAAATCTTCGCAGGTGAAAAGTCGACCAAGGTCTACGGCCCGGACGTGTGGCTGCCGGAAGAGACCCTGGGTGCGCTGAAGGACTATGTTGTGTCGATCAAGGGCCCGCTGACCACTCCGGTCGGCGGCGGCATCCGTTCACTGAACGTCGCGCTGCGCCAGGAACTCGACCTGTACGTCTGCCTGCGCCCCGTACGTTACTTCAAGGGCGTGCCTTCGCCGGTGCGTGAGCCGGAGAAGACCGACATGGTCATCTTCCGCGAGAACTCCGAAGACATCTATGCCGGCATCGAGTGGGCAGAAGGTTCCGACGGCGCCAAGAAGGTCATCGACTTCCTGGTCAAGGAAATGGGCGTCAAGAAGATCCGCTTCCCGGGCACTTCCGGCATCGGCGTCAAGCCGGTCTCGCGCGAAGGCACCGAGCGCCTCGTGCGCAAGGCGATCCAGTACGCGATCGACAACGACAAGCCCTCCGTGACCCTGGTCCACAAGGGCAACATCATGAAGTACACGGAAGGCGGTTTCCGTGACTGGGGCTATGCACTCGCACAGAAGGAATTCGGCGCCGAGCTGATCGACGGCGGCCCGTGGTGCAAGTTCAAGAATCCGAAGACCGGCAAGGAAATCACGATCAAGGATTCGATCGCCGACGCGTTCCTGCAGCAGATCCTGCTCCGTCCCGCAGAGTACAGCGTGATCGCCACGCTGAACCTGAACGGCGACTACATCTCCGACGCGCTGGCTGCGCAGGTCGGCGGTATCGGCATCGCCCCGGGCGCCAACATGTCCGACTCCGTCGCCATGTTCGAAGCCACCCACGGCACCGCACCGAAGTACGCCGGCAAGGACTACGTGAACCCGGGTTCGCTGATCTTGTCCGCGGAAATGATGCTGCGCCACATGGGCTGGGTCGAGGCAGCGGACCTGATCATCACCTCGATGGAAAAGTCGATCACTTCGAAGAAGGTGACCTACGACTTCGCCCGCCTGATGGACGGCGCGACCCAGGTGTCGTGCTCCGGCTTCGGCGACGTGATGATCTCGAACATGTAATTCGCGCCAGAAGGACAAAAAAGGCCGGACAGTCGTCCGGCCTTTTTTTATGCTCGCCCGCGTCTACTTGATCTGCGTCTGTTCGAGCGCGAAGCGGATCAGGTCCGCCTGTCCCTCGATGCCGAGCTTGCGCTTGATATTCAGGCGATGGGTCTCCACGGTGCGCACGCTCAGGTTCATTTCGCGTGCGATATGCTTGTTCGACTTTCCGGTGGCGATGCATTGCAAGACTTCCCGCTCGCGCGGCGTCAGCAGCAGAGCCGGCGGCATGGGCCGCGAAAGCTGTTTGGCCAGCCCGGCGCTGTAATAGATCCCCCCCGACATGACAGTGTCGATTGCCGCGATGATGTCGGTTGCCGGCGCGTCCTTCAACACATACCCGCGCGCGCCGGCCTGGATGGCCTGCATCACATACTCCGCCTTGTCATGCATGCTCAGCATGAGCACCGCGATCTCCGGATACAGCGTATTGAAGCGGCCGGTCAGCTCGATGCCGTTCATCCCGCCCGTCAGGTTGATATCCATGAGCGCGAGATCCACGTTCTGCTTGCCTGCCTGCTCCAGCGCCTCGGTGGCACTGCCGGCCTCGGCGACCACGCTGAAGTGCGGAATCGTTTCAAGGCGAGCGCGCAATCCGTCGCGCACCAGCGGGTGGTCGTCGACCAGGAGAATATGGACAAAGGGCTGGTTAAGCATATCGTTCAAGACCGGGGGAGGGTTGCTGTGACTTGCGTACCGGCGACGGAGGAGGCCATTTCAAGCTTGCCGCCGATCGCATTGACGCGTTCATGCATGTTACGCAGGCCGATTCCGCGCTTCGGGTGCTGGGCGATGTCGGCGACATCGAAGCCGACGCCGTTGTCCGAAACCACCAGCCTGACGCTTGTTTTGCCGCCTTGCAGACGTACACCGGCCTCGGAGGCATTGGCATGGCGCTTGATATTAGTGAGCGCTTCCTGGGCAATCCGGAACAGGACCGTATTGGCTACGTCGTTGAGGCCCTCGATGACACCCTCCAATTCGAAGCGCGTGGCAATGCCGGTGCTCTCGCTGAATTCGCGGGCGAGGTGGTCCAGTGCAGGAGCGAGTCCCAGGTCGTCGAGAAGGGCGGGGCGCAGGTCGTGCGATATCCGCCGGACCTCGCCGAGCACGTCGTTGAGCTGGTTTGCCGCCCGATCGAAGGACGCCCGCGCGACCTCCGGCTTGTTGGCCTGCGCGACCAGCTTGGCAATTCCTGACTCGACCTGCAGCTTGATCGATACCAGCCACTGGCTGATGCCGTCATGCAGGTCGCGCGACAGGCGGGCACGCTCCTCTTCCTGCGAACGCACGACGCGCTGCGCAAGCACGCGCAGCTTGGCGTCCGCGACGCGGTACTCGCTGATGTTCAGCGCCACGCCCGAGAGCGCAATCACCAGGACGCTGGCAATGGCGATGCCGGCGATCCACAACATCGTGTTGCGGATATTTCCGGAGATTTGCGTGTCTATCTTCGCCAGCGCCGCGTCGACGTCGTCAAGGTAAATGCCGGTGCCGAGCATCCATCCCCAGCGGTCCACCTTGACGACATAACCGAGCTTCGGGGCGACTTTCCCCGACGAGGGTTTTTCCCACAGGTAGCGGACATATCCGCCGCCGGCTTTTGCCTGTGCGACAAGGCGCTGGATGGTCGGACTGCCTTTCGTGTCACGCAACTCCCAGAGATCGCGGCCGACGAGTTGCGGCTGGCGCGGGTGCATCAGGTTGCGGCCTTCGAGGTTGTACAGGAAGAAATAGCCGTCATCGCCGTAGTCGAGCTTGGCGAGAATGGCCTTGGCTTCCTCTTTCGCAGCGTCATCGTTGCGGCCGGAGTCGACCAAGTGGGCGATAGAACGCTCGGCAAGGGACACGTAATGCTTGAGTTCCGTTTCCTTGCTCGCAAGGTAAGCCGCCTCCACCGACGCCCGCTGCTGCTGCGCAAGGATGGTCGCCTGGTAGCGTACCGCGAGCGCAATGGCGATCAGGGCCACGATGAGCGGCGCGATCGCGAGGACGATGATCTTGTGGCGGAGCTTCATGGGGCGTTACTTTACAGCCATTTGTACCGTAAGCGCCTACAAGTTTTTACGGAAATCCACGCCGTGTGGTAACTACAAGCCGTGTGTAAATTTCGCGCGGTGAAGAGCAGGAGGGAGTGAAGGCGACAGGTGAAGAAGGGCGGGCGAAAAAAAACCCCGCAGTTGCGGGGTTTTTGTGCTCTTGCCAATCGCGGGGTGATTAGGCGCCCTGGATATTGGAAGCTTGCTTGCCTTTCGGGCCTTGCGTGACTTCGAACGAAACCTTCTGACCTTCTTTGAGGGTCTTGAATCCTTGCATCTGGATTGCGGAAAAGTGCGCGAACAAATCTTCGCCGCCGTCATCCGGAGTGATGAATCCGAAGCCTTTCGAATCGTTGAACCACTTGACGGTACCTGTTGCCATAAAAGCGTCTTTCATTTAATGACTAATCACACGAGCCGTAAAAGCAAGAAGCCTCGCGACACGCTGCCCCCTCTTTATAACTTGCTCACTTCGTATTGACAATACCATAACGCTTGTGTTGTCAATCGATACCATTGTTCCTTCAAAAATTATAAAAGTCAAGGCGGTGTCAAGGCGTTTTTTGACATATTACAAGGAAATTGCACATGAATACGCCTTGATTTCGCGCATTTCAGCATCATCTGCGCTCTGTGCCGAAACGGCGTAATATCAAATATACCGATGGAATATCCTTTTCTTTCGCGCATAGCGCCCGGTTGGACGTTTTAGAATAGACGAATGGCAACTCAGCACGATAACGGTACGGTACTTGCTAGGCAGGAGCAGAAGCTCAAACCGCCGCCGATGTACCAGGTCCTGCTTCTTAACGATGACTACACACCCATGGAGTTTGTCGTAGCGATCATTCAAGAGTACTTCAACAAGGATCGGGAGACCGCGACGCAGATCATGCTCAAGGTTCACCGCGACGGCAAAGGAATGTGCGGCGTCTATCCAAAAGACATAGCGTCCACTAAAGTAGAATTAGTTTTAACCCACGCCCGAAAAGCAGGACATCCCCTGCAATGCGTGATGGAGGAAGCATGATTGCGCAGGAACTCGAAGTCAGTTTGCACATGGCGTTCGTCGAGGCTCGCCAGGCCCGCCATGAGTTCATCACAGTGGAGCACTTGCTGCTCGCGCTGCTCGACAACCCGTCGGCAGCCGAAGTATTGCGTGCGTGCGCAGTCAATATAGAAGACCTGCGCAAGACGCTGACCAATTTCATCAACGACAACACACCGACCGTGCCCGGCACGAGCGAAGTGGACACGCAGCCGACCCTCGGCTTCCAGCGCGTGATCCAGCGCGCGATCATGCACGTGCAGTCGGCGTCCAACGGCAAGAAGGAGGTCACCGGCGCCAACGTGCTGGTCGCCATCTTCGGTGAAAAAGATTCCCATGCCGTGTATTACTTGCACCAGCAAGGCGTGACCCGCCTCGACGTCGTGAATTTCATTTCGCACGGCGTCCGCAAGGACCAGCAGGCCGATTCGCAAAAATCGCCGGAAGGTACGGAGGATGCGCAGGCCGAAGGCCAGCAGAAGGAAAGCCCGCTCGACCAGTTCACCCAGAACCTGAACAAGCTCGCTGCCGAAGGCAAGATCGATCCGCTGATCGGCCGCGAGTCGGAGGTCGAGCGCGTCATCCAGACGCTGTGCCGCCGCCGCAAGAACAACCCGCTGCTGGTGGGCGAGGCCGGCGTTGGCAAGACGGCAATTGCGGAAGGCCTCGCATGGCGTGTGACCCAGGGCGATGTGCCGGAAGTGTTGCAGAACGCTGTCGTGTATTCGCTCGACATGGGTGCCCTGCTGGCGGGGACCAAGTATCGCGGCGATTTCGAGCAGCGCCTCAAAGCGGTGCTCAAGCAGCTGCGCGACAACCCGCACGGCATCCTGTTCATCGACGAGATCCACACGATCATCGGCGCCGGTTCCGCCTCGGGTGGTACGCTCGATGCCTCCAATCTGCTGAAGCCGGCGCTCTCGAGCGGCCAGCTGAAGTGCATCGGTGCAACGACCTATACCGAGTTCCGCGGCGTGTTCGAGAAGGATCACGCGCTGTCCCGCCGCTTCCAGAAGATCGACGTGACCGAACCGACCGTCGAGCAGACCGTGCAGATCCTGCGCGGCCTGAAGTCGCGCTTCGAGGAGCATCACGGCGTGAAGTATTCCGCTTCCGCACTCACCTGCGCGGCGGAGCTGTCTGCACGGTTCATCAACGACCGTCACTTGCCTGACAAGGCGATCGACGTGATCGACGAAGCGGGCGCGGCGCAGCGCATCCTGCCGAAGTCGAAGCAGAAGAAGACCATCGGCAAATCCGAGATCGAGGACATCATCTCCAAGATCGCGCGCATTCCTCCGCAGACGGTCAACCAGGACGACCGCACCAAGCTGCAGACGATCGAGCGCGACCTGAAGAATGTCGTGTTCGGCCAGGATCCGGCGATCGAAGCGCTGGGTTCCGCGATCAAGATGGCGCGTGCCGGGCTGGGCAAGATGGACAAGCCGATCGGTTCCTTCCTGTTCTCCGGCCCGACGGGCGTCGGCAAGACCGAGGTGGCCAAGCAGCTCGCCTTCATCCTCGGCATCGAGCTGATTCGCTTCGACATGTCCGAGTACATGGAGCGCCATGCGGTGTCCCGCCTGATCGGCGCGCCTCCCGGCTATGTCGGCTTCGACCAGGGCGGCCTGCTGACCGAGGCCATCACCAAGAAGCCGCACGCGGTGCTGCTGCTCGATGAAATCGAAAAGGCGCATCCGGATATCTTCAATATCCTGCTGCAGGTGATGGACCATGGCACGCTGACCGACAACAACGGTCGCAAGGCGGACTTCCGCAACGTGATCATCATCATGACCACGAACGCGGGGGCCGAAAGCCTGCAGAAGCGCACGATCGGTTTCACCGAGAAGAAGGAATCGGGCGACGAGATGGCGGACATCAAGCGCATGTTCACGCCCGAGTTCCGCAACCGTCTCGATGGCATCATCAGCTTCAAGGCACTGGACGAAGAGATCATCCTGCGCGTGGTGGACAAGTTCCTCATGCAGCTGGAAGAGCAGCTCCACGAGAAGAAGGTGGAAGCCATCTTCACCGAGAACCTGCGCAAGTACCTCGGCAGGAAGGGCTTCGACCCGCTCATGGGCGCGCGTCCGATGTCCCGCCTGATCCAGGACATGATCCGCAAGGCGCTGGCAGACGAACTGCTGTTCGGCCGCCTCGTCTCCGGCGGCAAGGTCACGGTGGACCTCGAAGAGAACGAGCAGATCAAGCTCGAATTCGCCGAGAACGATGCGCCGCCGCCGTCCGCGCCCGAAGAGACGCTGGAAGTCGAATAAGCCTACCCAAGCTTACTCAGGCGAGCCCGGATCCGCGAAAGCGATCCGGGCTTTTTTCTTACTGGGCGGGATTGGTGATCTCGCGGTGAATGGCGTTGATGGCGTCGATGACCGAGTCCGGCAGGCGCACCGCAAGCGCATCGATGTCTTCCTGCAGTTGCGCCATCGTGGTGGCGCCGATGATGGTCGAGGACACGAAGCGGCGCGAATAGCACCAGGCCAATGCCATCTGTGCGGGCGTCATTCCGTTCGCGCGGGCGAGGGCGGCATAGCGTTTTGCCGCTTCGGCCACCGATGGCCGGAGATAGCGCGGGCTCCAGTTGGGCGGGAAGATCGTCAGCCGTCCGTGCGCCTTCGGATCGTCGAGATACTTCGCGCTGAGCTGGCCGAATGCAAGCGGGCTGTAGGCCAGCAGGCCGACGTTCTCGCGGTAGCACACTTCGTCGAGCCCGTTCTCGAAGCTGCGGTTGACGAGGTTGTACGCGTTCTGGATCGACACGATGCGCGGCAGGCCGCGGTTTTCCGCCTGCTTGATGAATTCGCACACGCCCCACGACGTTTCGTTCGACACGCCCACGTAGCGGATCTTCCCCGCCTTGATCAGGCCGTCGAGCGCGGCCAGCGTATCCTCGACTGCCGTGCAGGGGCGCTCCTTGTCGGGATCGAATGCGATCTGGCCGAAGATCGGTGCGTTGCGGCTGGGCCAGTGCAACTGGTAGAGATCGATGTGGTCGGTCCGCAGCCGCTGCAGGCTGCTGTCGACCGCCGCACGAAGGTTGGCTGCGTCGAAGTCGCTTTCTCCGTTGCGTATCCAGGTCATGCCGCGCGATGGTCCGGCCGCCTTGGTGGCGAGAATGATGCGGTCGCGCTTGCCGGATTTCTTCAGCCAGCTGCCGATGTGGCTCTCGGTGCGCCCCGTCGTTTCCGCGCGCGGCATGACGGGATACATCTCGGCCGTGTCGATGAAGTTGATACCGCGCTCGAGCGCGTAGTCGAGCTGGCTGTGCGCCTCGGCCTCGGTGTTCTGTTCCCCGAAGGTCATGGTGCCGAGGCAAATCCTCGACACCTGGAGGTCGCTGTTGCCCAGGGTGATTTTTTCCATGGTCGTCTGTCAAAGGCGCTCCACCGCCGTCGGCGGAGCATGACAGAACTTTAACGCGATTTGCGCAGCGCTGCCGCGCACTCCTTCACCAGCGCGGGGCCGCGGTAGATCAGACCGGTGTAGAGCTGCACCAGTGATGCGCCGGCGGCGATCTTTGCCTGTGCATTCTCGCCGGAGAGGATGCCGCCCACACCGATGATGGGCAGGGCATCGCCCACTTCCGCCTTCAGCGCGCGGATCACTGCGTTCGACATCTCGAAGACCGGGGCGCCGGAAAGCCCGCCGGTTTCCTCCGCGTGGGAAAGGCCCTTCACCGCATCGCGCGTGATCGTCGTGTTGGTGGCGATGACCGCGTCCATCTTGTGCCGGAGCAGCGCGGCGGCGATCGATTTCACCTGTTCGCCATCGACATCCGGCGCGATCTTCAGCGCGATCGGCACGTAGTGCTTGTGCTTGTCGGCCAGGCGTTGCTGCACCTCCTTCAGTTGCGACAGCAGTGCGTCCAGCTCGGAACCGCCCTGCAGCTGGCGCAGGTTCTTCGTGTTCGGCGACGAGATGTTCACCGTCACATAGCTGGCGTAGGGATACACCTTCTCCAGGCAGTGCAGGTAATCGTCGGCGGCGCGTTCGATCGGCGTATCCGCGTTCTTGCCGATGTTCAGTCCGAGCACGCCTTCCTTGTTCCGGAAAAATTTCGATGCCTGCACATTGGCGACGAAGGCATCGACGCCGCCGTTGTTGAAGCCCATCCGGTTGATCACCGCATTGGCCTGCGGCAGGCGGAAGATGCGCGGCTTCGGATTGCCCGGCTGCGGCCGCGGCGTGACGGTGCCGACTTCGATGAAGCCAAAGCCGAGCGCTGCCAGCCCGTCGATATAGGCGCCATCCTTGTCCAGGCCGGCCGCGAGGCCGACGGGGTTGGGAAAGGTGATGCCCATGACGGTGCGCGGATCGGACGCCGGCTTGCCGGCCAGGGCCGTCAGTCCGCAGGCGGCCGCGTTCTTCAGCGCGGGCAGAGTCAGGTTGTGCGCGGTTTCCGGGTCCAGAGAGAACAGCAGGGGGCGTGTGAGGGCGTAAAGCAGTTTGTCGGACATGGGAAACCGGCGCAGTGAAAACCCGCTATTTTACTATTGCAGCCGCTCAAAACCGGAAATCAGGTCTCCGCCTGCCACGGCTGCCAGCGCCCGCGCTGCAGCGCTTCCAGCGGCTGGAAGTTGACCTTGTATGCCATCTTGCGGCTGTCGCGGATCCAGTAGCCCAGGTACACATACGGCATGTTCAGGCGCCGGGCCTGTTCGATCTGCCACAGCACGTTGTAGGTGCCATAGGATGCGCCCTCGACGTCGGGATCGTAGAAGGTGTACACCGACGACAGCCCGTCGTTGAGCACGTCGATGATGCTGACCATGCGCAGCGTGCCGCTGGCGTCGCGGAATTCGACGAGACGGGTATTCACCTTGCTCTGCAGCAGGAACTGCGCATACTGGTCGCGGCTGTCCTGGTCCATGCCGCCGCCCGCGTGGCGGGCCGACTGGTAGCGAAGGTAAAGCTCGTAGTGCTCAGGCACGAAGGAGAGCGTGCTTACCCAGGTCTCGAGCTCGCCGTGGCGTTTCCACGCGCGGCGCTGGCTGCGGCTCGGCGTGAAGTCGGCGACCCGAACGCGGACCGGGATGCAGGCATTGCAGCCGTCGCAGTAGGGGCGGTAGGTGAAGATGCCGCTGCGTCGAAAGCCGTTCTTCACAAGCTCGGAATACACGTCGGCGTTGATCAGGTTCGACGGCGTCGCCACCTGTGAACGCGCTTGCCGCCCTTCCAGGTAGCTGCAAGGGTAAGGCGCGGTCGCGTAGAACTGGAGCGTCGCAAACGGCAGGTCTTTGAGGTGCGTCATGTGCGTGATGCCTGGCTACGATACTGGTAATTTACACTGTAAGCGCCGGCGCCGTGAGAAGCATCTTCAACGAGGCTCAGTACAGGTCGACCGGATGCCACACCTCGATGGGTGGAAGCCGCGTTGCCTGCCGCAAATGCCTGATGAAATCCTCGCGCGGAATCGCGACGGCGCCGAGCGATGCGAGGTGCGCTGTCTCCTGCTGGCAGTCGATCAGCGCTACCCCGTTCAGCCGGAGAAAGTGGACCAGGTAGGCCAGCGCAACCTTCGAGGCATCCGGTACGCGCGCGAACATCGACTCGCCGTAGAACATCCTTCCGATGCACACGCCGTAGGCTCCGCCGACCAGTTGTCCGTCCAGCCATACTTCCGACGAATGCGCAAAGCCGCGCCGGTGCAGACCGGTGTAGCCGCGCACGATGTCCTCCGAAATCCAGGTGCCCGCGCCATCCCTGCGCGGCGCCGCACAGGCACGCATCACGCGCTCGAACGCGGAATCGAAACGTACTTCCCATCGGTGGTCGGTGGCGATGCTGCGTTGAACTTTCTTCAGTGTTTTTTTGAGACTGTGCGAAATGCTGAAGCGTTCAGTAAACAGCACCATGCGCGGATCGGTGCTCCACCACAGGATGGGCTGGCCCTCGGAAAACCACGGAAAAATCCCGCACCGGTACGCCTCGAGCAGGCGCGCCGGCGACAGGTCGCCGCCGGCTGCCAGCAGGCCCGGTGCACCATCTTCGTCCGTCAGTGCCAGCGAGACGTCAGGAAAGGGCGTGTCCGCCTCCAGCCATGGAATCATTCCGCCTCCCCAAACTGGGCCGGCGCCGTGCACCGGTAAAGTGCATGCCGGGCATGCGAACATGGCGTCAGAAAAATTTCCATTTATAAATCAGTAAGTTGCCGATCCGCACCAAAATGGAATGAATTTTGCATCATCCCCGAGCATTAAAACAATCTTGCACACTTACAGGGAGAGTCTTTTCATGGAGGCGTATAAGAACGGCGCCGATGCCTTATTCATCCTGCTCGGCGCCATCATGATTCTTGCCATGCACGCCGGGTTCGCATTCCTGGAACTCGGCACGGTCCGCAAGAAGAACCAGGTCAATGCGCTGGTCAAAATCTTAGTCGATTTTGCCGTGTCGACGATTGCCTATTTCTTTGTCGGCTACAGCATTGCCTACGGCGTCGACTTTTTTGCCGACGCTGCCACGCTGGCACAGAAGAACGGCTATGAGCTGGTCAAGTTTTTCTTCCTGCTGACCTTTGCCGCCGCGATCCCCGCCATCATTTCCGGCGGCATCGCCGAGCGCGCCAAATTCTATCCGCAGCTGGCCGCGACCGCACTGCTGGTCGGACTGGTCTATCCGTTCTTCGAGGGCATCGTGTGGAACCAGAAGTTCGGCATCCAGGCCTGGCTCAAGGCGGCGTTTTCGGAAGAGTTCCACGACTTCGCCGGCTCCGTGGTGGTCCATGCGGTGGGAGGCTGGGCGGCGCTGCCTGCGGTGCTGCTGCTCGGCGCGCGCCGCGGACGCTACTCGAAGGACGGCGCCATCGCTGCGCATCCGCCCTCCAACATTCCCTTCCTCGCGCTCGGCGCCTGGATCCTCACGGTGGGCTGGTTCGGCTTCAACGTCATGAGCGCGCAGGCGCTAGACAAAATGAACGGCTTGGTCGCGCTCAATTCGCTCATGGCGATGGTCGGCGGCACGCTGGTGGCCGTCCTGCTCGGCAAGAACGACCCCGGGTTCGCCTACAACGGGCCGCTGGCCGGCCTGGTTGCAGTGTGTGCGGGTTCGGACCTGATGCATCCGCTCGGCGCGCTGATCACGGGCGGCATCGCGGGCGGGATTTTCGTGTGGATGTTCACGCTGACGCAGAACAAGTGGAAGATCGACGACGTGCTCGGCGTGTGGCCGCTGCACGGCCTGTGCGGCGCGTGGGGCGGGATCGCGGCGGGAATCTTCGGCCACAAGGCGCTGGGCGGCCTGGGAGGCGTGGCCTTCATGTCCCAAGTGGCGGGCACGTTGATGGGCGTGGCGATTGCGGGCATCAGCGGCCTGGCGATCTATGGGCTGTTGAAGAAATTCGTCGGGCTGCGCCTCGATCCGGAGCAGGAATTCGACGGCGCCGATCTCTCGATCCATCGCATCAGCGCGACGGCGGAACGCGAGACGAGCTGGTAAGGTGCTTGCTCCAGAAAAAGGGGCCGCCGAAATGCGGACTCTTTTTCATATGCCGGCGTCGCCGAGATCTCGCCCCTTCACGCATACATGTGACTCACCAACTTCTTCACCGAGCTCTGAATAAGCCAGCCGTCGCGAATGATCCGGATCATCTCCTGCGACAATGATGCGTACCGTTCGCGATCCGACAAGAGGCTGAAGATCGCCTTTGCCAGTGCTTCCGGATTCTTGTCAGGTACGGTAAGTCCTAACGAAGGTTCCAGCAGCTCTTCAATCGATCCGGTCCTTGTAGAGATCACGGGAATGCCGTAACTCATTGCCTCCATCAGGCATACGGGGACGCCTTCATGGTGTCCCTCGCCCAGGTTCACGCTTGGAAGAACGAACAAATCGATGTGGCCGTTCGCGTAAAGGCTGAACAGTTCCTTCTGGCTCAGGTGACCAAGAAACTCCACGTTGCCGGCCAAGCCGAGAGAATGCGTCAAATCCTCCAGATCAGTCCGCAACGGTCCTTTACCCGCGAGTTTCAACCTCACCGGCATGCCCCAGGCGAGAAGCAGCGCGGTTGCTTCCAGCAGATAACGATGGCCTTTGACTTCGAGCATGTTCGCCGCACAAAGGATCACCGGGACATCATTGTCGAAGTGCTGACGCCCTGACGGATAGACGTGGCTTACTCCCATTGGAATCATCATCGCCTTGCGCTGCGTTACGCCCAGGCGGAACGCGTCTTCCATCCCGCGGCGTGAAATAAAACGCGCGAACCGGGCTGTTGTCGACTTTACGGAGAGGAGGTTGTTTTCGTATATGTCCCAGCGATGACAGGTGAAGGACCACGAAACGCCGGACATCTTCGATGCAAGCATGGCCATTGTCGAACTTGTGCCCGCCCAATGCGCATGGATATGGCCGATGCCGCACCGCTCGATTTTCCAGGCAACCCACATCGCTTTCGGAAAGACGGCCAGGTTCTTGAAAATATGCTTGACCGGCAGCTGCAATATGCAGCCCAAGGCGCCGAGAGTCCGCAACGGGTGCCGCAACAGTGTCCTGACCGCTCCCGAAAGCACGGGAAAGGAAAGCAGCTGTTCACCCAACACAAGGACGCGCGGTACCTTTGGCGACCATTCCCGGCGATGATGTCCTCTGGGAAGGAGTGGAATGATAATGATGCCGTCGACATGTTCCTTCAGAGTCTCAATTTCCGGAATAAGAAAAGTTTCACCGTCGCCAAACGGGAATGATGCGGTGATGTATGCGAGATTCATAAGAGTGGACATTTGTCTTTCTTGGGATCCGTCGAACGAAAAGCAACACGATGATTGGAAGGCCAAACCCTTTAAAAAACGCGACATGAAAACCGACGAGGTCGCTGGAGACGAAGTTCAACATGCTTGCCACGCCGGTTGCCACCAAGGTCCCGATCGCGGCGTCCCTGTTGCTGAAAGTGGAAAGGCGTGCGACATACCGAATGATCATGGCGGTCAGTACGCCCCACAAGATCATTCCGAATGGACCGAAATTCATGAATGCCTCGGACAGGAAGAAAAACTGCCTTCCTTCATTTCGTTTGGTCATTCCATAAAAAGTCGCCGCGTACCAATTGGATAAGCCGTCCGGCCTTTCGGGCCAGATAACCCCCGGAACGAGCATCAAGAGCGAGCGCACCGAATAGGCGCCGAACCCAAGGATGTACTCTTCGCCGACCGTTCGGACGACTTGAGGCAGGGTCTCGAACGGAATGGCGAAGTTCCCGGTCGTCAGTGCGTAGAAAAGGCCTGGGTTGTGCTCTTCGAGCCGCTTGTTCTGTTCCATCAGCATCGGAAGGATGCTGTCGACGTTGTCGTAACTGGCGCCGCGTATGAGGCCGATGAAATTCAACAAGAAGAAAATCGTGGCCGCGATGGCGGCGATCCGCAGTAGCGAGAGACGCTTGTAGGCGGCGTGATACGCGTACACGACTGCACCCAGAAGCACGAGCAGCGCTCCTCTTCTCCCCATCAGGAAGAACGTCAAGGTGAGCGACAAGATCATCATTACCGCCAGCCACAACTGCGCCTTCGATCTTGATATGAATGCCGAGAAAAGAAGATAGACGGTCAGCGCGGTCAGCCAGTCGAATGCAATCGCGTAATGTCCCGCATCGTTGAAAAGTTCAGTGACCCTGTATCCGACAAGCAGCAAGTTCAGGATTCCGCCGACATGAGAGCCCAGACGCGACAGCATCCACAGGCTGACAAGCAGAAACATAACAAAAACCATTTGCTCATACAAACCCATCGTTGCTGCCGGCCGTTCGACCGGACTCCTGACGGCCGGCGGCTTGAGCCGGTAAGCAATAGCGAAGGTGATGTTGAAATATGCGCACATCACGAGGGAGATGGGAATGTATTCCGTAAACAACGCAATTTGCGGACTGATCATCCCATCGACGCTGATCGTGAAAATTGAACGTATCGACAGTGGCAGGATGTACAACGCCACGACAAGCAGGAAGTAGATCGGCAAAGCGCTCTTTCCCAGCGATCCCCTGACAAATTGAAAGCGCCTGTTCATCCCAAGGATCCATACGGCTACGGCAACCGAGATGAGATAAACAAGAAGCCCAAAAAAAATCAGTCCGTCGAACACTTGCTTTCCTAATGTCGTGTTTTGAATAGTGGTTGCAGGGGAGTGGAGTGTTCGAAGGATCGAGGGCCGCCGGCGCACTACGAGCCTTGTGCTACTTCATCCATTGCTTCATCAACTTCAAGAGTCGGCTGCCCTTTTGACGGGCGCATAAAAGTACTTCGCCAAAACGACGATTACCATGGAAGCCATCACCAGTTCGGCAGTCGTCCATGCCACTGCCGCTTGCTCGGATCTGTCGTCGCCGGGGTAGGCAATCAGGAGGAAAAACAGCGTCAGTGCACACGTGATCAGTCTCACGATCACCATCATCGCGTTGACGCGGAACTTTCCGATCGCCATCAGCGCCGGCATGCCGACGTATCCGATATACATGAACGGCACACCGAGAAGAATGAGTTGAATGGAACGAGTTGCTCCTGCATAAGACGAGCCGAAGATCACGGGAATAAGGAAAGGAGCGAGCTGCCACGCTACCCCGACACTGATGACAATCACGATGAGCGGCCAGGCAAGAGTCTTCAGGTCGACGGCGACATCGTCAGTCGTTTTGGCGCTTGACCAGCGATTGAATAGAAGCGGGGCAACCATCGTCAAGGGAAGTATCGATGCTTGATAGATATATGCGGCGAGCGAGAAGAATGCGACGTCGTCATAGCCGCCGCCAGCCCGGCGAAGCAAACTGATCGTCAGAACTGGCTGCATCGCCATCACGATGGACTGTACGAACGTCGTGCTCCCGTTTGAAAGAAGATTCTTCCAGGGGAGGGAGTTGTGGCTGAGTTCCGAAAGAAATGGGCGCGAATATCGGATGGTGACGATTGCGCTCAGCGATCCCGCAATCGCATACGCCAGTATCGGGTCGAACCAGTTTGTGCCGAGCAATAAAGTTATTGCGGTGAAGAGAAACAAGGCGGGCAGGATCGTTATGAACGAGAATCGCCATCCGTCATCGGCCGTCAACAGAATTCCACGCAGGAGGCCATGCACGATCAGTCCTGCAACGGCAAGGGCCAGAAAGAGGGTGTCTGAGAAGCGGAGCTTTCCTATCGGAAGAAAATTCAGTTGCTCAAATGGGACGATCCAAAGCGGGACAGTCACCAGGAATATGGCAACGGCCCCATATTTCATCGACCACCGGGAAAGTTGACCGCGGGCTATGTGCAGCCGGTTGATACCGTAAATAAAACTCTGCGGCAGGCCGAGCAAAAGCCCGACCACCAGAAGGTCGACAAACGCCTTCACCTCCGAAAATCTTCCCTGCTCGTCTGGGCCAAGAATGCGTGCGATGAAAAATACTGTGAGAAAGATCGCGCCCGAGCCGAAAGACTGAATAGTAATAGTAGTTAAAAATTTCTTTATCGATGCCATCGCGGCGGATGTACTTCCAGCTTCAGAAATTCACGGGCAACCTATCGCGCATGCGGCGTGCAGCACAGCAACCCCACTATCACTGCTTGTTGCCAACCTTAAAATGATAGGAGGCGGTCAGGAGAAAGATAATTACGAAATATCGATACCGATTGCTGCCGCCGCAATGCATGTATCGACTTATTTAATGCTTTGAAAGTCTTCATAGCCGTCGCCGATGCCCGTGCCGCTCGCCGTCATGCATTTCGCCGGAGAACGAAAAAAAGCCTGCTAAAGCATTTGCTTTAGCAGGCTGAGAATGTGCAGCTTGTGTTGCGTTGTTAAATCACTTTTCCATCTTCGAACAGAAATGTCGCGATGACCGGTCGGTCAAGCGGGAGCTCTGTAAGCCGAGTTCCCGTGCCCAGTAGAATGAGCTGCTTGACCAGCGGGGATCAGTACTTGTACGCCCCCAGATCAACCGGCGAGCCGGAAGGACGTGCGGTCCCTGCGAAATCGACGGACGGCGCGTAAGTCGCCAAGCCCCTGCCGATCGCCGGCGACGTGGACTGGAGGTGGTAATCACCTGTCACCGTGCCGGTGTAGTTCTTGAACTGCGGATCGTTGGCGATATCTCCGGTGGGCCGCAGGCCATTCTTCAGCGCGTAGTTCGAACCCAGGTTCCCGTAGACCAGATTGTTCGCGTACACGTTATGGGTGCCAGTCGCACCATCTTCCGAAATACCGTGCCTGCCGCCGAGGTGGCCGTTCTTGTACACGATATTGTTGGCAACGACGGTATAGTCATTGAGGGTCGCATCGGCGTCACCGGCGCCAACCAGGATGCCACCGACCAGGTTATTGAATACCGTGTTGTTGGCGATGAGGGTCTTGGTCGCACCGTGCCACATATGGATACCCCAACCTTGCGAGCCGTGAACGATGTTGTTGCGAACGGTTTCGTTCTGGCCTTCGAGGTAAATCGTATGCGTCAGATAGCAAGCCACACCGGTGTTGTTGCCGACGTTGTAAACCCAGTTGTTTTCGACAACGTTGTAGCTTCCGCGATAGGTGTGGATACCCGCGCCGCCGCCGGAGGGGCAGAGACCCGGAATGTCATGAACCTTGTTGCCGACGATGCGGGTGTAAGAACCATACGTCTCGATACCCTGCGTGCCGGAGGGGTTGGTGAGCTCGAAATCCTGAATGCCGATGTAGTTGCCGCGCGGCTGGAACATACCGACGATCTTCGCGCCCCACTTCGACTGCGAGACAAAGGTGATCGGTGCGGTGGACGTGCCGCTGGCGGAAACGATGACGTTGCCACTATACGTACCCGGCGCGACACGAATGGTCGTGCCAGCCTTGGCGACGCTTGCTGCTTTCTGGAGCGTCCTGAACGGCGCAGACGCGGTGCCGGGATTGGAGTCGGAACCCGTCGGCGAAACGTAGCGGTCATTGGCGGTGACAGCCGGGGCCGGGGTCAGAGCCGGAGCCGGTGCCGCACCGGGAGCAGGCGCAGGTGCCGGAGCGGGCGCAGGTGCAGGTGCAGGTGCAGGAGCAGGAGCAGGTGCAGGAGCAGGAGCGGGTGCAGGAGCAGGTGCGGGTGCCGGAGCAGGTGCCGGAGCGGGCGCAGGTGCCGGAGCGGGCGCCGGAGTTTTAGTACCTTTACGGGCATAGTATTGCTGGACGAATTCACTCCATATCGCGGACGGATTTTGCAGGCGATATAGGGCCCATCCGGCTTGCAGATCGGTGGATTCGGCTGCTGCGACTTCGGTGCTCGCGGCTACATCGGCCGCTTGCATTTCTTCGGCCGTGACATCGCCGCCTCCGCCGCCGCAGGCGGACAGTAATACAGAAGCAGCAGCACAAGTGAGGGCGGCCATCGAAAGTCGTTGTGAATGCAGGTAATTCAAAATCATCCCCTTTGCAGATCGTTGGAAACACTGCTCGTAAGCAAGTGATTACTGAGAGCAATGCTCTTCGGAAATGGTTCCGAATATCTGCAAAGGAACTTTAAGACGGTTTGTAACAAGGCTTGCGCAACAAACCGTCAGGCGGATACCTCCTCCTGGGAAAGTGTTACAGGCATTTGCAACGTAGCGCAGCGGAGTGCGTCATTATTTGAAGACGCGCAATTCCCTGCCTTTTTTATGGCGACTGAGGGAGCGACCGGGCAAAAAACCGGGGCGAGCGCGTGTCCCGCCGTGCGGCGAACCTGTAAGCCGTTATCGTTTTTTCTCTGCTCGCCCGTTAAACTTGTCGGTTCTTCAGCTAAAGCGGGACTGGCAGGCACGCTGGTGCAAGATGAGTAAAGCAGTAAGCTTGATGAGAAGACATGGCCGGCTCGCGACGGGCGAGGCGGCCAGGTGGCGGCAGAGGAAGAACTGGAAAGGGTAGTGTCAGCAGGGGGGCCGCCGCTCCATCAGCCGCGCTCGGTGTTTCCCGCCTCATTGTTGAGGGCAGCCAGAGGTGGCATGAAGCGGTACGCGAGCTCCCACTTCTTTCGCCACAGGAAGGCCAGTGTTCTCGACCCCTCGTAAAAATTCCCGAACTCGAGGAATTGCGTGGATATCCTGTTCTGATAGAAGAAGAACGGATGCGGCCCTGACTCCCGGCGTTGCGTGTCGCGGTACATGCCGGAAACCTCGAGTGTCCCCCCGCCCCAGGGGAAATTGAACATGTACCATGCAGCCTGGCTGCACATCGTGAAGCGGCAAGGATGCGCGGGGTCGTGCGGGCTCATCGCGACAAGGCCCGTCGCCGGATCAAAACGCAGTTGCTTGTCGACGTCGGTCAGGTGGATGGTCAGTGCTGGAACGCGCTTTCTCTGACGCGGAAAATGCGCGGTAAAGGCCGTCATGGAATTCCGGGCCGCCTTCATCAATTGTTCCTCAGGCACCGCAGGCGGAGTGGGGTCAATCGCCTTTTCGGCGTTGAAGTCTTCCCGGTAACGTTGCAAGGCATTGGCGGACGCAGCGTCATCCTTCTCGAGATTCCACACGTCGCCGGGATACATGAAGTGCAGTCCCGGAATTCCTTGCCCCGCGATTGTGTCGGGTGTATTGATCCAGGCATTCATGCGCCGGTTCTCTTCATTGCAGAAATAAACGAAGCTCGCAAACGGCACGATATGGTCAGGTTTGACTATGCGGGCCTGCCAGCGAAGTTCATCGAGCTTCTTTTCGCTGCCGCCCAGCTCATCGTGATCGTTCCCCACCCAGTTGGCGATCGAGAACTGGGTAAAGAGTACGGTGATAGGCCCGAGCGCTGACTTGACGTAGCGGAGCTGCCTCGGGTTCAGCACACAGTCGTTGAGATTCAGGATGCACTTTCCCTCGCTTCGCACGGCAAGGAATGAATCCATGCTGCCCACGGAGCCGCAATACACCTCGATGTCCTGCTCAAGCTTCGTCCATTGATAGAGCGGCAGTTCGGTCACGCGGGCGAAGCCGAGTTTGCGCAGCGCATCGACGATACGTTTGGAAGTATGGTTCTGGTAAAGGACGATGATGCGCTGCTTGTCGACGAGAGGGATCGCCTTCAGGGTCGGGAAATGGAAATGGTCCGGGTGCTCGTGGGACAGCCATAGATAATCGACGGTGGACCAGTCCACCTGCATTGGCGGACTTACTTGCGCCCAACTGTCGTTGAAGACCTTCCCGCTGAGCCACGGGTCGCAGACTAGCCGCTTCCCCCGGGCCAGAACGGAAAAGCTGGCGTGGCCGATAAACTGGATTTGCATGTTTCTGTCACCTCCCGCGCGTGCGCGCGACCTGGCCTGCATCGAGCAGGCTGCTCGTTTAGGACGCTGGCGGGGCTGGGCCACGCCGAGTGGTTCAAACTTTGGAAGCAGCGCGGCGTACGCCCCGGCCTGAAACACCAGGGGCGGCAGGTTGGACCTGTCGAAATCGATCACCTCGCCTACCAATATAAGGTGATCGCCGGCCTCGTGCCGGAATGCGGTCTTGCACTGCAGCCGGGCGCAGCAATTCTTCAATAGGGGCACGTCACCGAGGCCGGGCTCCACGTCAATCCCCGCAAACTTGTCATTCCCGCTCGTCGCAAAACGGCGCGACAGTGTTTCCTGCTCTGCCGAAAGAATATGGACCGCCCAAGTCTCGCTTTCGCTAAATGTCGCGAAACTGCGCGCGCCGCGGGACAGGCTCCACAGTATCAGGGGAGGATCGAGTGATACCGAATTGAAGCTGTTGACTGTCATGCCTACCGGACGTCCTTCGCTGTCGCGCGTAGTGACGATTGTTATTCCCGTCGTAAAGGTCCCCAGGGTACGGCGATACTCGCGCAGGTCGGACGCCGCTATGCATTGCATTTCCATCTTCATTGTTTGGCGGGTGGCTGGGGCAGGCTTTGATATATGACGTGCACCGGAATTTGCACAACGTTCACTGTACAGAAGCAGAGATAGAAAAAAAGTCGAAATTTTCGAACGTTCCCGGAACGTGTAAAGCTGCACGCCCTAACGCTGCTTGCTTTTCCCCTGGCCGCTTACTTTCGTTGTGCTTGGGCAAAGGCAGCCAATTCCACGCCGCAAAACTGGACAAGTTTTGCTCCAATCTAGAAATTGAATCGGACCAATGCGTCCGCGCGCGGTGCAGATCGAAATCTTGAACTTATTTTTCCCGTGGCCGCTGGTTAAGCTTTAAGGACTGTTGGTCGCCGGTCGGCGCCGATGCTTCTGGAATAACAACCAGCCCAGGATAAATGCGCGATACACTTCCAACACTCACCGCACGCGTCGGGGAAAAGCTTGTGTCGATGAGCCGGTCGACAAAGATTGCCCTGATGCTGGCATCCGACTTACTTTCCCTGCCGTTCTGCTCCGCAATTGCCCTCTTACTACGGGTAGGCAACACCGCCTCGGCGGCAGATTACGGCGTGGCGCCGCACATTCTGATTGCGGCGCTGACCGTGCCGGTCCTCGCGCTCGCCGGCTTGTATGGCGCGGTGATTCGCTTCATCGACCACAAGCTGCTGACGGCAACCGGCATCGGCCTCGCCATCGCTGTGGCGTGCGGAGTCCTGATCTCCGCAGTGTTTGATTACCGCGGCCTGCCGCACAGCGCGCTGGCGATCTACTGGTTCATCGGCTTTGCCTATGTCGTCAGCTCCCGGCTGCTGGCCCGTGCGCTGGTGCGCAACCGCACGGCCGGCATGCGCCCCGCAGAACCGGTGGCGGCCATTTACGGCGCGGGCGAGGCCGGCGTCAAGCTGGCGCGCGCCATGCGCCTCAGCGGCAAGTACAGAGCCGCATGCTTCTTCGATGACAAGCTTGCACTGGCCAACAGGACGGCAGCAGGCCTGAAGATCATCCATTCCGATCATATCGTCGAGACGGTGGCCGAGAGGCATATCGAACTCATCGTGATTGCGATTCCTTCGGCCACGGCCGAGCAGCGGCGGGAAATCCTGTACAAGGCTCGCAAGACCAACGCCAACGTCAAGATTCTCTACAACCTGATGGAGCTGGCGGACGAGGAAATCACGGCCCACTCCATACGCGAGATCAAGATTGACGACCTTCTGGGGCGCGAACCGATCCGCCCCGACCCGGAGCTGTTTGCCAAGTGCGTGCACCGTCAGGCGGTGCTGGTCACCGGCGCCGGCGGGTCGATCGGCAGCGAGCTCTGCCGCCAGATCATGACTTTGGCGCCGCGCGAGTTGCACATGGTCGACCATGCGGAACATGCGCTGTACAGCATTGAGCAGGAGCTGCGCGCGCACTTTCCGCAGGCGACGATCCGGCCGCATCTCGGCTCCGTGTGCGATGCCGGACTGATCGAACGCATCATCGGCGGCGCGCGCATCGACACCGTGTATCACGCAGCGGCATACAAGCATGTCCCTATGGTGGAGGACAACATCGCGGAGGGTATCCGCAATAACGTGGTCGGGGCGGAAGTGGTCGCCACGGCGGCGTCGATGTTCGGCGTCAAGACCTGCGTGCTGGTCTCGACCGACAAGGCGGTGCGGCCGACCAGTGTCATGGGCGCGAGCAAGCGCATCGCTGAACTGATCTTCCAGGCGGCGGCGGCGCGGCAGCCGTCGAAGCCGGCGACGCGGTTCTGCATGGTCCGCTTCGGAAATGTGCTCGGCTCGTCCGGCTCCGTCGTCCCGCTGTTCCTGCGGCAGATCGAGCGCGGCGGGCCGGTGACCGTCACCCATCCAGAGGTCGTGCGCTATTTCATGTCCATCCCCGAAGCGGTGCAACTCGTGATGCAGGCGGGCTCCATGGCAACCGGCGGCGACGTGTTCGTCATGGACATGGGGGAGCCGGTCAGGATCGTGGACCTGGCGCGCACCATGATCGCGATGTCCGGCTTGTCCGAGCGCACGCCGGAAAACCCGCGCGGCGACATCGAGATCAACTACGTCGGCCTGCGGCCCGGGGAGAAGCTGTACGAAGAACTGTTCGCCGGCGACAGCGCCGTGCCAAGCCGGCATCCGCGCATCATGACCACATCCGAATACGTGGTCGAGCCGGATGTGCTGGCACGCGAGCTGGCTTACCTCAAAGTGGCGTGCGCGACGAACGATGTCGCGATGATCAAGTTCGTCGTGCAGAAACTGGTGCACGGCTACCAGCCGTCCTTCGGCGCGGCGGAGACGGAGCAGGGCGCTGAAATGGCGTATCGGAAAGCGGCAAACGGGCTCTTGCGCCTGGCACACGGTCTCCGTGCCCGGGGCTAGTCAACTTCAACAAAAGGAAAAAGCGGATGCAGTACGTCGACAACTCCATTTCGTACAAGCCAGTACATCTCCTCCAGCCGGGACATGCCGACTACCTGGAAGAGCTGATCACGCGCCTCGAGACCAGGACTGCCGTCATTGGCATCATCGGCCTCGGGTACGTCGGGCTTCCCCTGATGCTCCGCTATGCCAATGCCGGCTTCAAGGTGACCGGTTTCGACATCGACGCCCGGAAGGTCGCGATGCTCAATGGCGGGCAGAGCTATATCGAACACGTCACATCACGCTCCATCGCCGACGCGCGCAACCGCGGCTTTGAGGCGACCACCGACTTCTCCGCGGCATCGGAAGCGGACGCGCTGATCATTTGCGTCCCGACGCCGCTCAATGCTTACCGCGAGCCCGACCTCAGTTTCATCTTCGGCACCGTGGACGCGCTTGTGCCGCACATGCGCAAGGGCCAGATCATGTCCCTGGAAAGCACCACCTATCCGGGAACGACCACCGAGGAACTGCGTCCTCGGCTGGAGGCGCGCGGCTTCGAGGTAGGGCGCGACGTATTCCTGGTGTTCTCGCCGGAGAGGGAAGATCCGGGCAATCAGCAGTTCAAGACACGCTCCATCCCCAAGGTGTGCGGGGGGGATACGCCTGCCTGCTGCAAGGCCGGCATCGCGCTGTACGGCTCGGCGATCGACCAGGTCGTGCCGGTCAGCTCGACGCGCGCGGCCGAACTGACCAAGCTGCTGGAAAACATCCACCGCGCGGTCAACATCGGCCTCGTGAATGAGATGAAGATCATCGCCGACCGCATGCAGATCGATATCTACGAGGTGATCAATGCCGCTGCCACCAAACCCTTCGGCTTTACCCCCTACTATCCCGGGCCGGGGCTGGGCGGCCATTGCATCCCGATCGACCCGTTCTACCTGACCTGGAAGGCGCGGCAGTACGGGCTGCACACTCGTTTCATCGAGCTCGCCGGCGAGATCAACAATGACATGCCCTACTGGGTGGTGAACAAGGTCATCAACGCATTGAACGATCGCGGCCTTCCGCTGCGCGGCAGCAAGATACTGGTGCTGGGCATTGCGTACAAGAAGAATGTGGACGACATGCGCGAGTCGCCGTCGGTGACGCTCATGGAGCTGCTGCGCGAACGGGGTGCCGAGGTGTCTTACTCCGATCCGCATGTTCCGGTGTTCCCGCCGATGCGCGAGCACCATTTCGATCTTTCCAGCATCGAACTGACACGAGAATCCATTTCGTCGCACGACGTCCTGCTGCTTGCCACGAACCATAGCGACTTCGACTATGCCTTCATCCAGAAGCACGCCAAGCTCATCGTCGACACGCGCGGCGTCTATCGCGATTCGTATCCGAACGTCGTCAAGTCCTGAGGACCGAACATGGATCATTCACCGCTCGCCCTATCCGGAAGAAAAATACGCTTTGCCCTCGTCGGCTGTGGACGAATATCGGGCAATCACTTCAGCGCGCTCAAGCAGCATGGCGACCATTGCGAACTCGTCGGCGTATGCGACACCGACTACAAGGCCCTTGAGAAGGCGGCGGGGTCCACCGGCGCGCATCCTTACCGCAGCCTTGAAAGCATGCTCGAAGGCTGCAACGCGGACGCGGTCATCATCACTACGCCGTCCGGCCTGCATTCGCGCCAGGCGATCCAGGTAGCCGATTCTGGAAGGCACGTGATCACCGAAAAGCCGATGGCGACGCGCTGGGAAGACGGCAAGCGCATGGTCGCCGCCTGCGACGAACGGCGAGTGCGCCTGTTCGTGGTCAAGCAGAACCGGCGCAACACGACGCTGCAGATGCTCAAGAAGGCGGTGGAGGAGCGGCGCTTCGGCCGCATCCACATGGTGAACGTGAACGTGTTCTGGACGCGGCCTCAGGAATACTACGACAGCGCCCGCTGGCGGGGCACCTGGGAGTTCGATGGCGGTGCATTCATGAATCAGGCGAGCCACTATGTCGACCTGCTCGAATGGTTGATCGGCCCGGTCGAGAGCCTGCACGCCTACACCGCGACGCTCCAGAGAAATATCGAGGTGGAAGACACGGGCGTGATGAGCCTGCGCTGGCGCAATGGCGCGCTCGGATCCGTGAACGTGACCATGCTCACCTACCCGAAGAACCTGGAGGGCAGCATCACCGTGCTCGGCGAAAAGGGAACGGTTCGCATCGGCGGAATGGCGCTCAACGAGGTGCAGCACTGGGAATTCGCAGAACGGCGCGACGAGGACGATCACGTGAAAGAAGCGAGCTACCAGACCTCCTCCGTGTACGGATTCGGCCACGCGCTCTATTACGAAAATGTGATCAAGGCGCTGTGGGGCGAGGCGGAGGCCGAGACCGATGGGAGGGAAGGTCTGAAGACGCTCGAAGTGCTGATCGCCACCTATCTTTCCGCGCGGGACGGCCGGCGCGTCGCGCTGCCGCTGGAGTACTGACATGTCGGACAACATCCATCCGACTGCCGTCGTCGATCTGGGCGCCGTGCTCGGCGAAGGTACCCGCGTGTGGCACTTCTCGCATGTGTCGTCCGGGGCGCGCATCGGGAGGCGCTGCTCGCTCGGGCAGAACGTGTACGTGGGCAGCGACGTGGTGATCGGCGACAACGTCAAGATCCAGAACAATGTCTCGGTCTACGACGCGGTGGTGATCGAGGACGATGTGTTCTGCGGACCGAGCATGGTGTTCACCAACGTCTACAACCCGCGCGCCGCAGTCGTGCGCAAGGACCAGTACCGCAGGACGCTGGTGCGGCGCGGGGCGACGCTGGGCGCGAACGCGACCATCGTGTGCGGCGTGACCATCGGCGAGCACGCCTTCGTGGCTGCCGGTGCGGTGATCAATCGCGATGTTCCCGACTTCGCCCTCATGGCCGGCGTCCCCGCCCGCCACGTCGGCTGGATGAGCCGCTACGGGGAGCGGCTCGCGCTGCCGATATTCGGCAACGCGGAGACGGTTTGCCCCCATACCGGCGAGCGATACGTGCTGCGTGACGGCATTTGCATGCTCGCACCTGTCAACGAGACAAGATCGAATGCAGCCTGAGCCATGGAATTCATTGACCTCGATTCGCAGTATCGCTTGCTGAAGGACAGCATCCACGCGCGCATGCAGAAAGTGCTCGACCACGGGCAGTACATCATGGGGCCCGAAGTCGGCGAACTGGAAGAGCGGCTTGCAGCATACACCGGCGCACGGCATTGCATCACGGCCGCATCGGGCACCGAGGCCCTGTTGATCGCGCTGATGGCGATCGGCATCCGCCCCGGAGATGAGGTGATCACGACACCGTTCTCCTTCATCGCGACCGCTGAAGTCATCGTGCTGCTGGGTGCGGTGCCGGTGTATGTCGACATCGAGGAGGATACGTGCAACATCAATGCCTTCCTGATCGAGGAAAAGATCAGTGCCAGGACGCGGGCCATTATCCCGGTTTCCCTGTACGGGCAGCCCGCAGACATGGATGAAATCAATGCAATTGCGGACCGGCACGGGTTGGTGGTGATCGAGGATGGCGCACAGAGTTTCGGCGCCGATTACAAGGGGCGCAAGAGCTGCAACCTCTCTGCCATCGGCTGTACCAGCTTCTTTCCCAGCAAGCCCTTGGGCTGCTATGGCGACGGCGGAGCGATCTTTACCAGCGACGACAACCTCGCCCGAACGATGCGGGAGATCCGCGTCCACGGACAGTCGCGGCGGTATGTGCACAGCCGCGTCGGTGTCGGCGGCCGGATGGACACGCTGCAATGCGCGATCGTGCTGGCGAAGCTGGAACAGTTCGAATGGGAGGTGGAGCAGCGCGTCTCCATCGGCAAGCGTTACAACGAGCTGTTCGGGGAGCGCATCGGGAAGGTCCGGCAACGGCCGGACCGCACCAGCGTGTTTGCGCAGTACACGGTCATGGTGGAGAACAGGGATGCGGTGCAGGTATTCCTGCGCGAGCTGAATATCCCGACAGCAGTGCATTATCCGGTGCCGATCCCCATGCAGCCGGCTTACTCCAGTTCTTCGCCGGCGTATTACCCGGTTGCGCAGCAAAAGGCGAGGGAGGTGATGAGCCTGCCGATGGGGCCCTACCTGCCACGCGGTTCCCAGTCCAGGATCGTGGAGGCAGTACTGCTCGCCGCCGCCCGCTGATCGGAGCCGCCGGCCCGAAGTAAATCCATTCACTGCAACGACGGAATACATGCGCATCCTTTATATCAACCATTACGCGGGTTCCCCGCGCCACGGGATGGAATACCGGCCGCATTACATGGCCAGCAACTGGCTCCGAATGGGGCATGACGTAACGGTGGTGGCGGCGACGGCTTCGCACCTGCGCCAGAAATCTCCGGATACCTTCCAGGACATGGCCGAGGAAATGGTCGAGGGCGTGCGCTATGTCTGGCTGAAGACGCCTGCATATGAGGGCAATGGCTTGCGGCGCGTGCGCAACATGGCGAGCTTCGTCTTTTCGCTTTATCGCTTCAGGAAGCATCTTGTCCAGGCCTTCAGGCCGGACGTCGTCATTGCTTCCTCGACCTACACCTGGGATATTTTCCCAGCGCGCACCATCGCCCGGCTTGCAGGAGCGAAGCTGGTGTTCGAAGTGCACGATCTCTGGCCGTTGTCGCCGATGCAGCTGGGCGGCATGCCGCGCTATCACCCTTTCATCATGTCCTTGCAGTGGGGAGAGGACTATGCGTGCCGTCACGCGGATGTCGTCGTGAGCATGCTGCCCTATGCGGACAAGCATCTCTGCGGACGCGGCATGGACCGCGGGAAGTTCCACTATGTGCCGAACGGCATCGACCTTGAAGAATGGCAGGCAAGCGCCAAAGCGCTTCCCGCGGCGCACCGCGCGGTGCTGGAATCGTGCCGGCGCGATGGCCAGTTCATTGTCTGCTACGCCGGCAGCCACGGCTTGTCCGACGCGCTGGATATTCTGGTGGACACTGCCGCCGAGGTGCGCGACCAACCGGTCGCCTTTCTGCTGGTCGGCCAGGGACCGGACAAGGCGCGTCTCAGGGAGAGGGCGATGCTCCTGGGATTGAAGAACGTGCATTTCCTCGACCCGGTGCCGAAAGCGGCGATCCCTGATCTCCTGCGCAGTGCCGACTGCCTCTACATCGGCGGCAAGGACCAGCCGCTTTACCAGTTCGGGATCAGTCCCAACAAGATAATGGACTACATGGCGTCCGGTCGGCCGGTAGTGAGTGCCTTCCAGGCGGGAAACGACGCGATCGGCGAAGCCGGCTGCGGCTTCAGCGTCAAGTCCGAAGACCCGGTAGCGATCGGCAGCGCGATCCTAAAGCTGATGGAGATGCCGGCCGCGGAACGTGAGCGGATGGGAGATGCGGGCCGGGCCTACGTGCGCGCACACCACGACTATACGCAGCTCGCGCAGAAGTTCCTGCAGGCGCTGTGAGGAGCGGATACGTGATCGAATACATCCCGCAAGTTGAAGCACCTGGCGCGGGCATAAATGATGCAATACGAGGCCTTCCATGAACAAGTTCATTCCTTTCGCATTGCCGGACATCGGCGACGAGGAGATCGAGGCCGTCGTCGCATGCCTCCGCTCCGGTTGGATAACAACCGGCCCGGAGACGGCGCGATTTGAAAAGCTGTTTGCCGAATATCTTGGCGGCGGCGTGCAAGCGATTTCGGTCAATTCCGCCACGGCGGGCATGCACCTCGCGCTCGAAGCACTCGGCATCGGTCCAGGCGACGAAGTGATCGTGCCTACTCTCACGTTCACCGCCACGGCGGAAGTGGTCCGCTACCTCGGGGCCGATGCGGTGCTGGTGGATGTGGAGCCGGATACACTGACGATAAGCCTGGAAGCCTTCAAGGCTGCGGTGACGCCAAGGACGAGGGCAGTCATGCCCGTCCACTATGGCGGCCTCCCGTGCAAGATGGACGCGATCATCGACTTTGCGCGCTCCCGCGGCATCGCTATCGTCGAGGATGCCGCACACGCATTTCCCGCCTGGTATGACGGCAGGCTGGTGGGAACGCTGGACAGCGATGCGACGGTGTTCAGCTTCTACGCCAACAAGACCATGACGACGGGCGAGGGCGGTATGATCGTGACCTCCAACCCGAAGATCGCCGAGCGGGCCAGGATCATGCGGATTCACGGCATCAGCCGGGACGTTTTCGACCGCTTCGTTTCCGAGCGCCCAAGCTGGTTCTATGAAGTGGTCGCCCCCGGGTTCAAGTACAACCTCACCGACATGGCCTCCGCGCTCGGTATCGTCCAGCTGAGCAAGGCAGAGCGCTTCCTTGAACGCCGCGAGGCGATGGCGGACCGGTACACGCGCGAGCTGCGGGGACTGCCGCTGGTCTTGCCGGTCGAAGCTGCGGCCGGGAGCAGGCATGCCTGGCACCTGTATGTCGTGCGGCTGCGGCCGGAAGCGGGAATCGCCCGCGATGCCTTGATCCAGCAGCTTTCGGACCATCGCATCGGCACCAGCGTCCATTACATCCCATTGCACCGCCACCCGTACTGGAAGACGCGCTACGACCTGTCGCCCGAGCAGTTCCCCGTTGCCGACGCGGCATACCGCGCCATGGTCAGCCTGCCCCTGTATACCAGGATGTCCGACGACGACCAGGGCCGGGTCATCGATACGCTGCGGGGGCTTTTGTGCTGATCAAGCGGCTCTTCGACATCCTTGCCGCTTCGACGGGGTTGGTCCTGCTGGCACCGGTGTTCGCGGCTGCCGCGCTGGCCATCCGGCTCGATTCACCGGGCCCCGCCCTGTTCCGGCAGGAGCGGGTAGGAAAAGGGGGCGTGCCGTTTCTGATCCTCAAGTTCCGCACCATGTATGTGGGCGCCGAGGCCAGGGGCCAGATCACGCGCGGCGCCGATCCCCGGGTGACGCCGGTTGGGGCGGTGCTGCGGCGCTGGAAGATCGACGAGCTGCCGCAGCTGGTCAACGTGGTGCGCGGCGAAATGAGTTTGGTGGGGCCGAGGCCGGAAGTGCCCCGCTACGTAGCCTGCTATCCGGCGGCGGTGCGCGAGGCTGTATTGTCGGTGCAGCCCGGGATTACCGACTGGGCTTCCATTTGCTTCCGCGAGGAGGGCGAAGTCCTCGGAACGGATGCGGACCCGGAGCGGCGCTATGTCGAGGAGATACTTCCGATCAAGCTGGATTACTGCATGCGTTATGTCAATGATCACGGGTTCTTCACGGACCTGAAGATCATTTTCATGACCCTGCGGGCGATTGTGCGGTAGAGGGGGCATGTCGATGATATGGCTTGTCTTTCCCCGCCAGGAAGAGCGCGGCCGATTCGAGCATGACGGAGCTCGGATCGCTGTCCAGGCTCATCGCGGCGGCGACCGCCAGCACGCTGCATACCGACAGGGATGCGACGCGCGGCCGGTCGAGTGCCGGCTTGCGCATCTCGCCGGCGAAGCGGATGAAGCCGAGGCTGATTGCCGCGCCCAGGAGCAGCCCTGCGACCGCTTCGGATGCGGAATGCTCGTCGAAGACGCTGACAGCCACGGCCATCACTGCCCCGGCGCCCAGCCCGCACAGGATGCCAGCCGTCCGCAAACCAGGGCGCGCGTCGTGCAGGAGCAGATAGAAGAGAACGGGGGCTACCGCAGTGCTGCGCATGGCGTGCCCGCTGATGCCGCGGAAGTGGATTGCGTCGACCGCCATGCCCCAGCCGATGTAGGCCATCTTGCTCGCGGCGACGAGGGCAAGCCCGGCGGTGAACAGCAGGGCCCATGTCACCGCCATGCGCCGAGCGTTCCCGGCCCACATCCAGGCCGAGAGACAGAGCGCGACTGGAATGAGGAGCAAGCTGCTGCCGAGGAGTTTGAATTCTTCAGTCGCGAGCATGACGGTACCGTTGATGTCGTTTGATGGACATGCAGTGAAGTGATTTGTTCCGCGCCGCGCGCGGTGCGTGAACACCGAAAATGCCCTCTGAACGAGGGCGGAATGATCGAAATTTCCAACTTATTCATTCATCGCAGGTTTCCTACACTCTATGGTGAATGAAAGCGTATTTGGGGGAGTTTATGTTTCTCGCATTTAAAAACGTGCTCGTGCTTGCCCCCCACACCGATGATGGGGAATTGGGCGCGGGAGGGACCATTGCACGCCTGATCGAGAGCGGCGCGCGCGTCAGTTATGCCGCATTCTCTTCGGCGGAGAGTTCGCTCCCGCCGGGCTTTTCCTCGGACACGTTGGTGCGCGAGGTGAAGGTGGCGACGGCCCGCCTCGGTATCCGGCCGGAGAACCTGTATGTGTACGGTCACAAGGTGCGCGAACTGGAATACGTGCGCCAGCAGGTGCTCGACCAGATGATCCTGCTGCGGAAGAACAATTACGACCTCGTGATGCTGCCCAGCCAGCGCGACATCCACCAGGATCACGAGGTGGTTGCCCGCGAGGGCCTGCGCGCATTCAAGCAGTCGACGATCATCGGGTATGAGCTCATCTGGAACAATCTCAGCTTCGACACATCCTGTTTCGTGCGCCTCGATCGCCACCATGTCGACAAGAAATGCCATGCGCTGACGGCCTACGAATCGCAGGCCGACAAGCAGTACATGGCGGCCGAGTTCATCATCGCGCAGGCAAAGACGCGCGGCGTGCAGATCGGCGCAAACTATGCCGAGTGCTTCGAGGTGCTGCGATGGGTGATGTGACGCTCGCGGTGCACCAGCCGAACTATCTGCCCTGGCTCGGCTACTTCCACAAGATGTCGCGCGCCGACATTTTTGTCTTCCTCGATACCGTCCAGTTCGCGCGCCGCGGCTATACCCATCGCGTGCATGTGCTGGGGCCGGGCAGGACACAGCTGTGGCTGACGCAGCATGTGCGCAAGCGCGCGGTCGAGGAGCAGGTGATCCACGACCTCGCGTTTTCCGACCGCTGCTGGATAGACCGGCACCTGAAGACCTTCGAAGCTTCCTACGGCAAGGCGCCGCACTTCGACAGCGTGTTCGAATTCCTGGAAGACCGGCTGCGTGCCGGCGCCGAGCCGCTGTCGCGCCTCAACGGCAGGCTGATCCTGGACCTCGCGGCACGGCTGGGAATTGCCCCACGGGTGCTCTACGCATCTGAACTGCCGCCCGTACCCGTGTCTTCTCCAAGCGAGCGGATTGCCCATATTTGCGACCACTTCGGTGCGCGGCGCTATTTGTCCGGTTCAGGCGCGCGCGCGTACAACGACGTGCACGTGTTCGGTGCGCACGGCATCGAGCTGGTCTACAACGACTTCAAGTCGATGTCCTATCCACAACGTAACCTGCCGGACGGGCAGGACTTCGTCGCCGGACTGTCGATTGTCGATGCCTTGTTCAACATCGGTTTCGACGGCGTGGCCGGCCTGCTGCGGCCGGAGGAAGGCCAGCGGCCTCCGGCGCGGACGATTCCGAACACGGTGCAGTCCCGGCCGAACGGAAAGGCAGGCTTGCAGCCTTCATTCTGACTGCCGGCAGCACGCATGCTGCTGGAGCAGGGATTGGATGCATCAATCGAGGGGAGGCTTATGGAATCGGCTACCGGAGCCGGTGCGCCTGCGCGGTGCGCGGAAGTGAGCGAGCATTGTTATCTGAACGAGATCCCTGCGTTCGCGGAATCCGAGCTCGCGAGACTGTACGGCTACATCCACTCTTCGCTGGCCTTTTTCAGGACCTTCAGGCCCCGAGACGGAGTCAATACCTACGTTACCTGGCGGGATGGCGTACCCGTCACATTGCTCGTATTCCGGTGCGACGGCCGGCGTGTCGACGTCTATAACGAAATGTGCTTCATCCCGGGAGCCGACATCGGGCGCTTCGCGCGGTATGTGTTTTCGCATTTCGATCGCGTGCACATCATCAGTTTCAAGGGAGTGTTGACCGACCCGTCGCACCTGCCCTTCCCGACGCTGCGCTATACGACGCGAAGGAAAACTGGGAGATCGAACTGCCGGCCACACCCGAGGAATATACGGCCCATCTGGGCAAGGCGACGCGCGAGAACGTCAAGCGTTACAGGCGCCGCCTGGAGCGCGATCATCCATCATTCGAGCAGCAGTTCCATACCGCGGGAGAAATCGACGAACAGCAGGTGCGCGACATCCTCGCACTGAGCCGCTCGCGTATTGAGGCCAAGAAAATGAAGTTCGGTTTGGACGAGGCCGACGTGGCGCGCGTGGTGAGCCTCGCCAAGGAATGCGGCTTGGTGACCGTCCTGCGCGTGGGCGGGCAGATTTGCGCGGGGACGATCAGTTATTGCGTTGGTTCCGAGTACCTCGCGCACATGATCGGGCACGATCCCCGCTATGACGCCTACTGGGTCGGAACGCTGTGCTATTACACGACCATCTGCGAAAGCATTTCGCGCGGCGCGAAAAAATTCCACATGGGCGGCGGCCGCCACGAATACAAGACCCGGCTGCTCGGCGTGCGGCGCGACATGGACCGTATCGACATCTACCGCTCGTCCGGCCACCTGTTCCTCCACTTCGACGAGGTGTTGAAGACAGGCTTGCGGGTGCTCACGCGCAAGACCAAGGTCTGGCTGCTCGAACGGGAGAAAAGCCTGGTGACGCGATCG
>NZ_DASRXF010000083.1:0-11012 GCF_035654295.1 Noviherbaspirillum sp. | reverse complement strand
CTGTCATAAACACCTCAGGCAGGTCGACCTGCGGAACATCGCCTAAAATCGTGATCACATGTGTTACCTATGTCTCCCGACAGGTGTTACCCATGTGTCCCGGCTAAACACTGCGCTCTACCCACCCTACGGTTCTTTATAGAGGACGGTAGGGTGGGTAGAGCGCAGCGAAACCCACCGCGCATCTACCGATAGAACGCCCCGTACACATCGTTATTGCGGGAGCAGTTGCTGGGAACCCAGGCCGCCACCGCTTTCCCGCTCGATGCGTCCATCGCCAGCGCGTGGCCGTTGCCGCAGTTGTACGGGGCGAGGTTGACCACGCTGCTCCAGCTCCCGCTCGAGGCCGACCAGGTGGCGAACTGGGTGTGCGCGGCAAGCCATACCATTATCGCGTCGCCATTCTCGCGCAGGCGCACGACCGGCATGAATGCGCCGCGGTTGTACACGTTGACCGGGGCGCTCCACGCACCGTTCGCGTCCATCCTTGCGGCGAAGGCGTAACCGCTCGACGCCACCGCGACTTCCTGTTCCCAGGCGATGAAGCCGCCGCCATCGTTCAGCGCGGCGAAGGGGGCGAAGCTGCTGCCCGGCCGGTCCTCGATAGTCGCCGGCGCCGACCACGCGCTGCTGCCGTCAAAGCGGCTGGCATGCACGGAACTGCCGGTGCCGTCGTCCTGCAGCCAGGCCACCAATGCGTTGCCGTTCGGCGCTACCGCGACCGAGGGCATCGAAGCCGGTGCCGTCAGCGTATCGAGGGTGCGCGCAGGCGCAGCGGCTCCGGCGGCATCGATGCGTGCGGCGCGGATGTTATCGATGCCCGCCGTATCCTTCTCCACCCAGGCCAACAAGGCATTGCCCGCGGCATCGATGCCTGCCTGCGTCATGCCGGAGGCACTCGACGAGAGCCGTATGGGGTTGCGCCATGTGCCCGCGTTGAACGTGGCGGCGCTGACGCTGCCCGCCTCGCTCCACGCGGCTACGGCCCGGCCTTGCGCATTCATTGCGAGGACCGGATAGGAAGCGCCGGCAGCCGACGCGTCCAGCCGGACGGGCACGCTCCAGGTGTCGGATGCGTGGTTGTAGCTCGCCGCCCAGACATGGGGCCGGTCACCGGCCGTCGCGCTCCATACCGCAACGGCGTCGCCGGTCGCGGGGTTCATCGCTACCTGCGTCGCTGTCTGGAACCTGCCGTTGGCGCGCAGCGAGGGCTGCGTATTCATCTCCGGCAAGTCGATCGTGCGCGGGGCGCCGATGGTGGCGCTGTTCACATTCCCGTGTACCGCGAACACTGCTATCCGCGTACCGGTATCCTGGGCGAACACGGTGAGGGTTTCGCCATTGGCCGCGATCGCGACCGACGGATATTCCGCCTTCCCGGGCTGTTGCTCGAAGGGCGCATCAATGGTCCATGTCGGGGGCAGGCGCGTGCTGCTCGGGCTGAGCGTTGCCGCCGGTCCCTGCGCCTCGCCGCCGCCGCATCCCGCGGCCAGGGCGGCCGCGGCAAACACTGCCGCGCAAATCCTAGTACCCATGTCTTTCCTCATCTTCGGCATACCGGTGGGAAATGCCTATCGTAAGCGCCGCCCCCGGTGCGCCGCCACCCGCGCGGACTGACTTGCGGAGCCAGCCGCTTGACCCGGGAAGCCGCGAACCAATCGCGCGCGCGTCTGCCTCAGCAACAAGACATCCACGACCAAGGAGTGCATCATGAATACGGACAAGAACCAGGGCCGCGTGGCGGAACCGGCCGAAGAGGAAATCAAGAAGCACGGCGACCCGATGAAGCAACAGGTTGCCGAGGCGGCAGGGAAGGAGCCGCCGAAAGAGGAAAGGAAGCCGGACGAAGGAGACGGGGAACGCTGAATGCGTTTCAGGCGGCGCGCACCGGGATGACCTGCCGCTGCGCTTCCAGCGCGCGCGCCCTCAGCTGGCCGCAGCCACCGTCCACTTCCTGCGCGGCGGAATCGCGCAGCTTGGCCAATACCCCGCGACGGTGCAGGATACGGATCATTTCCCGGCAACGCTCGGTCGCCGGCCGCCGGAAGGCGAGGTCGGGCACCGAATTGTAGGGAATGATGTTGAGCACGCCGTATTTGCCTTTGAACAAGGCGACGATGCCCTCGATTTCATCCTCGCCGTCATTGATGCCGTCCAGCAGCGTCCACTGGTATTGCACCGGATAGGCGGTAGTGCGGCCGTACTGTTCGCCGAGCTCCACGAGTTCCTGCGGCGTCAGGCGCGGCGCGCGCGGCAGCAGTTTCTCGCGCAGCGCCGCCTTGGTTGTGTGCAGCGACAGCGCCAGCGCCGGCTTCACCGGCCCCTGCGGCAGCCGCTCGAACACGCGCGGGTCGCCGACGGTCGAGAACACCAGGTTCTTGTGGCCGATGTTGCCCTCGGTACCCAGCAGCTCGATCGCTTCCATCACATTGTTCAGGTTGTGGGCGGGCTCGCCCATGCCCATGAACACCACTTTTTTCACCGCGCGCTGCGTGCGCGCCAGCGCCACCTGCGCGACGATCTCGCCGCTGGTCAATTGGCGCAGCAGGCCGTCGCGCCCGGTCATGCAGAACTGGCAACCCACCGCGCAGCCGACCTGGCTGGAGACGCACAGCCCGCCACGCGGCAGCAGCACGCTTTCCACGGTCTGTCCGTCCTGCAGGCCCACCAGCAGGCGCGCCGAGCCGGGGTCGTCGGCCACCGGGTGGGAAGAGACGAGGCGCGCGATGTCCTTCAGCTCCGCCTCCAGCGCAGGCAGCGCGTCGCGCACGGCCTGCGGCAGGAAATCCTTCGGCCGGCGGCGGCCCTGGTCCCAGGGGCGCACCTGTATCCAGTCGCGCAGCACGCGCTGCTCGTGGACCGGGCGGGCGCCGAGGGCGCGCAGGCGCTGGCGGATGGATTCGATGTACATGGCGGGATCTGCGGATGGGAAGGACGGATTGTAAGTCCGCGCTCCGATTTTTCCAAACGCACGCCGCCACCGGCCGGAGGAACCTGGCGACACCGCCCCGGTCCTCCCTTTGAGGCCCCGGAGGGAAGATGAAGACCGAGAAGGAAAAAATGCTGTCCGGCGAGTTGTATGACCCGCTCGATCCGCAGCTCTGCAGCGAGCGCCGGCGCGCCCGCCTGCTGACCAAGGCGCTCAACGACACGCGCGACGACCAGGCCGAGGAACGCGCCCGTCTTGTCAAGGAGCTCATTCCCTCCGCCGGCGAGGGCGTCTGGATAGAACCGCCGTTCTACTGCGACTACGGCAGCAACATCCTCCTTGCCGGAAAAGTCTTCTTCAACTTCAATTGCGTGGTGCTCGATGTGGCCCCGGTGCGCATCGGCTCGGGCGTGCTGTTCGGGCCGGCGGTCCAGGTCTATGCGGCCACGCATCCGCTCGACGCCGACGAGCGCAGCGCCGGCCGCGAATCGGGCAAGGCCATCGATATCGGCGACGATGTCTGGATCGGGGGCGGCGCGATCATTTGTCCGGGCGTGCGCATCGGCAGCCGGTCGGTGATTGGCGCCGGCAGCGTCGTCGTCAAGGACATCCCGGACAATGTCTTTGCGGCCGGCAATCCCTGTGCGGTCCTGCGCCGCCTGGGATAGCGGAGCCGGCAAGACAAGAGATTGGCCCGGCCGGGCAAGACAAACTTCCGCCGCAAGCTGCGCGTGATTTACCATGGGGGACACCTGCCAGGGAGAGCGCTGCGATGACGATCTCATTCGACGAGTATGTCCGGTATGACGGGCTGGGCCTGGCCGAACTGGTCCGGCGCGGCGAGGTGCAGCAGCGCGAGCTGCTGGACGTGGCGATCCGGCGCGCCGACGAGGCCAACCCGAAGCTCAACGCCATCGTCCGCCGTTGCGATGAGCGGGCACGGGAAAGGGCGGCGCAACCGGCGGCATCGCAAGCACGTTTTTCCGGTGTGCCCTTCCTGGTGAAAAGCCTGTTCCAGGAAATCGCCGGCTTACCCAGTTGCGGCGGCAGCCGTGCGCTGGGCAAGGCGCCCGCCCAGGCATCGGCCGATGTCACCCGGCGCTGGGAGGCGGAAGGCTTGCTGATCTTTGGCATGACCAACACGCCCGAATTCGGCGCCAAGAACGTCACCGAGCCGCTCGCCCACGGCCCCACCCGCAATCCCTGGGACCTGGCGCGGACCACGGGTGGCTCGTCCGGCGGCTCCGCGGCCGCCGTGGCGGCGGGCATCGTGCCGGTGGCAGGCGGCAACGACGGCGGCGGTTCGATCCGCATTCCGGCGGCGGCATGCGGCCTGCTCGGGCTGAAGCCGGGGCGCGGCCGGATCTCGATGGGTCCGGCCGTCGGCGAGGCGCTGAACGGCTGCGCGGTGCAGGGCGTGCTCTCGCGCAGCGTGCGTGACAGCGCCGCGATGCTGGACGTGCTGCAGGGGCCTGAGCCGCACGCACCCTACCCGATGCCGCATCCCGCGCGCTCCTACCTCGACGCCATCCGTGCACCGCTGCGGCGCCTGAAAATCGGCTTCTCGACCGCATCGCCGATCGGAATGCCGGTGCATCCCGACGCTGTCGACGCGGTGCACGACGCCGCGCGCCTGCTGGAATCGCTTGGCCACCACGTCGAAGAAGGCGGCCCCGGCATCGACGGCAACCAGCTCGCGCAAGATTTCCTGATCCCGTGGTTCTGTTTCGTCGCCGCCACGGTCGACGAGATCCGCCGCAACAACGGGGCAGTGCGCCGCGACTTCGAGCCGGACACGCTCGCCATGGCCGACGCCGGGCGCAGCGTCTCGGCATCGGAACTGCTGCAGATACAGGGGCGGTGGCAAACCTACGTCACTGCGCTGGCGCGCTTCCACGCGCAATACGACTTGTGGCTGTCGCCGGTGCTGAGCGAACCCGCGCTGCCCATCGGGCACATGAAGACGCCGCAGTACCTGCACCTGGCCAACGATATCGTCAGCAGGGTCGGCCTTGCCGGGGCATTGCGCAAGACCGCCACCTTCCAGACGAACATCCTGAAGAACCTGGCATGGACCCCATTCACGCAGCTCGCCAACATCACGGGCAGGCCGGCCGTCTCGGTGCCGCTGTACTGGAACAGGCAGGGCCTGCCGCTGGGCGTGCAATTCCTTGCTCCGCTGGACGGCGAAGCGCTGCTGCTGCAGCTTGCCGCCGAACTTGAACAGGCGCGTCCCTGGTTCGACAAGCGCCCGCAAATCTGAATTCCGTCGCACGCTACAATCGTCTGCACTCCCATACGACACAAGGTGGTGCAATGAAGAACTGGCTATTCCTTGGCGCCGCAATCCTCGCGGAAGTGATCGCCACATCGGCGCTGAAAGCCAGCGATGGCTTCAGCAGGCTGGGGCCTTCCGCACTGGTGGTTGCCGGTTACGGCATCGCGTTCTATCTGCTTTCCCTCACCCTGCGCACTATCCCGGTCGGCATTGCCTATGCAGTGTGGTCGGGGGTGGGCATCGTTCTCATCTCGGCCATCGGCTGGTTCCGGTTCGGGCAGTCGCTCGATATGCCGGCCGTCATCGGCATTGCGCTGATCGTCGCGGGGGTGGTCGTGCTGAATGTTTTTTCAAAGTCGGTGGCGCATTAGGAAGGCATGGTGGGTTTCGCTGCGCTCTACCCACCCTACGATTCTTTATATAGGACGGTAGGGTGGGTAGAGCGCAGCGAAACCCACCATGCGCTTCACCAGGGGCTATCCGCGCAAGGCCGCCGGCGTGGTCCCGAACTCCCTCTTCACCAGTTTCCTGAGCGCTGTCCCGTCCTGATAGCCGACCTCGGCGGCGATCGCTTCGATCGATTTGGTCGTGGTTTCGATCAGGTGCGATGCGTGCAGCAATCGGCGGCGCTGGATGAACTTGACCGGCGTGACGCCCATGGCGGCGTCGATGCGGCGCGACAGCGTCTTCGGCGAGACGGCCAGCGCGGCGGCGAGCTGCGTGATGCTGATCGGACTGGAAAGATTGGCGTCGACCCAGCGCTCGGCGGCGATGACCGTGGGGTCGGCATGCTGGATGTGGGAGCGGATCATGTAGCGCGCCTGGGAGGGCCGCTGGTCGATGAGCAGGTAGCGCGAGCATAGGTGTGCAACGGAGGTGCCCATCGTGTCGGCGATCACCGCCAGCGTCAGGTCGAGCTGCGCGAAGGCGGAGCCGGCGGTGAGGCAGGGGCCGTCGCGCACCAGCATCTTGGTTTCGTCGAGCCGGATATCCGGGAAGCGCGCGCGGAATGATTGCGCCAGCCACCATGTCATCGTCGCGTGGCGGCCGGCGAGCAGGCCGGCCTGCGCCAGCAGGAAGACGGCCGAGCAGGAGGCGCCGATGCGCGTCGTGCGCGGCGCCTGGCGCAGCAGGTCCATGGCGGCGATGGCGTCCTTCTGCGTGAAGCGTGCATCGATGGCTTCATCCGTGGACAGGCCGAGCCCGGGAATCACGATCCAGTCGGGGCGTGCCGCGCCTGCCGCCACTTCGGCAACGCTGAGGTCCGTATCCAGCCGCATGCCATTGCCGGCGCATACCGTCTTGCGATGCCCCGCGACGAGCAGCCGCACGGCGCCGCCCTTGCCGCTGCGGGACTGGAAGGCCTGCGCGGCGCGGATCGTGTCCAGCGTGATCGCCAGACAGGAGTCCATGGCCCCTTCCAGGGCCAGTACGAGGATGGTTTTCATGTGTCCATTGTGGCATGAAACATGCCAGGACACACAGGTCAGGAAGCGAGCCGTTTCTGTTCGTCGGTGATGGTCCAGAAGTAGATGTTGCTGCCGAGGACGGTTTCCGTTTTTTCCGGCGGCCATTCGTCGCCCATATCGAAGGCGTGCGACACCACACGCGTGCCCGGCTTCAACTGTTTCCACAGCTGCGGCCGCAGCTGGATGTTGATGCTGTTGAGCAGGTAGAGCGTGACTACCGTGGCCTCCGAGAGGTCGGTCTTGAAGAGGTCGCCCACCATGAATTTCGTCCTGTTCGTGACTCCGGCGCGTTTCGCGTTGGCGCGCGCTTCACCGATGCGTTGCGGATCGAGGTCCACGCCCACGCCGCGCGCCCCGTAACGTTTCGCCGCGGTCACCACCAGGCGGCCGTCGCCGCAGCCGAGGTCGTACAGCAGGTCGCCTTTCTTTACCTGTGCCATCTCGAGCATGCGGTTGACCACGCCTTGCGGCGTCGGCACGTAGGGCACATCGAGTTGGCGCTCGGGTTCGCTCACGGCCAGCGCCGGCACGCCGGCAAGGCCGGTGACCGCCGCCGCGCCGAACCACTTCAAGAGCAGGCGCCGTTCGTCGTCATGCGTCATGTTGCATCCTTTCGCCAGTAGTGGGAGTCGTGGGAGTAGTGCGGGAGCTGCTGCGATGATTGCGGGGCGCAAAGGTTTCCACCGCCCGCGCGGCGCTGAATATGCATCAATCCGCATTGCCGCAGTACATGCGCGGTCGCCGGTATGCCTCTTGCATCGATGGCTGGAAAGGAGGCTTGCCATGCATTTTCCCAGACTCTTTCCCGTGTTATTCCTTGCGGCCCTGCAGCTTGCCGGCTGTGCGGCGCCGCGCCTGCAGCCGGCCGACGAGCCGCTGGTTGCCGGCAAGACCTATGTGATCACCGGCGCCTCGAGCGGATTCGGCCGCGGTGTGGCGGAAAGGCTGGCGGAGCTGCGCGCCAACGTCGTGCTGGTGGCGCGGCGCACGGGCTTGCTGAACGAGGTCGCGCAGAAGGCGTCCGCTGCAGGCGGCACGCCGCTGGTCGTGACCGCGGATGTGGGCAAGGCGGAGGATGTGCAGCGGGTGGCCGATGAGGCGGTGCGCCGTTTCGGCCGTATCGACGTGTGGATCAACAATGCCGGCGTCGGCGCGATCGGGCGCTTTGAAGACATTCCCGTCGAGGACCATGCGCGGCTGGTGGACGTGAATGTGAAAGGCGTGATTTACGGCAGCCATGCGGCGCTGCGCCGCTTCCGCGAGCAGGGGTATGGCACGCTGGTCAATATCGGTTCGGTGGAAAGCGAAGTGCCGATCGCCTACCAGGCCACGTATGCCGCCTCGAAGGCGGCCGTGCTCAGTCTAGGGCGGGCGATCAACGAGGAATTGCGCCTGGGCGGCATGGACAGGATCGCGGTATCGACGGTCATGCCCTGGGCGGCCGATACACCTTTCTTCCAGCACGCCGCAAATTACACCGGTCGCGCATCGCGCATGATCACGCTGGACGATCCGATGAAGGTGGTCGATGCCATCGTGTGGGCATCGCTGCATCCGGTCGAAGAGTTGCCGGTGGGCTGGAAGGCATCCGGCGCGAACTTTGCGCACCGTATGCTGCCCGATCTCGCCGAGCATATCTCGGGCAATGTTTCGCACCGCGTGCAGATGGAAAACGCTCCGCCCGGCCCGCGCACCGCAGGCACTCTGCATACACCGGTTCAGGCGGGCAGCGGCGTGGATGGCGGCATGCGCGAGCGCATGGCCGAAGAAAAAGCGCAGCGTTCCGCGGAGCGCGCGTCGGGCCGCTAGCGCGCGTAGAGATAGTCTTCCGGCAACCCGAGGCGGCGGCAGGCCTGCGCCGGCGGCGCGGCGCGCAGGGGGATGCGGTCGATGATGGCGCCGGCGCGCCGGATGAGCAGCCGTTGCCAGGGACGCAGGTCCCAGGCGGCGCCGAGCGAGAGGCGTTCGCGTACCCACTCCGGCAGGATCTCGATGGCGGCCTTCACCAGCATTTCCTGCACACCGGCAAGCGGGCGCGGCAACAGGCGGACGCCGCGCACGATATCGAGGAATTCGAAGATGACGGAGGAAGCTTCCAGCCGGTCGCGCATCATCGCGAAGTACAGGTCGCGTTCGTGCCCGGTTCGAGGCGTATCGTGCGCGCCGTACAAGCGTGCGGCCTCGACGCCTTCCTTGTGAAAGCGGCTGCGCGCGACTTCATCGACCGGATGCACCCAGGCATCGTAGGCTTCAAGAAATCCGAAGCTGGCCGTCGCCTGCACCCAGCGCAACAGTTCCGGATCATCCGCGCGGTAGGGCATCCCGTCATCGGTGGTGCCGTTGATGCGCGCATGCATCGCCACGACCCGGCGGATCATTTGCTCGGAGCGGCTGCGCGCGCCATACACCGTCATCATTGCCGACAATCCAGTGCGGCGAATGCGTTCCAGCGGATCGCCGCGGAAAGTGCTGTGCCCCCACACGCCCGCGCGCACGCGCGGCTCGGCCAGCTCGAGGATGACTGCGGCAACGCCGCCGACGAACAGCGACAGTGGATTCTTGAAGACTTGCCAGGAGATGGAATCGGGTCCGGTGAATGCGGGTTCGCCGGCGGGAGAAGTGAAATCGGCAACGAATCTCCGGTCGGCCTGGATGAATGCGCGGGTGGCGGCATCGAGCCGATCCTGGAGCGGCCGCGGCAGATGGATCGGACGTCGTCTTCGCATGCGTCGGTTCGCGGGGCAAGTCTCTCCAATGCGCAAGTCCTTGGCGCTTGCGCACTTTCTATAGAGGGCGTGGAGGGCGCTCGGTTCCGCGGGCCATGCGCTTAACCCGCATCAAACACCGCTCGGCAAGCGGCGGAACAGCCCATGTCGATCCTGATCCTACAAGACTTGCAAGTGCCCCGGGCGGTTCCAGGGCCAAGGAGATTCAGGAGATCAAGATGAAAGCTGCGTTAAGAACAAGAATCGTCACAGCTGCCAGTGTTTCCGTCCTGCTGGCGGCATGCGGGGGCGGAGACCCCGGCAACAGCCTCTCGGGAACGCCGTCGTCGCCGGCGCGCCTTGCTCCGGCGACGGTGGTCGGCAATGTCGCCACATTTGCCGGTCCGCGCGCCAACTACAACATCATCAAGAGCGCCAGCGGGTATACCGTGATCGACAACGTGGGAAGCGACGGCACCTCCAACCTTCCCGAGAGCATCGAGCGAATGCAGTTTACGGATGTCACGGTCAATCCCCGCATCGGCGCGCTGGCCGCGGGCATTCAGCCGGAAGAGCTGAAGTTGCTCATCGAGCTGTACATCGCCTTCTTCAATCGCGTGCCCGAAGCGGACGGCCTTGCCTACTGGATCGAAAAATTCAAGGCGGGAGAAAGCCTCGACCAGATTGCCGACCTGTTCTACAACGCCGCCGTGCAATACACCAACCTGACCGGCTATTCGGTGAACATGAGCCCTTCGGACTTCGTCAGGATCATCTACAGAAACGTGCTGGGTCGCACGGGGACGACGGCCCCCCCCGAGGAAGATGTGCAGTACTGGGCAGGCCAGCTTTCTGGCGGCACCGTCACGCGCGGCGTGCTGGTGCGCACCATGCTCGACTCGGCGCACAGCTTCCGCGGACATTCCGTATGGGGATGGGTGCCGGCGCTGCTCGACAACAAGTACACGGCCGGGCATTACTTTGCCGTGCAGCAGGGCTTGAACTACAACACGCCCGAGATATCGATCCAGCGCACCATGGCGATTGCTGCCGCGGTCACGCCCCAAGGCATAGAGGCGGCATTGCGTGAAATTCCGGTCACGTCGGGAACAGCGCCTGTCGATCCTGCCACGCAGGCTCCCATTCCGCCGGCGACGACGCCGGCTCCTGCGCCGGGCGTGACGCCCGCACCCGGCGCTCCGGCACCTGCACCCGGAACGACACCGGCGCCAGGAACGACGCCTGCACCGGGCACGACACCGGCGCCAGGAACGACGCCTGCACCGGGAACGACACCGGCACCGGGCACGATGCCTGCACCGGGTACGACACCGGCACCAGGAACGACGCCGGCACCGGGCACGACGCCGGCACCGGGTACGACGCCGGCACCAGGCATAACACCGGCACCGGGTACGGCGCCTGCGCCGGGAATAACACCTGCGCCGACGATGACACCCGTGCCAGGAGTGACGCCGTCTCCGGCGTGATTACCGCCCGTCCATTTCATAGGCCGGCAGACGCCTCAGTTCGTCGGCCGTGAAGCGGGCTTGCTGGAGTTGGGCGACTAGCGCCTGCCGTTCACCGTCGGACAGTCCCGCACTGGCGCCGAGCAGGCGGTCACGTTCGGC
>NZ_DASRXF010000082.1:0-11679 GCF_035654295.1 Noviherbaspirillum sp. | reverse complement strand
TCGGAAAAGGAACTCGTGGCCTTTGCCCGCCTGCTCGAACGCGCCGTGCGTGCGAGCTGCGAGGCGCCGGCGGAAGTCGCCTGATCCGACTTCCTTTCTTCTTCTTTCTTCTCAGGCCTGGTCCAGCGCCTGTTCCAGGTCGGCGATCAGGTCGTCGACGTGCTCGATGCCGATCGAGAGGCGCAGCATGTCTTCCGATACGCCTGCCTTCTTCAGTTCTGCGGGGTTGAGCTGACGGTGCGTGGTTGAGGCCGGGTGCGTCGCCAGCGACCGGGCGTCACCGATATTGACCAGGCGCGTAAAGAGCTTGAGCGCATCGAGCACGCGCGCGCCCGCGGCACGCGGGTCGGCCTGGTCGACATTCTTCAGCCCGAAGGACAGGATGCCGGAGGCGGAGCCGCCCATCATCTTTTTCACCAGCGGGAAATCCGGGTGGTTCTCCAGTCCGGCGTAATTCACCCACGCCACCTTGGAATGCGCGGACAGGAAATGCGCGATGCGCTTGGCGTTGTCGCAGATGCGTTCCATGCGCAGGGCGAGCGTTTCGATTCCCTGCAGGATGAGGAAGGCGTTCATCGGCGCGATGGCGGCGCCCATGTTGCGCAGGGGGACGACGCGCGCGCGGCCGATGTAGGCGGCCGGGCCGAGGGCTTCGGTATAGACCACGCCGTGGTAGGACACGTCGGGCTCGTTGAGGCGGCGGAAGCGTTCCTTGTGCTGCGCCCAGGGGAACTTGCCGCTGTCGACGATGGCGCCGCCGACGCTGTTGCCGTGGCCGCCAAGGTATTTGGTGAGCGAGTGCACGACGATGTCGGCGCCGTGCTCGAAGGGGCGGCACAGGTAGGGGCTGGGCACGGTGTTGTCAACGATGAGCGGCACGCCGTGCGCGTGGGCGATCTCGGCGAGCCTGGCGAAATCGGTGACGTTGCCCAGCGGGTTGCCGATGGATTCGCAGAAGATGGCCTTGGTGCGGCCGTCGATCAGCGGCGCGAATTCCTCGGGCTTGCGCGGGTCGGCGAAGCGGACCTGGATGCCGAGCTGCGGGAAGGTATGCGCGAAGAGGTTGTAGGTGCCGCCGTAGAGCGTGCTCGCCGAGACGATGTTGTCGCCCGCTTCGGCGATGGTCTGGATGGCGTAGGTGACCGCGGCCATGCCGGAGGCCAGGGCCAGCGCGCCGACGCCGCCTTCAAGCGCGGCGAGCCGCTTTTCCAGCACGTCTTGCGTGGGGTTCATGATGCGGGTGTAGATGTTGCCCGCAACCTTGAGGTCGAACAGGTCGGCGCCGTGCTGCGCGTTGTCGAAGGCGTAGGCCACGGTCTGGTAGACGGGAACGGCAACGGCCTTGGTGGTCGGGTCGGGTGTGTAGCCGGCGTGGACGGCCAGGGTTTCGAGTTTCATGGGTTCCTTTTTGTTGTTTGCTAGGGCGGTTTACACGGATACCTTGGGCAGCCGCTCCAGCGCCGCCTTGATCTCTTCTTCCGGATAGGCGTAATCCTGCAGCTTGCCGCTGAAGTAGCTGTCGTACGCGCCCATGTCGAAGTGGCCGTGGCCGGAGAGATTGATGAACAGGGTCTTGGCCTCGCCGGTTTCCTTGCAGCGCAGGGCTTCGTCGATGGCAGCGGCGATCGCGTGGCTTGACTCGGGCGCGGGGATGATGCCTTCGGTCCGGGCAAACTGCACGCCGGCGGCGAAGGTGGCGAGCTGCGGCACGGCGACGGCTTCGAGCAGTTTCTCGTGGTAGAGCTGGGAGACGAGCGCCGAGTCGCCGTGGTAGCGCAGGCCGCCCGCATGGATGCCGGGCGGCATGAAGTCGTGGCCGAGGGTGTACATCAGGGTCATCGGCGTGAGCTTGGCGGTGTCGCCGTAGTCATAGGCGTAGTGGCCACGGGTGAGTGTGGGGCAGGAAGTCGGCTCGACGGCGACCAGGCGTACGTTCTTGCCGGCCGCCTTGTCTGCGAAGAAGGGGAAGGCTGCGCCGCCGAAATTGGAGCCGCCGCCGCAGGGGGCGAAGATCATGTCGGGGTAGTCGTTTGCCAGCGCGAACTGCTTCTTCGCTTCCAGACCGATCACGGTCTGGTGCAGCAGCACGTGGTTGAGCACGGAGCCGAGGGCGTAGTTGGTGTCGGCGCGCGAGGCCGCTTCTTCCACCGCTTCCGAAATCGCCAGACCGAGCGATCCCTGGTTGTCCGGATTCTGCTCCAGCGCCTGGCGGCCGGCGGCTGTCATGTTCGAAGGGCTGGCGAACACTTCCGCGCCCCAGGTCTGCATCATCGAGCGGCGGTAGGGTTTCTGGTGGTAGCTGACCTTGACCATGTAGACGCGCACTTCGAGGCCGAACATTTGTCCGGCAAGCGCCATCGAACTGCCCCACTGGCCGGCGCCGGTTTCGGTGGCGATGCGCCTGATGCCGGCTTCGGCGTTGTAGTAGGCCTGTGCGATCGAGGTGTTGACCTTGTGCGAGCCGGCCGGCGATACGCCCTCGAACTTGTAGTAGATGCGGCACGGCGTGCCGAGCGCGGCTTCGAGGCGGCGCGCGCGGAACAGCGGCGTCGGGCGCCAGAGCTGGTAGATCTCGCGCACCTTTTCCGGGATCTCGATCCAGCGCTCGGCGGACACTTCCTGCTCGATCAGCGACGCCGGGAAGATGGCCGACAGCGCGTCGGGCGACAGCGGCTTGCCATCGGGGCCGAGCGGCGGCGCCGGGCGGTTGGGCATGTCGGCAACCACGTTGTACCAGTGAGTGGGAATGTCGGATTCGGGAAGCAGGAACTTGGTTTGCGACATGAGGGCTGTCCTTGTAGTTGTTGGCGGGGGTGCTGCGAAAGCGGGTTACCGCCTTTCGAGCGGCAGTCCGGCCTTCTCCCAGGCGAGGATGCCGCCCTGCACGTTGTGCACGGACTTGAATCCCTCCTGGACGAGCATCTGGGCGGCCGCGCCGGAGCGCGTGCCGGAGCGGCAGATCAGGATCACGGGTTTGTTCTCGAAGGCACGGAATTCATGCAGGCGGGTCTTGAGCCGGCCAAGCGGCACCAGCAGGCTGCCCGGCGTGCGCACCTCGGCGTATTCATGCGGTTCGCGCACGTCCAGCAGCAAGGCGCCCTGCCCCGCCATCGCCCGCGCCTGCCGGACGTCGATGACGTCGAAGCCGGTCGCCTGGGCGAGCGTGCAAAGCGCCGCCAGAACCAAAGCGGTGAGAGTTCTGTAGAAGGCCATATGCGATTTCGTTGATGTTATTTGCCGTCAGCCCTGGCATGGGTCCTGTTTGTCATTCCGGCGCTTGTCTCCCTTGCGCAGCAGGATCCCGAGGTATGCGCCCTAGTCTAGTGAGGGCCCTCCGGCTTGCAATTGACGCACATCAAACATTTCGGACTGGAACATCTCTGCGGCCCGTCGCGCGCAGCCGGCACCTATAATTTCCGGATTGCATTCATCCTTCACCCATGGAAAACATCCCTTCGCTTTTCGCCAGCTGCGCCGCCGCGCTGGGCGGCAGTATCCTGATCGGCATCGAGCGCGAACGCCACAAGGGCGCCGGCCCCTCGCGCGCGCTGGCGGGCGTGCGCACCTTTGCGCTGGCGGGTTTCAGCGGGGTGATTGCTAGCCATCTCGCGCAACCGGCGGTAACGCTGGCCGGCGCGCTGTTCATCGCGCTCCTGGGTACGATCGCCTATTACCGCGACCGCGGCGGCGACCCGGGCGTTACGACCGAAATCGCCCTCTTCCTGACCTATCTGCTCGGCATTGCCGCCGGAACCAACGTGCAGCTTGCCGCGGCGGGGTTTGTCGTGGTGGCCTGCCTCCTCGCCGGCAAGACGCGCCTGCACCATTTCGCGACGCGGACGCTGAGCAGCGTGGAGTTGCGGGACGGCCTGCTGCTGGCAGCAGCGGCGCTGGTCGTCTATCCGCTCATCCCGAACCGCACGATGCCCTACCTCGCCCATGCGAATCCGAACCATCTCTGGCGGCTGGTTGTGCTGCTGATGGCATTGCAGGCGCTGGGCTATATCGCGCTGCGCCTCATGGGGCCGCGCTTCGGGATGGCCATTGCCGGCCTGGCCTCGGGAGTGGTCTCGAGCAGTTCGACCATGGGGGCGATGGGCGCACGCTCAAGGGCGGAGCCGCAGTACGCGGCCGCGTATGCGGCTGCCGCGCTGTGCTCCAACCTGTCCTCGATGGCCATGCTGGTGGCAGTCGGCATGGCCATCGATGCGGCGGCCGTCAGGGCGAGCTGGCCGGTGCTTGCGGGAATGATCCTGGGCAGCGGCGGCGCGGCCGCCGTCGCCATCGCCCTGCAGCCTGCGGCAAACAAGGAGAAGCTGCCCTCGCAGAACGTGTTCAGCGTGCGCCAGGCGGTCGGTTTCGCAGCGCTGCTTACGCTGCTGACGGCTGTCGTTTCCCTGGCCACGGTGCATTTCGGCTCCGCGGCGGCCGAAGCCGGCGCCGCCCTCGCGGCGACAGTGGACATGCAGGCGGCGGGGGCGGTGCTGTTCTCGCTGTTTGCGGGTGGATCGGTGGACGCGGGCACGCTCAAGCGCGGCCTTGCGATTGCGATCACAGCCAATGCCCTCAGCAAGATGGTGATCGCCTGGGCGGCGGGCAACCGGGCTTACGGCGCACGGACAAGCGCGGGTCTGGCGCTCGAGATCGCCGCCGTGTGGGCGGGGGCTCTCCTTTAACCGCGGGGGCGCGCCGCGCAACTTGCCCACAATTGTTGTGGCCAATTCTGTGGACAACCGGGGATAAGCTTCCGCATGTCCATGATTTTCAAGGAAATTGTTGCTTTGATGAAAATCAAGGCAGATGGGCGGGTGCTTATCCCATGCCCTTGCCCAAGGCTTTCTCGAACTGCTTCCTCACCACCTTGTAGCATTCGCAGCTCGCCTCTTCCAGAGCAGCGCGGTCGAGGATGGTGATCACCCCCCGGTTGTAGGTCAGCAGGCCCGCCTGCTGGAAATTGCGGGCCACCAGCGTGACGCTGGGGCGGTGCACACCGAGCATGTCGGCGAGGAATTCCTGGGTGAGCTGGAAGGTGTCGCCCTGCACACGGTCATGGCTGAGGAGGATCCAGCGCGCGAACCGCTCCTCGGTCGTGTGCAAGCGGTTGCACGCGACCGATTGCGATACCTGGCTCAGATAGGCTTGCAGGAAGCGGTACAGCAGGCGCCGGAACTCCGGGGCGCGTCCGAGCAGCTCATTGAACAGTTCCGCCGGCATCCTCAGGCTGTCGCCCGGGATCTGGCAGATCGTGGTTTCGGTGGCCTGCGTGCTGCCGGTCAGCACATCCACTGTCGACATGCCTTCCAGCCCCACGGTGCCGACCTCGACGGCCGCGCCGTCTTCCATGACGGCGAGCACTGAATGTGCCCCGGACAAGGGAAAGTAGACAAAGCGGATATCGCCGCCGCGCTCGAACAGCACGGTCCTGATGGGCGTGGGAAAGTATTCGAGATGCGGACGCAGCAACTGGTACTCATCCTCGGGCAGGCGCGAGAGCAGGTGATTGGGGCATTGCGCAGCAGTAGCGGGCACGTACATGGAAGGTCTCCGGACAATAAACGGCGTCGGCCGACGACGACCCGGCAACTACAGCACAGGTCAATGCGTGTTCGCATGATCTGGCGCAGAGCCCCTCCATGACACTGGTCTATGTATGAAACTGTACCGACCGGAAAGCCGTGCTTTGCTAGATTCTCGCCGTCTTGAACCTGAACCGCCCGCAATGCGTTTATCCGCCTTTATCCTTGAGAACCTGGAGCCGATTCTCCAGGAATGGGAGGACTTTGCCCGCAGCATCCAGCCGCCGCACCGTTCCATGGACGTCATCGAACTGCGCGACCACGCGAAGGAGATGCTCGAAGAAATCGCCGCCGAGCTTGCTGCCGGCACAGTATCGGCCCCGGATGCGAACGGGGACCGTGCCCCGCATATTCATGCCGAGACGCGCCTGAAGTCAGGTTTCAACATCGAGCAGCTCGTCTCCGAGTACCGCGCGCTGCGCGCCAGCGTCCTGCGCCTCTGGATGGCACGGGAGAAGTCGGCGGCATGGTTCGAGGTCGAGGACATGCGCCGATTCAACGAAGCGCTGGACCAGGCGCTGGCCGACTCCGTGGCGCGTTACTCGGCGGTCGTGCGGCGTTCGGAAGACATCTTCCTCGGCGTTGTCAGCCACGACCTGCGCACGCCCTTGCAATACCTGAGCATGGGTGCGGAATTCCTGATGCGCTCGGAGCGGTCCGACCCGCAGCTGATCCAGCTCGGCGCACGCATGTTTGGCAGCACGGCGAGGATGGGCCAGATCATCGACAACCTGCTCGACTTTACCCAGGCCAGGACCAGCGGCATGCGCATCGACCCGCAGCCCGCGGACCTCGCGCTCATTTCGGAGCAGGTGGCGGATGAATTCCGTTTCTCCGATCCGAGCCGCGCGATCGAGACCGAAGTCCACGGCGACGTGACGGGCCGCTGGGACGCGGGCCGCATCGGCCAGGTCTACCAGAACCTGATCGGCAATGCCCTGCAGCACGGCGCCGACGATGCTTTCGTCACCGTGCGCACCGCCGCGGACGGCGACGTGGTCGTGATCACGGTGCACAACTTCGGCGCGCCGATTCCCGAAGCGGAGCTGGCAGGCATTTTCGACCCGCTGCGGCGCTATACGGACAAGGCTTCCGACAAAGCCAAGCAGATGAACCTCGGACTCGGGCTGTACATCGTGCGCGAGATCGTGGCGGCGCATGGGGGCAGGATCACCGTGAGTTCCAGCACGGAGGGAGGCACTGCCTTCACTGTCAGACTGCCCAGGAACCAGCAGGTCTGAGCGCAACTTGCCCACATTTGCTGTGGCCAATTCTGTGGACAACCGGGGATAAGCTTCCGTATGTCCATGATTTCGAAGGCAATTATTGCGTTGATGAAAATCAAGGCAAGCGGCAAACCGGGCGGCCGGCCTTGCGGCGGCGCACGTTTTGCCGCTATCGTGCTCGTTTTGCACGAGGGCTTTCCCCATGCTCCTGTTCCTCGGTTTTGACGGCGTCATGCATCCGGCCCGCGGCGAGCGCACGCTGTTCGAACACCGCGCGGCGCTCGAAGCGCTCCTGCGCGAGCACACGCATGTCGAGGTTGTCATCACCTCTTCCTGGCGCGAGGTGTTCGATACCGATTCGCTGCGCGAGGATTACTTCTCGCGCGACCTCCAGCCGCGCATCATTGATGTCACACCGCTGATACCCGGCGCGATGCGCTGGCAGGAAGTGCAGGCCTACCTTGATGAAACGCGCTACGGCGGCCCGTATATCGTGGTCGACGATGACGCAACGGAATTTCCCGCCGGCTGGGCACCGCTGCTGTTGTGCGACTCCGCCGTCGGCCTCGACGCTGGAAAATGCGCCGAACTCGCCGCCCGCATGATGCAGCGGCCGCAAGGAATTTAAACCGGGAACAACAGGTCAAACGGCAACTTCCGCAGTGAAGGAGCGGCGAATTGCCTTCCGACGCGCCAGCCGGCGACGAACATCCATCCCGACCACGTACTGTCCGCACGATCCTGAGCTGGCTCGTCGTTGCGTGCATGCTGCCGGGCATCATCGGCGCGACCGCGATCTTTTTCCTGGAGTACCGGCAAGCGGCACAGCAACAGGAGAGGGATACCATCCAGACGGCAAGGGCACTGATGCAGGCGGTGGACAACCACATCCTGCGCGTGCAATCGCTGGCGCAAGGCTTGGCTGCATCCGACTCTCTGGCAACGAATGATCTGCGCACCTTCTACGACCAGGCGCGCAAGGCACTGGCGGAAACGCGCCTGGGCTCGTCAGTGGTCGTCGCGAGGCGTGACGGGCAGCAGCTCCTCAACACTACGCTTGCCTACGGGCAGCCGCTGCCGCACCATGGCAATCCCGACATCATCGAGCAGGTGTTCAATACCGCCGAACCCGTGGTGTCGGACATTTTCATCGGTTCCATCCTGCACCTGCCGGTGATGGTGGTGGCTGTGCCCATCCTGCGGGACGGCCAGGTACACGGCTTCCTGAATATCACGATCTCGCCGGAAACCTTCAACGACATTCTGATGGCGCAGGGCCTGCCGGCGGGGTGGGTAGCGACCATTTTCGACAGCAAGGGCACGATCGCCACCCGCAGCCGCGAGGCCGACCGGTTCTCCGGCCAGAAGCCGGCCGATGAATACTTCCGCAAGCTCATGTCTGCCGGAGAAGGCACCTTCGAGGCGATCATGCGGGACGGCGAACCGGTGCGCGCCGCCTACACCAGTTCCCCGCTGACCGGCTGGCGCATCGCCATCTCCATTCCCCAATCCACGCTTGCGCAGCAATTCAACCGCCGGATCTCCATGCTTTCGCTGGGCGTTGCCGCCCTGCTGGCGCTCAGCCTCGCCGTGGCCGGCCACATCGGCGGGCGCATCGTGCGCGCCTTCCATGCACTGGTGGAGCCGGCACGAGCGCTCGGCGCCGGCGAGCCGTTCCGCACGCCATCGGTGGAAATTGTCGAAGCCGCCTCGGTGGCCAAGGCGATGGATGACGCGGCGGTGCTGCTGGAGCAGCGCAATACCGCGCTGCGCGATGCCATGCAGACATTGCGCGAAAGCCAGTACCGCTCGGCGCTGGCGCTGAAGGCCGGCGGCACCGCGGTGTGGGAGCTGGACGTCGCCTCGCGCCGGCTCCTGCCCGCGGACGACCTGCTGTTCGCGATGCTCGGCTATTCGCCGCAGGAGTTGCAGACCTGGGCTGACTGGTTGGCGCTGGTACATGAGGAAGACCGTTCGGGCGTGCCGAGGATGATCGAGGCCGTGATCGAAGGCCGCCAGGAAAGTTACTGGCAGGAGCTGCGCCTGCGCGCCAGTGATGGCAGCTGGCGCTGGGTCTTGTCGCACGCCATTGCCGCCGAGCGCGGCGAAGACGGCCGGGCAGTGCGCCTGATCGGCACGCATACCGACGTCACCGAGCGCAGGCTGGCGCAGGAGCATGCGCGCCAGGCGGCGCTGCACGATACGCTGACCGGCCTGCCGAACCGGGCGCTGGTGTTCGAGTACGGCAGCCATCTGCTGGCCGCCGCCCGGCGCAACCATGGCCGGGGGGCGCTGCTGTTCATCGACCTCGACCGCTTCAAGCCCATCAACGATATCTACGGCCATGAGACCGGCGACCGCGTGCTGCAGGAAGTCGCGCGCCGGCTGCTGGCGGGCACGCGCGATGAAGACCTCGCGGGCCGCCTGGGCGGCGACGAGTTCGTCGTCATCCTGCCTTTCCTGGAGGGCGACCGGCTGCGCGCGGCGACTGTCGCGCAGCACCTGGTCGACACCATCAGCCAGCCCTATCCGATCGATACGATCGAGGTCTCGCTCTCGCCCTCGATCGGCATCAGTTTCTTCCCCGAACATGCGACCGACATCAGCGACCTGATCCACGCCGCCGACCTGGCGATGTACCAGGCCAAGCAATCGGGGCGCGCCACCTATCATTTCTACACGCCGGAACTGGACCAGCGTGCCGAAGAGGCGCATTCGCTCGAAGCCCGGGTCCGGCATGCACTGCGCCACGGCGGCCTGAAACTCTACTACCAGCCGATGATGGATATCCGCAGCGGCGGTATTGCCGGCGCCGAGGCGCTGGTGCGCCTGTGCGACCGGGAGGGCGACGTCATCGGCCCGGACCGCTTCATCCCCATCGCCGAATCGGCCGGGCTGATCGGCGAGCTGGGCGAATGGGTGGTGAGCGAAGCTTGCCGCCAGCAGGGCGCCTGGCTGCATGAAGGGCTGGAGGTCTCGATTGCGATCAACGTCTCGCCGCTGCAATTCAGGCAGCGCGACTTCGCGGACCGGCTCAGCGGCATCATTGCCGAAACCGGCATCGATCCATCCCGCCTGGAAGTGGAGGTGACGGAAAGCGCGATCATGGACAACCTCGACGACGCGATCAAGGTGCTGGCCCGGATCAAGTCGCTCGGGGTGAAGGTGGCGCTCGACGACTTCGGCACCGGGTACTCCAGCCTCAGCCGCCTGACCAGCCTGCCGCTGGACAAGCTGAAGGTCGACCAGTCCTTCGTGCGCCGCGTCGCCAGCGACCAGGCGAGCCGCACCGTCACCGGCGCGATCATCGCCCTCGGACACAGCCTCAAGCTGGACGTGATCGGCGAAGGCATCGAGTCGGAAGAAGCCTTGCGCTACCTGCGGGAACACGGCTGCAACCAGGCGCAGGGATACTGGTTCAGCCGCCCGCTGCCGGCCGCCGAGTTCGCGCGCTGGTGCCGCCGGCAGCAGGAGGCGCGTACCTCGGCGCTGCCCTCCTCCTGAGCCGGATTCAGCTCCCGGTGTAGTTCTGGATGTCGTCGAAATGGGTGCGTACCAGGGCGACGATATCCCCGTCCAGCGCCCCTTCGTCCACGAACCGGTTGAGCAGCGCGATCGCTGCCTGGCGCGTCATCCCGGCGCGGTACGGCCGCTGCTCGGAGATCGCCGTAAACACATCGGCCACGGCGATGATGCGTGCGCCCTGCGGGATCGTCTGCTTGCGGAAGGGATAGCCGTGTCCATCGAGGCGTTCATGGTGCAGCGATGCGTAGGTATTGATCTCCTCCAGCCCGGGTACCTGCGACAGGATGCGGTGGGTGTAGTAGGGATGCTGCTTGATGATGCGCATTTCCTGCGGCGTGAGCTTGCCCGGTTTGTCGAGGATTTCCGCCGGCACCGCGAGCTTGCCCAGGTCGTGCAGGAAACCGGCGGTGCCGATCAGCCGGGTCTTGACGGGATCGATGTGCAGCAGCTGCGCGATGCGCTCGGCCTTGGCCGCGACGGTGCTGGAGTGGATCGCGGTATAGGGGCTGCGGAAGTCGATGATGCGTGCGAACAGGCGCGCCAGTTCGTACAGCTCGTCCAGGTCCAGCGCCACGTTCTGCCCGTCGAAACCGCAACGGATGATTTCTTCCTTGTGCGGGCTGACGAGGTCCAGCCAGAACGATTCCGAGCGCGACGCATGCGTGAAGGCGGCGACGGCCTGCGGATGGTAGCGCCGGCCGGCGTCATCCACGACCTTGCGCCGGATGTCGGTGCTCTGCTCGAGGATGTCGCCGCGCGGCCGCGGCAGCACTGCGACCCGGTCGGCCAGGTGCAGGACGTGGCTCAGCAAGGGTACCGCCGCATTGTTGCACTCGCTGCCGCGCCGGTAGTTCCATTCGACATGGTGATAGCGCACCGCTTCCGCCGCGCGGGCAAAGGGCGGAAAGTCGCGCAGCAGCAGGTAGCCCTCGATGGCGTGCGTGTGCACGCTCTCTTCGAGCGTGGCGTCCAGCGGAATGTCGCCCGCGACGGCGTAGTTCTGCAGCGACAGCCGCAGCGTGCCGGACACCGCCCCGACATCGTGCAGCGCGCCCGCGAGGACGGCGTCCTGCCTGTCCTGCACCGGCAGCCCGAGGCCATCCGCGATGCGGGCGGCGACATAGGCTACGCGCATGTGGTGGTCCGAAAGGTCCAGCGACAGCAGATCGAGAGCCCGGGATACGCAGAGGATCAGGTCGAAGAAACGGACATCAATACTGCCACTGCTCATAGAGACCTTTTGCTGCTCCCTGCCCTTACGCCGCCATCTTCTTGATGGCAATGGCGAGGTCCTTGTCGACCTTCATGATGTGGTTGACCAGCCAGTTGCGCAGGAAGGTCGATACCTGCAC
>NZ_DASRXF010000081.1:0-2079 GCF_035654295.1 Noviherbaspirillum sp. | reverse complement strand
CATCGGCGTGGCCACCACGCCGAGGTCGATGACGTTGATGCCGGCGCGCTGCAGGCCGGAGGCCAGCGCGGCAGACAATTCCGGGCCGGACAGGCGGCCGTCGCGGCCGATGATGACGGTCTGTTCGCCCTTGATGCGGGCGGCGGTGCCGAAGGCCTGGCCGATCTGGCGCGCCACGCCGATGTCGAGGGTCTTGCCGACGATGCCGCGGATGTCGTAGGCCTTGAAGATGCTTTGCGAAATTGAAGACATGATCGATCGAATAATGTGGTGGAAATTGACAGAATGCGGGGCCGCGGTGAAGTTCGCGCCCGCCCTATTTCTTTCTCTTGCCGAAAATCATCCAGCGCGGCGAGCGGAAGCGCACGATGCGCGCATACAACCAGACGTAGCTCATCACGAACAGCAGGCTCAGCACCATGAGTACCCAGGTATGGCGCCAGAACGCGGTGGCCGGGACCACGGCCATCAGCGAGAGCAGCCAGAGGTAGGGCGAGGTCATTGCGTTGCGCAGGTTCATCGCGCGCGCGTCGCGCCCGCCGACCGCCCACAATACCACCCGGCGGAAGATGAGACTGTGCAGGTGGATGCCGTCCGGCGTGCCCGGGGACTGTCCGCGCAGGAACAGGCGCCGGTAGGCCGAGAATATGGTTTCGAAGGCCGGGTAGATCAGCAGCAGCACCGCATACCAGGTAGAGACCTGCGGGTTGCGCATGACCAGCAGCACCGTCAGCTCGGCCAGCATGAAGCCGAGGAAGTAGGCGCCGCCGTCGCCGAGGAAGATCAGGCCGACCGGATAGTTCCACACGAGGAAACCCGCTGCGGCGCCGGCCACGATGAGGGCGGCAACCAGGACAAAGGTATCGTTGACCTGCAGCGCGACATAGGCGAGCGACATCAGCATGCTGATCGTCACCACCGTCGCCAGGCCGTTGAAGCCGTCGATGATGTTGATGGCATTGGCAATGCCGGCCACGGCGAGCACGGTCAGCGGCAGGGTGATCCACAGGTAGCTGATGGTCCACTGCGAAAAGAGCCAGTCGATGCGCTCCACCTTGGCATCGATCAGGAAGTAGCCCATGGCCGCCGCAGTCATGGTCAGCAGCAGGCGGCGCGAGGGGCTGACCCGCTTGGTGAAGTCTTCGACGATGCCGCCGAGAAAGGCCACCGCGGAACAGATCAGCAGCAGCAGCACGCCATGGCCGATGGGCGGCGTGCGCCACATCGCGATGGCGGCGGTGAGGATGACGGCGATGAAGATGCTCAGCCCGCCGATGCGCGGAACGGCGCGCGCATGCACCTTTTGCACGCCTTCGAGGTCGTTGTCGAGCGCGGCCCGGTGCAGGGTGCCGTGCCTGATCACGAGCAGGGTCAGCAGTGCGGAAGCAATGAAACTGATGAGAAAAGACGACATGTATTGTTGTGACGGAACGCCTGGCCGGCCTGATCCGCTTGTGGCGAAGGCAGCCTTCCTGCGCGACCGGATATTGCCGGCGAAAAGAATGTGACAGTCTAAATTATTGACAGATGTTAATCACGCAATTACATCGAATATTACGAATTCCCGACAAAATAATTACACTTTCGGCAATGGCCGGAGCCGGCCGCGCAGGAACACCTCGCGACGGTCATCTGCATTGAGCAGGCCGAACCAGGCGATCGCCGCGCCGCCGGCAAGCGCCGCTGCGCACAACCCCGCACGCCACTGCCATGCGGCGTCCGGTCCGGAGAAGGCGCCGCCAAGCGCAATGAAGCTCACACCGACCAACATCGGCACCGTCACCGGACGCGCGCTTTCCTGTCCCACCAGGCGCAGCAGCAGCAGGCAATCGAGGAACACCCGCAACACCCACAGGCAGGCGGCACCGGCAATGCCCCATTCCGTGACCGCGGCATACAGCCCGAAGGCGTACAGCGGCAACTCCACCAGCTGTACCTTGGCCGTCAGGTGGGCGCGGCCGACCGCCTGCAGCCAGGCATGCGGCAGGTGCGCGATGGCGTACACGAATATGCCTAGCGCCACGATCTCGACCACGCGGTAGGCATTCTGGGCGAAGGGCGCGCCCAGCCACAGACGCA
>NZ_DASRXF010000080.1:0-18089 GCF_035654295.1 Noviherbaspirillum sp. | reverse complement strand
CAACCAGAACTATCCGCTGGCGGCGGGCAGCAGCAACGAGCAGTGGTTCGCGGCACTCGACGCGGCCTGCAAGCGCATCGCGGCCTACGCGCCGGATGCGCTGGTGATCTCACTCGGCGTCGACACCTACGCCGGCGATCCGATCTCGAAATTCCGGCTCGACACACCAGAGTACCTGCGCCTCGGCGCGCAGCTCGCGCGGCTGGGCTTGCCGACGCTGTTCGTGATGGAGGGCGGGTATGCGGTGGAGGAGATCGGTGTGAATGTCGCGCATGTATTGCGCGGGTTCCGGGATGTGGCGGGCTGAGTGTGAGCTTCCATGTTTTCCGTTAGGCTGTTGCCCCTCATGACCTCGTTTTTCCAATGAACACCGCAACCCACCCCATCACCATCATCGGCGCCGGCATCGTCGGCCTGTGCGTCGCCTACTCGCTCCGGAAGGAAGGCTTCGCCGTCCAGGTCATCGATCCCGAAGACCCCGGCTCCCAATGCTCCTTCGGCAATGCCGGCGCAATTTCCACCGGCTCCGTCGCCCCGCTGGCCATGCCCGGCGTGCTGAAAAATGCGGCAAAGATGCTGCTCGAAGCCGACAGCCCGCTCTACGTCCCGCCGCATTACTGGCTGCGTGCAGCGCCATGGCTGCAGCGCTTCGTCGCATCCGCAACGCCGCAGAGAGTGGAGGAGATTGCGTCCGCGTTGACCGACCTGTTCGCCGGCGCACTGGACAATCACCGCGCGCTGGCACGAGAAATCGGCTGCCCGCAGCGCGTGGTGCAGACCGGGCAGTTGCACCTGTACCGCAACGCTGCCGCACTGGAAAAGGACGCGGGCTCGTGGCGCCTGCGCGAACGTCACGGCGTGCGCTGCGAACGACTGGATGCAGCGGCAATCCGTGCACTGGAGCCGGCAGTGAGCAGCGATTACACGGTGGCGATGTTCATGCCCGAACAAGGCGCGGTCACGCATCCGTTCGCCTATGCACAGGCGATCGCGGAAGCAGCCCGTCAGCGCGGCGTGGTGTTCGTGCGCGACCGCGTGCAGGGCTTGTCGCGCGAGGCCGGCGGCTGGCGGGTGCAGGGCGCGCAGCGCGGCTACCAGGCGTCGCAGGTGGTGCTGGCGGCCGGCGCATGGTCTGCGCCGCTGTTGCGTCCGCTCGGCCTGCGCGTGCCGCTGGAAAGCCAGCGAGGCTATCACCTGCACCTGTCCTCGCCCAACCTGTCGATCGGCAGACCCATCGTGTTCGCCGACCGCAAGGTGTTCGCCGCGCCGATGGAGCATGGCCTGCGCATTTCGGGGACAGTGGAGTTCGGCGGACTGAAGATGCCGCCGACGCCGCGCCGTGCAGCGGCGCTGGGCGATGCGGCGGTAAAAGGATTGCCGGGACTGGAACTGGATGCGCCCTCGATGTGGATGGGCCACCGGCCCTGCCTGCCCGATTCGCTGCCGGTGCTGGGGCCGGTGCGCACCCATCCCGGCCTGTGGTGCGCGTTCGGCCACGGCCATCTCGGCGTGACCGGGTCGGTGAATACGGGGCGCTGGATTGCGGACGCCGCCGCGGGGAGGATGGCCTCGGAGCGCTTTGCGCCGTTCGCGGTGGAGCGCTTCTGAGCCTCAGGTCGTGGACGGGAAAAACCACCTTGGCAGTATCGGCTGCGTGTCCGACGGCGGCAGCGGTTTGGAGATGTAATACCCCTGCACCTCGTCGCAGCGCAATTGCTTGAGCGTGACGATCTGTTCGATCGTTTCCACGCCCTCGGCGACGACCCGCATGCCGAGCGCGTGGGCCATGGTGATGATGGCGGTGATGAGGGCGACGCCTTCCTTGGGTTTGTCGAGCTCGGTGGTGAACGCGCGGTCTACCTTGATCACGTCGAAGTCGAGCCGCTGCAGTTGCGACAGCGAGGAGTAGCCGGTGCCGAAATCGTCGACCGACAGCTTGATGCCCATCGCCTGTATCGCCTGCAGGGTTTCGATCACGTTGTGCCCTTCGTCGATCATCGATGATTCGGTGAGTTCGATCTCGATCAGGTCGGGGTTGACGCGGTAGCGCGCGAGGCAGGAGGCGAGCGTGTTGGCGACATTGGATTCGCGGAACTGCCGCGCCGAGACGTTGATGGATACCGGCACCAGTTCCTGCCCACGCGCCGCCCAGGCGGCGACCTGGGCGAACACCTTTTCGATCACTTGTTCGCCAAGCCGGATGATGAGGCCGGTTTCTTCGGCCAGTGGGATGAATTCGTTGGGGCCGACGATGCCGCGCTCCGGATGCGCCCAGCGCACCAGCGCTTCCATGCTGGAGGTAATGCCTGTGGAGACGTCGACGCGCGGCTGGTAGTACATCACGAACTGGTCGTGGTCGAGCGCGTGCTGGAGTTCGGCTTCCATGCGGTGGCGCTGGCGGATGGCTTCGGAGAAGCGCGGGTCGAAGAAGCGGTAGGCGCCTTTGCCGTCGGACTTGACGGAGTACATCGCGATGTCGGCGTTGTTGAGCAGAGTGTTGGCGTCGGCGCCGTCGATCGGGTAGAGGCTGATGCCGATGGATGCGCCGACGGTGCGCACGCCCTGGTTGACCCTGAAGGCGTTGCCGAAGGCGTCGAGCACGCGGTCGGCGACCTGGGCGGCGTCGAAGGCGTGGCCGATGCGTTCGAGGATGACCAGGAATTCGTCGCCGCCGATACGCACCACGTAGTCTTGCGGCCGCGTCGCATCGCGCAGGCGCTGCGCGGCGTTGCGCAGGATTTCGTCGCCCGCGTTGTGCCCCATGGTGTCGTTGACGGCCTTGAAGCCGTCGAGGTCGATGAACAGCAGCGCCAGCATGCGCCGGTTGGCGGCGGCCTGCTCGACGGCCTTGGGCAGGAAGGCGTTGAGCCAGTGCCGGTTGGGCAGGCCGGTGAGGGCGTCTTCGTTGCCGCGGCGTTCGAGTTCGGCCACGTGCGACTTGAGCTCGGTGATGTCGCGCAGGGTGATGGCAAGGTCTTCGTTCGGGCGCGAGATGCGAATGTGCAGCCAGCGCGGCACGCCTTCAATGCCCATGGTGGCGGTTTCGGTTTCGCCTTCGTAGAAGCGGTGTTTCATCGCCCGGCACAGCATGCGCATGGTGCGCTCGGCGGCGACGCCCTCGTACATCCAGGAAATCTTCTGTCCGACCAGCTCTTCGCGGCGGTAGCGCAGCAGGTTCGCGCCGCGCTCGTTGCAGTCGACGATTTCAAAGTCATCCACGTTACCCCTCGGGTCGTACAGGGCGCGGGCGATCATGAAGCCGTCGTTGCCGACTTCGGTGGCACGGCGGTAAGTGGCCTGCATCGTCTGGAGCTGCTGCCGCCGCCACGCGATATGCAGGGAGGCGAGCATGGCGACCAGGGTGATGACGCCGAGCAGGATGGTGGCGGCGATTCCCTGCCTGAGCGCCGCCCGCCGTTCTTCCCGGTATGGCGCCAGTTCGCTGTCGCGGTCGAGGCCGCTGACCGTGATCATCTTGTAGCCCGGCGTCGCTGCCCAGCCGACATAGCGGGCACGCTTGTCGGTGAACCAGTCCTTGCTTCCCAGGATGGCGCTTCCCGCCGGCTCGTGCAAGGGCAGCTCGCGCAGCAGCGCGGTGCGCTGTGTGTGCGGCAGGAATACGTCATCGCCGATGCGCGCCAGGCGCATCACCTTGTCCGCGCTGAGGATGCCGAGGAAGCCGAATTCCTTGAGGGCGACTTTGTCGTAGCCTGACGTGAAATAGTCGGGCGCAACGGAGACCAGGACAATGCCGTCGAAGCGGCCGCTTGCATCCTGCAGCCGCCGCGAGAAGGGGACGACCGGCGTCTGCGAGAAATTGCCCAGGCGCGCCGTGCCGACGTAGAAGTGGTCCGGCTGGTGCACGTGGACCTGGAAGTACGGCTCGGTGGCAATGTTGACGCGGCGCGCTTCGGGGATGGTGCTGGTGCGCAGGTTGCCGTTGGCGTCGATGATGCTGACGTAGAATCCGGTCTGTTCGGTGAACAGGCCCTCGCCAGCCATTTTTTCCAATTTGAAATTCGATCCGCCGAGTTCCCAGCCGCCCTTCACGTACAGGGTGAGCTGGTCCACTGCCTCCAGCGCCCGGTACAGATGCTGTGCGTAGGCGCGGCTCAGGGTTTCCGCCTTTTGCAGCGCGGCGCTTTCGGCATCGGCTCTTTCCTGTTCCAGGTGGATGTCCAGCAGATGCCAGCCGATCAGGGCGAGGAGGATGAACTTGAGCGGCCAGAACAAGAGCAGGCCGAGGTTGCGCTTGAGGAAAGCCAGGTCGCCCAATGCCAATTTCAGCCTGGAAGCGGCGCCGACGGTGATGTTCTTGCTTGTCATGTGAAGGTCCGAGGCCGTGGAGTTCCGGCGCAACATTTGCGCCGGGCGAGAGCGTTCGACACCTCGTGCGGCAGGACGTTGGCTGTTTTCCGCGTGCTGCCTGCGGCAGCGCAATGGATGGACGGGAAAACCCGGGTGCACGCCTCCCGCATCTCAGTGCACCACCGTTCCCAGTGCGCGCACATGCGAGATGAAAGCGCCCGCGGGCACCGGCTGGCTGAACAGGTAGCCCTGGTATCCCTCGCAGCCGTGCTCGGCGAGGAAATTCCGTTGCGCTTCGGTCTCCACGCCCTCGGCGATCACGGTCAGGCCGAGGCTTTTGCCGAGCGCAACGATGGTCCGGGCGATGGCGGCGTCGTTGGGGTCGACCAGAACGTCGCGCACGAAGGAGCGATCGATCTTGAGCTGGTCGAGCGGAAAGCGTTTCAGGTAGGACAGCGACGAGTAGCCGGTGCCGAAATCGTCGAGCGAGAAGCCGACGCCCCTGTCCTTGAGCCGCGTCATTTTTTCGATGATGGTTTCGATGTCGTCCACCAGCAGGCTTTCGGTGAGTTCGAGCTTGAGCTTGCGCGGGTCGGCGCCGGTGCGGTCGAGCACATCGAACACCTGTTCGACGAAGTCGGGGTGCCGGAACTGGCGCGCACTCACATTGACCGACATGGTCATGTGGGCGGTCTGCGGTTCGGCCTGCCATTCGGCCAGGGTTGAGCAGGCCGATTCCAGTACCCATGCCCCGAGACGGAGGATGATGCCGGTTTCTTCGGCCAGCGGGATGAATTCGGCCGGCGACACGACGCCGCGGTTCGGCTGCTCCCAGCGCACCAGCGCCTCGGCGCCGGTCTGGATGCCGTCACGGTCCACCTGGGCCTGGTAGTACAGGACGAACTCGTTGCTGCGCGCCGCGTGGCGCAGGTCGGCTTCCAGCCCGAGACGGTGTTTCACGGCTGCCTGCATGACCGGGTCGAAGAAGCGGATGGTGTTGCGGCCGGCGCCCTTGGCCTGGTACATGGCCAGGTCGGCGCGCTTGAGGACTTCGTCCACGGTGTCGCCGCCGCCGCGGAACAGCGCCACGCCGATGCTCGGGGTGCTGATGTGTTCGTAGGCTTCCAGGCGGTAGGGCTGGTTCAGCGCGCCGAGGATCTTTTCCGCGGTGTGTTCGGCCTGCATCGCGGCTTCCGCGGGATTGCTGCTCAGGTCTTCGAGCAGGGCCACGAATTCATCGCCGCCCAGGCGTGCCACCGTGTCGGTCTGCCGCACGCAAGGGAGCAGGCGCGAGGCCACCTGTTGCAGGAGCATGTCGCCCTTGTCGTGACCGAGGGTGTCGTTGAGCGTCTTGAAGTTGTCGAGGTCGATGAGCATGAGCGCGCCGAGCTTGCGGTGGCGCGCGCAGGCGCCGATCGCGTGCTGCAGCCGGTCCAGCAGCGAGGAGCGGTTGGGCAGGCGGGTGAGCTGGTCGTAGAAGGCAAGCTGCTGCACCTTTTCCTCGGCCGCCTTGCGCATGGTGATGTCGGTATGGATGGCGAGGATCGATTGCACGCTGCCGTCGTCGCCGGAAATGCGCGTCCAGCGCGCTTCGACGATGAGAGGGCTGCCATCCTTGCGGCGGTGGTGCATTTCGCCGGTCCACTCGCCGTCGCGCAGCACCGCCTCCATCGGCAGCCGCAAGATGTCGGGGTCGTCATACAGCAGTTCCTGGTTCCGGCGCTGCAGCACTTCCTCCGCGGTCCATCCGTACAGCCGCTCCGCGCTCTTGTTCCAGAAGGTGATGCGGTGCGTGGTATCGCACACGATGATCGCGTCCTGTGCCTTGTCGAGCAGGGAAGCCTGGTCGCGGATGCGCTGGTCGGCTTCCTGCCGTTCCAGCTCGCTGGCCGCGCGCGCGGCGAAGATGCGGAAGGTGGAATTCACCAGGTCCACCTGCTTGAGCGGCGTGCGGAACAGGACGAACAGCAGTCCCATGAGCTGGCCGGAGGCATCGGTGAGGCGGCTGCCCACGTAGGCGCGCGCCCCGAGTTCTTTCAGCGGCGGCGATTCCGGGAAACGCTCGGCCACCTTGTCGAGCACGACGCAGCTGCTCTCGGTGAGCAGATGTTCGCAAGGCGTGCCCTTGATGACGTATTCGAAATTGTCGACCAGCTTGCCGTCGACCACCGCCACGATGGTGCGGCACTTGAGCGGCTCGCCGGGAATGATGCGGGCGATGAAGCCGGCCTGGGCGCGCACCGCATCGGTCATGTTGCACGCCAGCTGTTCGAAGAATGCATTGCCGGTACTGGCCGAGACGCTGGTGGCGACTTTCACGATCGCGGCTTCCAGCCGGCGCTGCCGCTGCTGGGCGCGCAGGTGCTCGATGCCGAACGAGACGTCGCTGGCAAGGTCTTGCATCAGCCGGATTTCGTCCTGCGAGAAGGAGCGCGCACTGCAGTCGTACAGGACCAGCACGCCGAAGGTGGTGTCCCGGATCATGAGCGGCAGCGCGATGATGCTGCGGAAGCCTTCGCTGTCGGCCCATTCCTGCCACGGCGCCATGCTCGGGTCCTGGCGGATGTCCTCGACCAGCACCGGCTTGCGCTCGCGCACCGCCCGGCCGATCGGCCCGCGGCCGAATTCCGAATCGGGCGACCAGCTGATCTCGGCCGAGCCCGCCCGCCTCGGGTCGCGCAGCTTGCCGGCATGCGCAACGGGGCGGATGGTCTTGCGCTCATCGTCGCGCACGAGGCCGACCCAGGCCAGCTGGTAGCCGTCGCTTTCCACTGCGAGCACGCAGATCCGGTGCAGCAGCTCGGCCTGGTCTTCGGCACGCATCAGGGCTTCGTTGCATCGCTTGAGCATTTGCAGCGCGCGGGTAGTTTTTTCCAGTTCGAGGGTGCGCTGCTTGCGGTCGGTGATGTTGCGCTGGACCGCCACGAAATGCGTGACGGTGCCGCGGGTATCGGACACCGGGACGATGTCGATCTCGACCCAGAACGCCTCACCGTCCTTGCGGTAGTTGAGAACTTCGACGCAGACCGGCTGGCGGCGGCGCATGGCATCGTGCACGCGCTCGAGCTGCGCGCGGTCGGTCTGCGGGCCCTGCAGCATGCGCGGCGACTGGCCGATCACTTCTTCCCGGCGGTAACCCGTGTGCTTCTCGAAGGCGGCGTTGACGAAGACGATGCGCGGTCCCGGTTTCTCCGTCATGGCGTCCGTGATCATGACCATGTCGTTGAGGTGGGCGACGCTGGTTTCCAGCAAGCGCAGGTGCTCGGCCGCCTGCCGCTTTTCGGTGATGTCCTGCACCGTTCCGGAAAGCGAGGCTTCGCCGGCGGGATTGGCGCCGAGTTCCGCCCGCATGTGCACGAAGCGCTCGCTGCCGTCCGCCCGGCTGACGCGGAATTCGGTATCGAGCGCGCTCCTGTCCTTCATCGCGTGCTCCAGCGCAAGGACGACCTGCTGCCTGTCTTCGGCATGGATCAATTGCATGAACGCATTGATGTCTTCGCCGGCCTGCGTGCGTTCCAGCCCGAAGATGCGGTACATCTCGTCCGAGCAGCGCAACTGCCTGCCGCGCAGCCCGATTTCCCAGCTGCCCATGTCATTGAGACGCTGTGCCGATTCCAGGTGGCGGGTACGCTCCTTCAATGCTTCCGCCAGGCAGCGTTGCCCCGTCTCCAGCGCCTCGACCGTACGCGATTGCCGTTCCAGTTCGATTTCCATCAGGACTTGCGCGGCCAGAATGCGCAGGGCTTCGGCCTGCACGTGGGAGAGCCTGCGCGGCACATGGTCGAACACGGCAAGCGTGCCGAGCGGGAAGCCGCTGCGCGAGACGAGCGGCATGCCGGCATAGAAGCGGATGCCTTTGTCGCGCACCAGCGGGTCATCGCGGAACAGCGGATCGGCGCTGGCATCCTCAACGATATAGAGATCGGTGCCGCACACCGCCTGTACACAGAAGCAGCTGCTGCCCTTCTGGTCGGTGAGGGCCTCGCCGAAGGTCGAGCGGAACCACTGCTGGTGCTCGTTGATGAAGCCCAGCAAGGCGGCGGGCACTTCGCAAAGCCGCGCGGCGCGCTCGGAAATTTCCTTGTACTGGATGTAGGGCGGCATGCTGGTTGCGGCATCCGGGATATGCAGCCGCGGAGCCGCGTGAAGGAAAGGGGAGACCGGTTGCCAAGATAGGAACGCCAAAACCGCGTAATGTTCCGCGACGTCATGAGGCCTTGCTGTACGGAAGCGATCGAGCGTCCGATAGAACCTCTTCCCGGCGTCCGGACTCCAACCATATGCATCCACACGGAATCCTGCCATGCATTCCACCACTCTCGCGAAAATCCTGTTGCTGCTCGTCGCATTGACGGTCGCCGTGCCGGAGTCCTTCGCCAAGCGCACCGGAGGCGGCCGTTCGGTCGGCCGCCAAACTTCTTCCGTCGCCCGCTCCCGCCCGGCAACGCCGCCGCCGGCCGCGCGTCCCCAGCCGGCGCCTCCGCCCCAATCAGGCGCAGCGCCGAATGCGGCACGGCAAGAACTTCCGCCCAACGCGCCGGAACGCGCTATCCCGCGCCAGGCGAGCAGTCCGTGGGGCGGCTTCCTCGGCGGCGCCCTGCTCGGCCTCGGCCTGGGTTCCATGCTGGGCGATCGCGATACCGACACCGCCAATCGCAGCGAGGGCGGCAGCGGCACCGGCACATCGGCTGCCGGCACGAGCGAAGCGCAGCCCGAACAGGCGCCGCAGCGCGGCATCGGTTCATGGCTGGGATGGGGAGCATTGGCGGCGCTGGTGGTCTACCTCGTGCGGCGCGTGCGCCGCCGCACTCGCCGTCACTGACGAAACTCGGGTCATCCCGGCGAGCGCCGGGATGACGTCTTGCTTCACCCTACACCACGCCCTACTTGATCGCCGGCTCGATGTTCTGCACGCTGATCGCCTTCTGCGTCTGCGTCGCATCGAAGACCAGGCCCGTCGGCCACGTCGGCCAGTGCACACCGATAGCGTCATTGTTCGGATCGCCGTGCTTGGCGAAGGCGCCGATGCTGCGCATCATGGCATCCGACAACTGCAGGCGTCCCTGCTGGTTGGCGGTAGTGTTCATGATGTTGGCCATGAGCGACGGCGTGAAGTTGCCGAACACGAAGGGCAGGTCGAACAGGTGGGCCGCGCCATAGATCACGTTCCACGGGGCCGGCTGCTCATCCCAGTCGAAGCGGTAGTACCAGACATCCGGCTGCTTCGACTTCAGCGCGTTGAGGATATTGTCGCGGCTGGCGAGGAAGAACACGCGGTTGAACTGCTCGGCGCGCGCGGTGAAGCCGGTAACCGGTGCATCGGCCGGCAGGTAGGACGGTGCGATCCACTGCTCGATGGCGGTTTGCGGCGGGTCGTTCGGCCGGTAGTTGAAGTGGTTCATGAACAGCTGTGCGTCGGTCACCGCGCGCGCGTTGCCGCTGCCGCCGACCAGCGGCAGGAAGCTGGGGAACAGCTTGCCTTCGTCACGCGTATTGCCGGCCAGGACCGGCACTTTCACGTACTGGTGCGCAAGAATGGCGTTCACCGGATTCTCCGATACCACCGTGCCATCCGGGATTGGGCCGGATCCCGCCAGACCCTGCAGCGCGAGGCGCGTCAGCAGTACGGTGAACAGTTGCGCAGGGGTCTTCGAGCGCAGGTAGGCAGCAATCTGCTGTTCCGTCTGGCTGGCGACATAGGCTTGCGCGGATGCCGTATCGGTGGCCTTGCCGTCAGCGATCAGCAGCTGGTGCAGCAATGCCGTGCCCTGCAGGGCATAGGTCGCGGCGGGCGACATGGTGGGGATGGTGCCCGGTGGCAGGTTCGACGCCAGCGACAGGCCGCCGGAGAGCGGCACCACGCCATGGAACAGCTTCTTGTTCGCATTGGCCAGCTTGGGGGAGGTCAGCAGCGCGTAGACATTGATCGCGCCGGCCGATTCGCCCATGATGGTTACCTTGTTCGGGTCGCCGCCGAAGTTTTCGATGTTGCGCTGGATGAATTCCAGGGACTTGATGCTGTCGAGGATGGCGAAGTTGCCGGACTGGGTATCGGCATCGGTGCCCGATTTGAGCTGCGGCAGGTTGATGAAGCCGAGGATGCCGAGACGGAAATTGACCGTCACCACCACCGCGTTGGCGCGCTGCGCGAGATTGGCGCCGTCGTACATCGGGTCCGCGGTATAGCCGGACACGTTGCTGCCGCCGTGGAAGAACACGATGACCGGCAGCTTCTTGCCGTTGTTGGCCGGGCGCCAGATGTTCAGGTACAGGCAGTCTTCATGGCCCACCGCCTGGTTGAGCGTGGTGGCAATCGTTTCATCGTAACGGTTGTTGGCGCCCGGGCCGTAGATGCGTCCGTACTGCGAGCAGGCGTTGCCGAAGGCCTTCGTGCTGCGCACGTTGTTCCATTTGACCGGGTCCTGCGGCGCGCGCCAGCGCAGCTCGCCGACCGGCGGCTTGGCGTAGGGAATGCCCTTCCATGACAGGGTCTTGCTGTCGCGATCGACGGCCCCGTCGATCTGGCCATACTCGGTGCCACGGGTCGTCTTGTCGAATCCGCCTTCATTCCCGCCGTTTGCGGCATAGGCGGACATCAGTGGCAATGCGATTGTTATTGTCGTGAGCAATCTTGCTGGGATGCCTCGCATCTAGTCTCTCCTTGGTGTCTGTAAGGGATGGCGCACGATTGCGCCGAATGAAAGCAGAGCACGGCGGGAGGGAGGGGCAATAGTTGTAAATCAAGGATGCGGTTGTGCAAGATCAAATGCATTGGTGTGAAGCAGTGCCGGCCGCTTTTGTTCCTCGCGAGAATGAAAAACGCCCGCCCGGCGGGTACCGGACGGGCGTCTTGCGGCAAGCGCTGATTTACTTGTAGACGGTCACCGGTTCATTGCGCTGGACTTCGGCCGGCGGCGCGGCCACCGGCACGCGTGCAGCCGTTGCAGCGGATCCGGCGCGCGGCAGGCCGAACTGCACCATCAGCTCGGCATAGGCCGCGTCCGCCAGGCTCTTCGAGGTTTCGGAGATCACCTTGCCGCGGTTGAACACCACGCGGTCGCCGGGGCGCGACACGATCTTGGTGTCCTGGCCCGCGCCGCTGGCGCTGAAGGCGGCTTTCACTTCATAGGTCTTGGTGTTGATCAGGCTGAAGTCGGCCACGAGGTCGAGGCTGAGCACGCCGGTAAAGGACGTGGTGCCCGGCAGCTGCATGGTCTCCTGGCGGAAGGCGATGTTGCTCACCGTGCCGAACAGCACATACTCCGCGCCGGGGTAGTAGCCCTTCTTGATGCGGTCGATGATGTCGTAGATCTTCTCGGTCGGCGGACCGGCGTAGGGCTTGGCCTGCACCAGGCGCACGCCGCCGCCCTTGAGCATCGCGCCCTTCAGGTCCGCGGTGTAGTTGCGCAGCTCGCCGCGGTCGATCCAGGTGTAAGTGCCCTCGGCCTCGAAGTAACTGCTTTCGTGCTTGGCGCTCACGCGCTCGCGCGCCGAATACGTGTTCGGGCCTTCGCGTTCGCTGCTGCTGGCGTTGACGCTGCCCTTGCTGTGGGCCGCGACCACGCGGAAGTAGTCGCTGACTTTTTCTTCATAGGTCAGGTCGGTGACGGCGATCTTCGGCTGCGCAAAGGCGGCGGCCGATGCGGCCAGCAGGAGCGTCGCCGCAGCATGCAGGGTCTTGATAAAAGTCGGCATGTCGTTCTCTTGTGAATGGTTGCAGGGATCAGCGCGATCAACGCGTGGAGGTCTTGCGGATTTCCTTCTCGTCCTGCCACTCGATGGTGCCTTCTTCCACGTCGTACATCTTCAGCGTCATCTTGTAGAAGACATCCTTGGTGTTCGCATTCTGCTTCACGATGGAAACGATCTCGCCTTCCAGCGAATACTTGGCCGCGGTCATGTTGCCCATCTTTGCCTTGCCCTGGGTCTTGTACAGGCCGCTCTGGTTCTGGCGCTGCAATTCATCGACGCCGGCCTGCATCTCGTCGGCGCTGCGGGTGAAGCGCACCTTGCGGCTTTTCACCAGTGCGGTCTGGATGCTGTTCATGATCGCCTTGGTGTCGATGTACTCGCTGGTCTTGTTGCGCACCACGGACAGGGTCATGGTCGGGCGGTTGGCCAGCAGCGGGTCTTCCAGCAGCGAGCCGATCATCTTTTCCGCGATCATCTGCAGGTCGGTGGAGCCGAATTCGTTGGTAACGGTTTCCACCGCCTTGGCGTCGCCGTAATTGACGGTCTGACGGGAGTAACTCGAGTAACGGACGGTGGGCTGCGACAGCGTGGTCGGGCAGCCGGCCAGCAGGAGGGTGCTGCCGATGACGGCGCCGATCACGGCGAGGGAAGAGAGGGATTTCTTGTGCATGTTGTGTGCTCGATGAAAGTTGTCAGCGGGATCGGCAGTTAGCGTGGCTCGGCGCTCATCTCGATCCGGAAGTCGGTGGCCTGCGGCCCGTAGGCGGTGCCCTTGATGAACTGGCTCTGCTTGCCGAGGAAGACCAGCGGCTTCCACACCTCGCCGTCGCCCACCTGCATGCCGCCGGCGTCCAGCCAGCGGAAGCGGTAGTACAGGCGCAGGTCGCGCGTGTCCATGTTCATGATTTCCGCCTGCACCACCAGCATGTCGTTGCGGCGCTGGGAGCGCAGGTCCACGGTCTGCAGGCCTTGCAGTTCGCCGCGCACCAGCAGCTTGGCGGCGATGCCGGGCGATGCGGCGGGCGGTGCATCCTGTTGCGCCTGTGCGGCGGCGGCAGCGCAGGCGAGGCCGGCGCACAGGACGATTCGTTTGAAGGGAAGAGTCATCATGATGTCGTCAGGTCTATGGATGGGAATCAGGTCTTGTTTTTCGCGGCCGCCTTGGCAGGCTTGGCAGGCTTGGTCGGGCGCTTGGGCGCGGGAATGGGTTTCGGGGCTTCTTCGACGACGGGCATCGCCGCCGGCGGCAGCGTGCCGATCTTCACCGGCTCGCCGAAGTAAGTCTTGTTGCGGAACACGCGCACCGGCACCACCATGTAACGGCCGTCCACGGCCAGCTTGCGGTTGCTGTCGGGCTGGCCCGGCAGGCGCAGGTCGTATTCGCCGGGGGCGACGAAGCCGCGCGCGATGAACACGCGTTCCGGCAGGCCGCGCCACATGCGGTCGTCGGCCTCGCCTTCGGTGGCGGCGGTGACGATGTTGCCGATCAGGCCGCCCCAGGGGCCGAGCTTCTTGTTCATCTGGTCCTGCACCAGGCCCTTGGCCACCGCGCGCACCGCGGCGCGCGCCTGGATGCCGGGCAGCTCGTCCTGCAGCGCGCGGCGCGCCATCACGTTGAAGTCGGTGACCAGCGCGGCCGGCATGGACAGCGGGCCGAGGTTGAGCTGCGCCAGTTCCATCGCCTCCTGGTTCGGATAGATGACCGGGAAGGAGAACGACACCGTGATCAGGCCGTTCCTCGTCGGCACGGGAAACAGGATCTTCTTCGACTGGCGCGCCGGCGCATTGCCGGATTCGACAATGAACAGCACGTCGGTCATGTGCTTCGGGCGGCCGAAACCGGTGCGCTGGTCGAGGCCGCGCAAGCCTTCTTCCAGCACCGGCAGGTCCGGACGCAGCTCGATCGCCTTACGGTAGCCGGGGGCGGCGAGGCCGGGTTCGTTCAGCGCTTCGTACACGAAGCCGGCGAGGTAATGGCTGAGCGCGTTCTGGTAACCGTTCTTCAGCTTGAGGACTTCCGGGTCCTTCAGCGTTTCGATCGGATAGCCGTTCAGTTCGCGGGAATCGACCGCGACGCCCTTTTCCTTCGCTTCTTCTTCCGCCTTCGCGGTTTCCTGCGCGCGGAATTCGGCGATGATGGCTTCGCGCTCGTGCGTGCGCTTGATGTCCACCCGGGCGGTGTCGAGGTCGCCGAGATTGATGCGGTTCATCGCCATGCGCGTGGTCAGCATCACCTTTTCGTAATCCTGGCCTTCGTAGGTGCGCGCGCTGTCGCCCATGAACACCGCGCCGATCTGGTTCATCAGCTGGTCCGGCGCGGTCTTCGCGGTCTCTTCCCACTGCTTCACCTTGCGGTCGGCGATCTCCAGGGCATCGAGGCTGTCCTTGTAACGCGTGCCAATGCGCAGCAGTTCGCCCTTCTCCAGGTTCAGGAGCAGGTCGTTCTTGTCGGCGCCGGCGGCGATCTGCGCATCCAGCGTGCGGATGGCTTCATCGATGTCGCCGCGGGTGGTGGCCGCCAGCGAAGTGGCGAGTTTGCTGTCGTGGGTGGGAACGCCGGCGCATGCGGTCAGGACCAGCACGGCCGCCAGGGGCAGGAGGATGGGGCGCATTCTTGTTTCCGTTTGTTGGTTTTGTTTTCATGGCAGTGCCAGGCGGCAACAGCCATGCGGCGACAAGTATCGCAGCGAAGCCCGATTTGTTACAAGAAGTATCCTTGCAGCAAAGTAACTATTTTTGCAGCCACTCGTCGATGCGCTCCCATAGATATGGGAGGACGCTGCCGGCCTCGCGCCGGAAGTCGTGGCCCGCGCCGGGCAGGATCAGCAACCGCAGGTTGGTCTTGCCCAGCGCGGCGAAGCGGTCGCGGATGTACAGGGCCGATTCCACCGGCACCATCTCGTCGGCCTCGCCCATCGCGATGAACACCGGTATGTCGAGCGCCAGCAGGTTGTCGGTGTGGCGGATGGCTTGCAGTTCCCGCCAGTAACGGCAGGTGCGGCCGAACACGATGGTGTCGGCGGTGCCGGCGCGGCACTGGCGTTCGAGCTCTGCCGGCGCGTGCGGCGTGCCCTCCCGCTGCATCTGGAGGCGGAAAGCGTCGGCCGGGTCCATGCCGCCGTTCGCCAGCAGCACGACGTGGGTCACGCCCGGGATACGCCGCGCCAGCAGCGGCGCGATCTCCGCGCCTTCCGAACTGCCGGCGATGACGACACGCGCCGGCGCGTGGCCGCCGTCGCGGGCGGCGGCGAGTTCGGTGCGAATGAATGCCTCCTGGTCGGCGAGCCAGCGTTGCGGATGGTCGGCACGGACGAAGTCGGCGCTGCATTCGCCGTTCGCGTCGGCGCCGGTGAAGCGTTTGTGCAGGATGAAGATGCGCATTCCGCCCGGCCCGCCGGTCAGCCCTTCAAAGTAACCGGGCAACACGCCGAGCATGCTGCCGCAGTCCGAGCCGGGAATCATGAACAGGAAGGTGGACGGCGGGGCGTCCCGGGCCGGGCGCTTGTCGAGGACGAAATAACGCGCGCTGCCGCCATCCTCGAACTGGAACACATGCGCGCCGGCGCCCGGGGTAAGGTGGGTGCATGCCTGGCACAGGAGCAGGAAGAAGACGGCGAGGAGGCGGAGGGACATGGAGACATCATAGTCCCTCGCGGCCGCCTCAGGTACCGACGCCGTGCTTTCCGTGGCCGCGCGCGCGGGCTTGCGACAGGCGCAGCGCGATATGCTCGCGCATGGACGCGTGCAGCGCATCCATGTAGGAGGCGACGAAGGACATGCCGAACGGCTTGTCCGCATTCTCCTCGACCAGCTTGCGCATCACCGCCTCGCGTTCGCGGCCGCACTGGCGCATCGCATCGTGCGCCACCTCTTCCGGCGCCGCCTCCTGGTCTGCATGCAGGAAGGCGCGCGTCACCGCGCAGGTAACGTAAGCCTTGCGTTCCTGTGCGTTCGCCGCGTCGGAATACGCATGCGGTCGCGGGCCGGCGCACGCGGCCAGCAGCACTGCGGCAACGAGGAGGACAGGACGGGCCATGAGCGAAGAAGAGTGCGATGGTCGGGACATCGTAGCGGGTCTGACGGCGGCAGCCATGCGCGCAGACAAGAAACCGGTGCGACCGAGAAAGACGGCGTGAACCTGCCATCCTGCCCGCCTGTCTGAACGGAGTAAGTCGCAGCAGTCCGTGAAACGAGCGAGGTGAACCATGAACCTGGATGAACTCAAGCAAGGCCTTTCGTCCCTGATGGATTCGATGTCCGGCGGCTGGCAGCACATGCGCCAGGCCGCGTCGAGCGCGCTGACCTCCTTCCGCCCGAGCGCGCAGACCAACGTGCCGGACAAGGCCGCGGTGGACGACATGTTCTACATTCCGTCCGGCACCTGGGCGATGCTGGGCGCCAACCTGTTCGAGGACAACAAGCGCGTGGTGGTGAGCATCGAGCTGCCCGGCGTGGACAAGAACGACATCGATATCGAGGTGCTCGACAACCGTCTCGTGGTGCATGGCGAGAAGCGCTTCGAGCGCGAGGAAGTGGAGGGGCGCTACCGCGTGCTGCAATGCGCCTACGGCGCCTTCGAACGCATCCTGCCGCTGCCGGTCCCGGTGGTGGCCGACCAGGCTTCGGCGAGCTACCGCAACGGCGTGCTGCGCGTCGAACTGCCCAAGGCCGACCCCGGCATGCCGCACAAGGTGAAGGTCAAGGTGGAGTAGCCAGCCGCATAAAGAATCGTAGGGTGGGTAGAGCGCAGCGAAACCCACGGCGACCAGCCGAGGATGTTCGTTCCACGACGCAACCAGCGAGGTGAACATGTTGAACAAGGGAATCGGAGTCACGCTCGCCTTGCTGCTGGCGGCCTGCTCTCCCAAGCAGGATGACGTGCCGCCGCCACGCGCGGAAAAGCAGGCGCAGGCGCCTGCCGCCGCGCCGCCGGTCACTGGCAGCGGCGTCCAGCTTCCCAGCTTCGTCAATCTCGTCAAGCAGCAGGGGCCGGCGGTGGTGAACATCAGCGCCATGCGGCAGGCCAACGGCAACGCGATGCGGCAGGGCGATCCGCTGTTCGAATTCTTCCGCCGCTTCGGCGGCGCGCCGGACATGGGCGAAGCGCCGCAGAGCAGCCTCGGCTCGGGCTTCATCATCAGCAATGACGGCTACATCCTTACCAACGCCCACGTCATCGACCAGACCGACGTGGTGACGGTGAAGCTGACCGACAAGCGCCAGTTCCGCGCGAAGGTGATCGGCGCCGACGTCTACACCGACGTGGCCCTGATCAAGATCGATGCGAAGGACCTGCCGGCGGTGAAGATCGGCAACCCGGCATCGGTGGAAGCCGGCGAATGGGTGGCGGCCATCGGCGCGCCCTTCGGCTTCGAGAGCAGCGTCACGGTCGGCGTGGTGAGCGCCAAGGGCCGCCTGCTGCCCAATGGCAGCTACGTACCCTTCATCCAGACCGATGTCGCCGTCAACCCCGGCAATTCCGGCGGCCCGCTGTTCTCCACCGCGGGCGAGGTGATCGGCATCAATTCCCAGATCTACAGCCAGACCGGCGGCTACATGGGCATCTCCTTCGCCATCCCGATCGACATCGCGATGGGCATCTCGGACCAGCTCAAGGAATCGGGCAAGGTCATCCGCGGGCGCATCGGCGTGCAGTTGCAGGAACTGACGCAGGACATTGCATCCTCGCTGGGCCTGAAGAATGCCGAGGGTGCGCTGGTGGCGGCAGTGCAGCGCGGCGGGCCGGCGGCCAAGGCGGGTATCCAGCCGGGCGATGTGGTGGTGGAGTACAACGGTCAGCCGGTGCAGCAGACGGCGGATCTGGCGCGGCTGGTGGGTGGTACCAAGCCGGGCACGACGGTTGCGGCGCGGGTGCTAAGGGATGGCAAGTCGGTGGACGTGAAGGTGACGCCGGATGCGTTGGAGCGGTAGGGTTTGAGTGGGGCGCATGGTGGGTTTCGCTGCGCTCTACCCACCCTTCTATGATGCGTTTGAAGTCAAGTCGTTTTGCAAATTCATCCGTGTCGTTTTTGCGTAGGCCGTCGGCCGTCATGGCCGACGGAACCGGCGTGGTGTTTCTTCATCGGTCG
>NZ_DASRXF010000079.1:0-33090 GCF_035654295.1 Noviherbaspirillum sp. | reverse complement strand
CAGCGCCACCGTCAACATCCCATTCAGCGTAAAATCGTTCTCGTGAGTCGGTTGCATGTCGTTCTCCTCGATTTGTTGGTCGCACTTCAAATTCTAAGGATAGCTTTTGCAACTGGCTCACCTCTTCATAGGATCTACGGTTCGTTATGTGCACGGTGGGTTTCGCTTCGCTCTACCCACCCTACGGTTCGTTATAAAGGACAGTAGGGTGGGTAGAGCCAGCGAAACCCACCGCAACCATCAACCCGCAACCAGCGTCGCTGCCAGAAGCAACATCACGACGCCGATCACCCCATCGAGCAGGCGCCATGCCGAAGGCCTCGCGAACCACGGCGCCAGCAGCCGCGCCCCGAACCCGAGCAGCACGAACCAGACCGCGCCGGCCGTCACCGCCCCCAATGCAAACCACCACTTGCCCTCCGGCCCCTGCTGTCCGCCGATGGCGCCGAGCAGCACGACGGTATCGAGATAGACATGCGGGTTGAGCAGCGTGACGGCGAGCACCGTCGCCACCGCTTCGCGCATGCCGATCTCTACCGTGTGCGGCGCCGCATTCAATGCATGCCGGCCGAAGGCCGAGCGCCAGGCGCGCAGGCCGTACCACGCGAGGAACAGGGCGCCGCCCCAGCGGGCCGCGGCGAGCAGCACCGGGCTCTGCTCCACCATCGTCCCGACACCGGCCACGCCCAGCGAGATCAGCAGCGCTTCGCACAAGATGCACACCAGCACCGTCAGGCCGACATGCTGGCGCCTGAGACCCATGCGCAGCACGTGCGCATTCTGCGAGCCGATGGCGACGATCAGGCCCGCGCCCAGACCCAGTCCCTTGAGATAAAACGACACGGCAGTCCTCCTGGTTGATATGGGAGGCATTCTGCCCCGGCGCAGACAGAAAATGAACGATATTTAATATATTTCGGGATGGATTAAAATCGCTTCATCATGAAACTGGACCCCCGACAATGCGAAGCCGTGCGCGCCGTGATCGACAGCGGCAGTTTTGAACAGGCTGCCGCTGCGCTGCACCTCACGCCGTCGGCGGTGTCGCAGCGCGTGCGCGCGCTCGAGGTCGCCCTCGGCACGCCGCTCGTGGTGCGCACGCGCCCCTGCCGCGCGACGCCGGCCGGCCAGCGCCTGCTGCAATACCTGCGCCGCGTGCACTCGCTGGAGCACGACCTGCAGGCGGAGTTCGCGGGTGAACAGGCGGCGCCCCTGTCGATCGCCATCGCCCTCAACAACGATTCGCTCGCAAGCTGGTTCCTGCCGGCGCTGGCGCCTTTCGCGATCGAAGAGCAGGTCCTCCTCGACCTGACGGTGGACGACCAGGACCATACCTACACCCTTCTCGAGGCCGGCCGCGCGCTCGGCTGCATCTCCACCGAACCGCAGCCGCTGCGCGGATGCGAGGTCGAGCCGCTGGGCGCGATGCGCTATCGCTGCATGGCGTCGCCGGCGTTCCGCGCGCGCTGGTTCGGAAAGGGCGTGACGCGGGCTGCGCTGCGCCAGGCGCCCGTCATCGTGTTCGACCGCAAGGACCGGCTGCAGGCGGATTTCCTGCTGAAGCACTTCGGCCTGCCCGAGGATGCCTGGCCGCGGCATACCATCCCCGCCTCCGATCCGTTCATGCAGGCCGTCGTGCTGGGAATGGGCTGGGGCATGGTGCCCGAGCTGCAGATGCACGACCTGCGCGAGCGCGGCCTGCTGGTCGACATCGCGCCGTCCCGCCCGACGGATGTCGCGTTGTACTGGCATGCGTGGAAGGTGCAGTCGCCGCGCATGGAAAGACTGTCGCGCACGCTGGTGGCCCAGGCGCGCAAGGTGCTCAGGGGCGGGCACAGATAAGCTCGGGGCGGCCGGGTTACACTTTGCCCATGAACAGCAAAGATCCCTGGAAGATCGTCTACCTCCTCGCCTTCACGCAGATCGTGTCGTGGGGCTCGCTGTACTACGCGTTCGCCATCGTGGCCGGCGATATCCAGCGCGAGACCGGATGGCGCACCGAGGTGGTGTTCGGCGCCTTCTCCTGGAGCCTGCTGGTCGCCGGCCTCGCGTCCACACCGTCCGGCATGCTGATCGACCGCATCGGCGGCCGCATCGTGATGGCCCTTGGCTCGGTGCTGGCGGGACTGGGCATGGCCGGCATCGGCAGCGCGCATTCCATCGGGCTGTACTTTCTCTCCTGGAGCGCGGTGGGCGCCGGCATGGCGATGGTGCTCTACGAGGCGGCCTTCGCCACCATCAACCGCGAATTCCTGCTCGGCCCGCGCAAGGCCATCTCCGTGCTCACGCTGTTCGGCGGCCTCGCCAGCACCGTGTTCTGGCCGCTGACGCTCAAGCTCAACGGCATGGTGGGCTGGCGCGATACCTTCCTCATCTACGGCGCGATCCATCTCGCGCTGTGCGCGCCGCTGCACGCGATGCTGCGCTCCGGCGGCCGCCGACGCATGCCGGTGCCAGGGGCGGACACGGTGCGTCATTACACCCTGCATGAAGCGCTGCGCGACCCCGCGTTCTGGAAGCTGGCGGTCGCTTTCTCCGCCAACATGTTCGTCTTCTCCGCGCTGTCGGTGCACCTGATTCCGCTGCTGCAACGCTTCGGTCATTCGGCGGCGACGGCGGTGCTGGTGTCGGCGCTGATCGGTCCGATGCAGGTTGCCGGCCGCATCGGCGAACTCGCATTCGCGCGCCACGTGCGCCCGCAGACCGTGGGCAAGCTGACCTTCGCCCTGCTGCCCGCCGGCCTCCTGGCGCTGCTCTTCCTCGGCGAACACCGCTATGCCGTGGCCGCCTTCTGCATGCTGTACGGGGTGAGCAACGGCGTGCTGACCATCGTGCGCGGCACGGTGCCGCAGACCCTGTTCGGCCGCGAGAACTACGGCGCGATCTCCGGAGCGCTGGCCGGGCCGTCGATGATCGCCAAGGCCGCCGGACCGCTGGTGGCGGCAGCCATCGTCCAGGCCGCTCCGGAGCCTGCGTGGCTGCTCGGCGTCCTGCTCGCCGTGGCGCTCGTGTCGCTGGCATGTTTCCTTGCCGCCGTGAATGCGAAACGCCCGCCGATTCCTCCCATACACCGGCACTTATAATCACCGTTTTTCATTCAACGGGAGACGGCAGCATGGACCAGCAATTCGAAGACGGCTTGCAGATGCGCAAGCAGGTGATGGGCGAGGAATTCGTGGCAAAGGCGTTTGCCAACGCCGACGAATTCACCATGCCTTTGCAGGAATTCGTCACGCGCAATGCCTGGGGCACGGTCTGGTGCCGCGACGGGCTGGACCTGAAAACCCGCAGCCTCATCACGGTATCCATGCTGACGGCACTCGGCCGCGCCCAAGAGCTGAAGGGCCATCTGCGCGGCGCACTGAACAATGGCGCGACGCCGGAAGAGATCCGTGAAGTCTTGCTGCATGCGGCGGTCTATTGCGGCGCGCCGCTCGCAATCGATGCATTCCGCGCGGCACAGGAAGTGATGAAGGAAGCCGGCAAGACGGCCTGAGTGCGCAGGGGCAGGCACGAAGCATGCATGCTATCGTCATCGCCGAATGCGATTCGGCAATGGATGATCCCGCACCAGGAGCGTGCCATGAATCCCTTGCGCTTGCTTCTCCATGCCGTGGCACTGGCCGCGGCATTCGCCCTTGCCGCCTGCGGCGGCAGCTATGACGACGACTTGCCTTTCGCGTTTTCAGCCACCCTGGAGAGTGGTGGTGCCGGCACCGGCGGCGTCGGACTGGTCACCGTCGACCCCGACGGCAGGACGCTGACCGCGAGCGTCGTCTCCAACAGCGCCACGGATACCGAGGCGCACATCCATTCGGCTGCGCCGGGGGCGGCCGAGACAGTCGTGTTCACCCTGGCCCGCACTGCCGGGACCAATGTATGGACTGCGCGCGCCCCTCTCACCGAGGCGCAATTCGCTGCACTGCGAGAAGGTAATTATTACTTCGACGTGCACAACCCTTCCATACCGGCGGGCGCGGTCCGCGGGCAGATCGTCTGGGCCATGCCCAGTTTCGACCAGCTGGTCCGCTTTGAACAGGTGCGGCAACAGTCGGCCACCGTCGACCTGCAGTTGTGGCAGGTGCAAGAAATCCAGGATGCCGAAGACTGGCGGTTTTCCGGCATCGGGCTGGGTCTCACGTTCGGCTTCTGACGGCCGCGGCTGCCATCACCTCTTCACCGGCGCTGCGCAGGCGCAGGCATTCCTCCTGCTGCCAGGCACGGTAATACTGGGTCTTTACCGGGATCAGCGTCCGCGGGTGGGGCACAGGCACCCACACGCCGTGGCCGCTGTTACGGGAAAGCCGCTTGTGGAACTGCGGTGTGAAGTCGATCGCCATTTCTGCTCCAATTTGCTCCAATCGGGCGCGCGGAAACGGGTTGCCCGTCGAGGAATTCTATGGCGCGGCTTCTTTTCCGGGAACGAAGCGTTTTGCAGTTCCTTATGCGTTCGCGGCGCGTCAGATGCGGCGATGGAAAAATTCAAATTTCTTGATCTGCATCAAGCACGGCCGCGCGCGAAAACCGCTATATATATTTCCCTAGAGAAATATTGGGTGGGCACCCAAATTCCCGCCGCAGCGACTGAATGCGTTCAAACAAGGCTGGCAATCCAAGATCAGCAGAGGAGACGAAATGCGCAAGAACCTGCCTGTCACCGGGGTCGAATACCCGTTGCGGGACGACGTCGCGATCGTGTCGAAAACCGACCTGAAGGGGAGGATCACTTACGTCAATCCCTATTTCATCGAGGTCAGCGGCTTCACCGAGGAGGAACTGCTCGGCGCGCCGCATAATCTCGTGCGCCACCCGGACATGCCGCCCGAGGCCTTTGCCGACCTGTGGGAAACCCTGAAGGCCGGGCTGCCGTGGACCGGCCTGGTGAAGAACCGGCGCAAGGACGGCGACTACTATTGGGTGCAGGCAAACGTGACGCCCGTGGTTGAAGGCGGCCGGGTGGCGGGCTATGTGTCCGTGCGCACGCGGCCCGAACGCGATCAGGTGGCGGCGGCCGAAAAACTGTACGCGCGCATGCGCGCCGGGCAGGCAGAGGATGTGCTCATCCGGCGCGGCAATGTGCAGCACACCGGCGTGCGCGGATGGGTCGGCTCCCTGCGGCGCATGCCGTTCTCCCTCTCGCTGGGCCTGAAGATGGGTTCGCTCTGCGGCGCCATCGCAATCGTCGGCGGCGTGGCAGCCAATGCTGTCGCAACGCGGGATCCCAGCCTGGCCTGGCTGCTGGGCGCACTGTCCGGTGCGAGCGTCGCCACCGGTCTTTACACCTGGCATAGCCTGCATGCGGCGATCGTCCAGCCGGTGCACGAGGCAACTGTCACCGCCCGCGCCATTGCCGGCGGCGACCTGTCGCACAGCTTCAATGTCTCCCGCCAGGACGATATCGGGCACCTGCTGCGGGCCTTGCAGCAGATGAAGGTCAACCTGCAGGCGATCATCGGCGACGTGCGCGCCAATGTCGAAAGCATCACGATCGGCACCGACGAGATTGCCGCCGGCAACCTCGGCCTGTCCAATCGCACCGAGGCGCAGGCGGCCAGCCTGGAGGAAACGGCGTCGAGCATGGAGCAGCTCGCAGCGGCGGTGAAGAAGAACGCGGAAAACGCATCGCAGGCGAACCGGCTGGGCATCAGCGCCACCGATATTGCCGCGCGCGGCGGCAACGTGGTGCAGCAGGTCGTGAGCACGATGGCCGAGATCAGCGCCTCGTCCAGGCAGGTGGTGGACATCGTCGGCCTGATCGACGGCATTGCCTTCCAGACCAACCTGCTCGCGCTGAATGCGGCAGTGGAAGCGGCGCGCGCCGGCGAACAGGGGCGCGGCTTCGCCGTCGTGGCGGCGGAAGTGCGCAACCTCGCGCAACGCTGCGCGGTCGCGGCCAAGGACATCAAGGAGCTCATCGGCAATGCGGCGCAGAAGGTGGAGGTCGGCACGGTGCTGGTAAACGACGCCGGGTCCACGATGGCCGAAGTGGTCGCTTCGGTGAAACGCGTGAGCGGCATCATGGGCGAGATTTCGACCGCGTCGCTGGAACAGGACTCGGGTATTGAGCAGATCAACCAGGCGGTGTTGCAGATGGACGAGGCCACCCAGCAGAACGCGGCGCTGGTCGAGCAATCGGCCGCCGCCGCGGCCGCGCTCGCCGATCAGGCGCAACGGCTGACGCAGACGGTCTCGATGTTCCGGTTGACCCGTCACGACGGCGCACGCGTTCAGCGCACGGCAAGGTCGCGTACGACAAGCTCGATACCCTTGACCACGCGCGCCAGCCGCTCGTAATCCACCTTGTCGGGCGTGTCCTGCGCGCTGTGATAGTGCGGATAGCGATAGGGCGCGGTGTCGGTCACCATCAGCGCGGGAAAGCCGTGCTCGCGGTATGCCCAGTGGTCCGACCAGTCCACGCCGGGAATCGACGCGGGGGCGGCAAGCCCTTCGGAAGGGAAACGCGCATGGCGGCGGAAGGAAGCCAGCGTCTCGTGCACCAGTTCGCGCGATGCCAGGTCGCCGACGAAGGCGATGAAATTGCCGGCATCCGGATAGAGCGCATCGAGGGGCGGCGGATACTGCTGGCTGCCCTTGTCGTCGGAGTAGTAACCGATCGTCTCCAGCGAGATCATGGCGGCGACATTCTCACCGCGCGTGTACAGGTCGCGCGCATGCAGGAAGCTGCCCATCTGCGCGGTCTTGAAGTACGGCGGTTCTTCGTTCACGAACAGCACCAGCTTGACTTCCTGTCCGGGCGGCGGCGCCATCTGCTTCAAGGCACGCGCGAGTTCGATGACCGCGGCGCTGCCGGTCGCATTGTCATTGGCACCGGGCGTGCCCTGCGCCGAATCGTAATGCGCGCCGACCACCAGCACCCGCGGCTTCGCGCCCGTGGGGCCGGGATGCCGGATGGAGACTTCCAGGTTGCGTACGCGGTTGCCATCCACGCTGAACATCTGTTGCTTGACCGTATGGCCCAGCCCGGCCAGCGTGCTTTCGATATAGCGGGCGACGTCTTCCAGCTGTCCCGGAGTGGTGGTGTTGTGCTCCTCGCGCGCAATCTTTTCCACATGCGCGCGCAGACGGCGGGCAAGCTGCTCCTCTTCCGCCGTCAGCGGCGGAAGAGGGCCGCGAAAGGATTGGCCGGGCATCGCTGTCATGTAGCCCACGCCCCCGCCGGCCAGCGCAACCGCGCCGAGCAGCGGCGCCATCACAGCGCCGCGCATCTTCCCGAAACGCCGGAACAGCCTGCGCATCATGCGCGCACCCAGGCCGAGCAACCCGCCGGCAACAGCGTGCCGCTCACCAGCATCGCGCCGTGCGCGTAGAGACGCGATGCGTTCGCGCCGGGGCCGAGGGCGAAGACCCAGACATCGCCGCGCGGACTGTTCCACATCACCCGTCCGTCCACTTCCCCCAGACCGGCCAGCAACTGCGCCGGCGAAGCGCCGGGACGAAGCAGCACGGTGACGGTCTCCTTGCTCCCGCCACCCATCGACAGGAGCCCGGCAGCAAGCACGGCGCCGGCGAGCATGGGCGCATGGGTAGAGCGCGCCTTGCTGCGACGTTCCTCCCCGTGGCGGGAAGGCGGGCGCCGCCGCAGCATGATGCCGGCAGCGACGAAGAGCACGCCGAACAATGCGAACCACAGCATGTCCCACGCGAGCGGATTGGGCGAGTCCATCCGGATGCGATGGATCCCGAGGACCCAGTGCGACAGCACCGCATCGACGATGTGCCACATGCCGAAACCGATGAGCGCGTCCGCCAACAGGCGCCGGTCGGACGCCGGGTCCACCAGCTGATAACGTGCCCGCAGGAGTTTCCAGATGCCGGCCGCAGCGATTACGTACATCATGCCGTGGAACAGGCCATCGGCCAGGATCTGTGTGCGCAGGTCGTCAAAGGGCGCCTGTCCCACGCCGCTCAGCAGGTGGTGCCATTGCAGTATCTGGTGCAGCAGGATGCCGTCGAAGAAACCGCCGAATGCGAAACCGAGCAGGTAGCCTGCCCAGTTCAGACGGCCTCCTGCCGGGGTGACGAATTCAGTACGGTTGTCCATGAAGCCGCCTGCGTTTCCTGCATCAGCGCAGCGGGTAGAGCTGGTAGATTGCGCCGGCGTAATCGTCGGACACCAGGAGGTTGCCCCGCGCGTCGGGGATGGCGTCGACCGGCCGCCCCCACAGCTCGCGCCGGTCGGGGTTGGTCACGAAGCCGCTCACGAGGTCGATCTCGGCGCCCGCATTGCCCGCTTCATCGAAGGGGAAGAAACTCACCTTGTAACCCGCGTCGAGCCGCGTGCAGTTCCAGCAGCCATGCTGGGCGACGGCCGCGCCGCGGCGGTAGGACTCGGGCAGCAAGCTGCTGTGGAGGAAGCTGAATCCGAGCGGCGCGGAATGCGCGCGGATGCCCTTGGCGGGACGGTCGGTGGCGGCGCAGTCGAGCGCGCTGCTGTTCCTGTTCATCTCGTAGTCCGGCACCATGTCGAGCAAGGACATCGCCACGTTCTCCACCGGATTGCAGAATGGCCAGCCGTAGTGGCCGCCGTCGCGCACGGAGGTGAAGAGTTCAGGCGGATTGCGGTCCACATAGGAAGGAATGATCTCGCCCAGGTCGCCCTCCTGGTCGCCGTCGACGTCGGCATTCACCGGTACCGGGATCTCATCGCGGCTGTTGACGGCCACCCAGAGCGTTGCGGTGCCGGGCAGGAAATCGAGGCCCTCGGCATTGCGCAGCCCGCGCGCAAACAGGCGCCCGTTGGTGCCGTCGGCGTTGTACTGGTAGATCGCCCCGCGTACGGGGTTGCTGGTCGTATCCTCGGTGCAGGCATTGCAGGTGGATGCAATCGAGAGATACAGCTTGTTGTCCGGTGACAGCGCGATGTTCTTCAACTGATGGCCATAGCTTCCGCGCAGCTCCGGCGTGGAGTCGTCCGGCAGGTTGTCGACCACGGCCTCGCTCGTGTTGCGCGTGGTCTCGTCGGCGCGGTAGACGCTGCGGCTCACGCGATGGGACTCGGCTACATACAGATAGACGGCGTCGCCGATGCGGTGGAACACCATGTCGTGCGGATTGCGCAGGCCGGTGACATAGTCGAAAGCCTGCGGCACGTCATTCGGCCGCTCGCGCAGCAGGACGATCTTGCCTTCACCGGGCACGGAAACGAGCACGTCGCCGTTGGGCGCCAGCGCCATGAAACGCGCACGCGGCACGCGCGCCCAGAGCCGTACGCCGAATCCTGGCGGCACGTTGAGGCTCTTTTCGCTGTCGAAGGGCGGACTGGCGAGCGCCGCGGGCACTTCCAGCCTGCGTATGAGTGACGCGGCGGCTGCCTGTGCGAATGCGGGAGTTGCGGCCGGTGCGGCAGGTGCCGCCGCAGAGGGAGCAGCGCCACTGCTGCCGCTGCCTCCGCCGCCCCCGCAGGACGTCAATCCGAATAGTGCTGCTGCTGCCAGCAGCAGCGCGCCCAGCCGTGAGCTGAGGCGCTGTCGTTCATCTGTAAAAGTCATTCCAAACTGAAGCTTCCTCGATTCAATGACACGCAGTCATGTGATGCGAGAATGTCAATTTGGTTCAACCTGCCCGTGGCCTTACTGCTTCGCCGGCGTGGCGAGCGGCTTGCCTTTTTCCACCACGAACACGCCGATCAGTTTGAATGGCGCGGACCCCGTGTTCTTCGCGTCATGCACCTTGCCCGCGGGGATCACGAACGCATCGCCTGCCTTCAATTTGCGCGGCGGTTCGCCGTCGATCAGCAACTCGCCTTCTCCCTCCAGCACATAGCTGATCTCTTCGCCGTCATGGCTGTGGCGGCCGGCCATGACACCCGGGTCGACTTCGACGCGCGCCACGATCGCTTCGCGGTTGGGAATTGAGACGTCGGCCCTGTGAACCGGCGTGCGCTTGATGCCGCTTGCCGGCGCCTGCTGGGCAAGCACAGTGGAAGTGCCGGCGAGGCCGAGCGCGCACAGGCCGAGTGCAATCATCTTCTTCTTCATGTTTTTCCCTTTCGTAAGGTCTCCTCCCATGCCGGGCGGCATGGCAGGTGCATTACAGCACAAAAGCCGGGAAGGGATGTTGCGGGGATCGCTGCGCCTCAGAGCCAGTACTCGAACAGGCGTACCGCCCATTCGCGCAAGCGCTTGCGCATGCCGCGCTCGCTCCATTGCTCGCGCGTGATTTCGACGGACTCGCGCAGGTCGCGCTGGAACAGCGCCTCCATCCGTTCCGCGAACTCCGCGCTGAGGACGACCGCATTGACTTCATCGTTATGCAGGAAGCTGCGCATGTCGAGGTTGGTCGAACCGATAGTTGACCACACGCCGTCGATGACCGCCGTCTTTGCATGCAGCATCGCCGACTTGCGTTCATACACCTTGATGCCGGCGGCCAGCAGTTCATCGTAGTAGGAGCGCCCGGCGTGCACCATCAGGCCGACGTCCGAGAAGCTCGGGAAGATGATGCGCACGTCCACCCCGCGCCGCGCGGCATCGACGATCGCCTGCACGACCTGCCGGTCGGGGACGAAATAGGCGGCGGTGAGGTGGATGTACTTGTCGGCGTGCGCGAAGGCGGAGATATAGGTCTTGTACACCGCGAAGTCTTCATTGTCCGGCGTGCTGCCGATCGCACGCACCAGGGCATTGCCCGCGGGTTTCAGCGCAGGAAAGAAATTCGCATCGGGCAAGGCACTGCCTGTCTTGCGGCGCCAGGTATCGAGGAACAGCTTCTGGAACTCTGCCACCACCGGCCCTTCGATCTGCATGTGCGTGTCGCGCCATGCCGCTTCCTTCGCATCCTCGGGCGGCGCGCGGCGCTTGCTTTGCAGGAAGGAGCTCTTGCCGTAGACCTCGCTGATGTTGACGCCGCCGGTAAACGCGATGCGTCCGTCGACGACAAGGATCTTGCGGTGGTCGCGCTGGTTGATGTCCCATTCGTCACCGGCGCCGATGCGGCCAGGGTTGACGGGATTGAACTCCAGCACATTGATGCCGGCCGTGCGCAGGCGTTCGAAGAATTCCTTCGGCGTGTCGAGCGAGCCTACGCTGTCGTAGATCAGGTTGACCGCGACGCCCGCCGCTTTCTTCCTGAGCAGCAGGTCCGCCAGGCGGCGTCCCACCTCGTCCGCTTCGAAGATATAGGTTTCCAGGTTGATGTGGTGGCGCGCAGTCTCGATCGCCGCCATCATCGCGCGCATGGTGGCAGGACCGTCGTCGAGCAGCACCACCTTGTTGCCGGCCACGAGCGGGCGTCCGCTGATCGCCTCTTCGGCGGCGACATGCTTCTCGAGAATGCCGCTAGGGCCGGCTTTGGCCTCTAGCTTGGCAAGCAGTGCCTGCTTCTTTGCATCCGGCAATGCGCCCGCCGCGGTGATGATGGTCGGATCGCGCTCGGGTACGAGTTGCCGCTGGCGCAGGTAATGCACATCGGGAAGGCTGGCACAGCCGGCGGTGGCTGTAACGATGGCGGCCAGCGCCAGGCGCCGCGCGTATCGGCGCAGCGTGAAATCACAACGCGCAAGCAAGCCTTGCATTCCGGACTCACGAGTTCTTGTTGTTGGGGACATCCTCCGCTTGGAGCCGCTTTTCCATCCGATAATTCAGGCTAATCGAGGCGGAAACGACTTTGCGCAATAAAACATGACGCGCTGCTACACTGCCGCCATGCATATCGTCGGCGTCGATTTCACTTCCGCCCCGCGGCGGGCCAAACCCATCACCGTCGCGCACGGCCATCTCGACGTCTCGACCTTGTGCATCGAGCGCATCGATGCCTTTTCCGACTGGGCATCCTACGAAGCCTGGCTCGCTTCGCCGGAGCCGTGGATCGGCGCCTTCGACTTTCCCTTCGGCCTGTCGCGCGAACTCGTCACCACCCTCGGCTGGCCCCTCCAATGGGCCGGGCTCGTTACGCACTGCGCCGGACTCTCGCGCGAAGAATTGCGCCGCACCTTCAAGGCCTTCTGCGATGCGCGCCCTGTCGGCAACAAGTTCGCGCACCGCGTCACCGACGGCCCCGCCGGTTCCAGTCCCTCCATGAAATGGGTGAATCCGCCAGTCGCCTACATGTTCCATGAAGGCACGCGCCGCCTGCTCGCCGCCGGCGTGACCGTGTTCGGCCTGCACGCCGGCGATCCCGGCAGGATTGCGCTGGAGGGTTACCCGGGGCTGGTTGCCCGCCTCGTCACGCGCGCTTCATACAAGAGCGATGAGCGCGCCAGGCAGACGCCTGAACGGCGTGCGGCACGGGCCGCGATCCTTGCCGCGCTGGAAGACGGCACGCATCCCTTGGGTGTGCGGGTGGTGATGGGAAAGGTGCTGCGCCGGCAGCTGCTGGAGGATGGCACGGCGGACTGGCTGGATGCCGTGTTGTGCGCGCTTGCTGCCGCCTGGGCTTCGGGGCAGCCGGACTACGGCATGCCCTTGCCGCTGGACCCGGTGGAGGGGTGGACTGCCGGTGCGGCGCACGGGGTACCGGCGCGCTGAGAGACATCCCGCCGCTTTCAGAGCGGCAAGAATCCATCGAAAAGGGAAGGGGTGGCCGGCGCTTCACGGCGCCGGCCGGCGAGGTCAGACGCTCGGTCCGATGCTCATCTTGTAATGCTGGGTATGCGAGATCGCATACCCCTTGTCGCTGATCTGCGACAGCGCATCCTCCGCTGACAGTCCGAGGACCGATTCGTTGTTTTCGTCGAGATCGACACTGTTCTCGGCAGTTTCCCAATCGATATTGGTTGCTTCCTCTGGAATGGGGCGGCCTTCCGGAACAGCAAGATAGGAAAACAAGCCTTCCCGTTCCGGGCGTTTGTACACGTCAACTTTCATGACTTCGTCCTCTCAAAAAAGGTCGTCTGCTATTGACCTTGCAACACCGTAAAGGTTGCGCACCGCATCAATCCCCGCGTCATCCCGTCTTTCTTGCCTCCCTGCTAAGCGATTCACCGCAGAGGCTTGCCACACCGTAAAGCTTCCGCAAAAAAACTACCCCGAGTTGCATAAACGCGTATTGAGTCACGGAAACGTGCTCTTTAGAATGGGCAACATTGTGCTGAGTCAAGAACTTGAACCGGCGCAAGACGGCGGTCCGCCTGACGGGCCGATGAGTTTGCAATTCGACGTGTATCGGATGTATGAAGTTTCTCCCAATACAGAAGCGCGACGCGAAGAAAAGCTGGACCATCTCCGCAGTTTTCGGTGCCTTGGCCTTTGCGTCCAGCCTGTTTGCCAGCCCCGCGCCGGCCGAAGCAGTATCCCTCGACGCCTCCCTCAATGAACAGGTCGTGATGATTCCCGCCGCCTACGGCATGGCGACGGTCGAGCTCGAGACCACCATCTTCAAGCCGCCGGGTGAAGGCCCGTTCCCCGTTGTCGTCATGAACCACGGCAAGGCGCTGGGCAACCCGCGCAACCAGAATCGCGACCGTTTCGTCGTGCTCAGCCGCGAGTTCGTCAAGCGCGGCTACGCCGTCGTGATCCCCATGCGCAAGGGCTTTTCCAAGTCCAGCGGCGACTACGTGGACCGCGGCTGCGACATGACCGGCCACGGCTATTCCCAGGCCGAAGACCTGCAAAGCGCGCTCGACTACCTGCACACCCAGCCCTGGGCCGACACCAACCGCGTGATCGTCGCCGGCCAGTCTTACGGCGGCCTCACCGCAATGGCCTTCGGCACGCGCCATTACCCGGGCGTGAAGGGTCTGATCAACTTCGCCGGCGGCCTGAAAATGCACGGCGGCGACTGCCGCTGGCAGCAATCGCTGGTGCAGGCCTTTTCCGCCTACGGCGCCAAGACCGCGCTGCCCAGCATCTGGTTCTATGGCGAGAACGACAACCACTTCGGGCCGGAACTGGCTGCCCGCCTGCACAATGCCTATATCCAGGCCGGCGGCAACGCCAGGCTGGTGGCCTACGGCGCGTTCAAGAAGGATGCGCACGGCATGAGCGGCAGCCGCGACGGCGTGAAGATCTGGTGGCCGGAAACCGAGAAATTCCTCAGGGAGCTCGGCATGCCCACCGACACCGTGTACGCCGTCGGCAACGAAGTGAAGGTGCCGAAGACCGAGTACGCCGCCATCGACAATGTCGAAGCGATTCCCTACCTGAAGGGCAGCGCGCGCGAGCAATACCGCGTCTTCCTCAGCAAGTCGACGCCGCGCGCCTTCGCGGTGTCGCCCACCGGCGCCTGGAGCTGGGCCGAAGACGGCGACGATCCGGTCGAGCAGGCGCTCCAGGATTGCCAGAAGAACAGCAGCGAGCCCTGCCGCCTGTACGCGGTGGACGAACACGTGGTGTGGGTCGACGACGCCGGTACCGCCACGGCTGCGGCCAGCCCGGCCACTTCCGCACTCACCGGACCCTGATACGCGATGGACAAGCAAGTACTCGACAAGGCCAGTCCCAACCTGCTGACGCGCTTCGCGAAGGGCTATTCCGGCCCGCTCGCGGGCGTCGTCCTGGCGGCGCTCAGCGCCTGGATGATCGTCACCGGCCTCAAGGGCCTCGCCGGCTTCGAAGTCACCCGCCAGGGCGCGCTGGCCGACCTTGCCGGCATTGCGATCGTGATCGGCATCGCGCGCTGGATAAAGCTGAAGTACAACGTCAAATAGAACGGTTAAAATCGGTGCAACATTTTTCGCGCCGATCACGATGCCGACACGCTGCTCCTGGGCCAACCCGGCCAATCCCCGCTACCTTGCCTACCACGATGAAGAATGGGGCGTGCCTTGCCATGACGAGGTGCGCCTGTTCGAAATGCTCAACCTGGAAGGCGCGCAGGCGGGGCTGAGCTGGGAGACCGTGCTCAACAAGCGCGACAGCTACCGTGAAGCCTTCGATCACTGGGATGCGGAAAAGATCGCTAGCTACGGCGATGCCAAGGTGGCCGAGCTGCTCGCCAACCCCGGCATCATCCGCAACCGCCTCAAGGTCGCCGCGGCAATCACCAATGCCCGCGCCTACCTGCGACTGAAGGAAGAGACGGGCGGCCTCGGCCCCTACCTTTGGACCTACGTGGACGGCAAGCCGATACAGAATGCATGGAAGCACCTGTCCGACTGCCCCGCCAAAACCCCGCTCTCGGACCGCATCTCGAAGGACTTGTCCAAGCGCGGCTTCAAGTTCGTCGGCTCCACCATCATCTACGCCTACATGCAGGCCATCGGCATGGTCAACGACCATTGCGTTGATTGCTTCCGGCACCGGCCGTTGCGCGGGTTGTGATTCAATTGAAATGCGGTGGGTTTCGCTTCGCTCTACCCACCCTACCGTCCTTTATAAAGAATCGTAGGGTGGGTAGAGCGAAGCGAAACCCACCACAGCACATACAGAACCGCATGGCGGGCAGAGCAAAACGAAACCCGCCATGCCGCATCCTACCCGCCCAACCGCTTGCCCAGCACCCCTCCCTGCCGTACCACAAACTCCCGCAGCAGCGCCGGATACTCCGCCGTCACCGCATCCTTCACCGTCTTCCGCTGTGACAGCGTCTGCTGCCAGGCGCGCACCTTCGGCGTGCTGGCAAACAGGTCCACGCCGCTGGCCGCATCGAACACATCGAAGTAGCGGAACACCGGCGCAAACGCTGCATCGACAAGGCTGAATTGCTTTCCACCGAAGTAGGGGCCATCCCCCAGCATCGCGTCGAGTTGCGCGAAGCGATCCTTCAAGGCGGCCCCTGCGGCGGCGTACGCCGCATCGTCCTTTGCCGTGTAAAAGGTCCAAATGCCATTCAGCGTCGCCGAGGCGAACTCGATCCACGCCCGGTGCTGCGCGCGCTCCAGCGCATCTCCCGGATGCAGCGCCGGGCCGAGCGTGTCCTCGAGATATTCGCAGATCACCGCGGACTCGAACACCGGCTGTTCCCCCGCCAGCAGCACCGGCGTCTTGCCCAGCGGCGAGATCGCCAGGAACCAGTCCGGCTTGGCCGAGAGGTCGATGTCGATGCGTTCGTAGGCGATGCCCTTTTCCTTCAAAGCGATGATGGCGCGTTGCACATAGGGGCAGAGCGCGTGGCTGATGAGCGTCAGTTTCATTGCGTTTCCCCTTTTACTTGAGCAAGCCTTCGGCGCGCATCGCTTCCTGCACGGAAGGGCGGGACTGCACGCGCTCGCGGAAGGCGAGGATCGCCGGCCAGCGATTCAGGTCGATGCCGACGAAGCCCGACCAGCCCGTGGTCACGAACAGATAGGCATCCGCGATCGAGAAGCTGTTGCCGAGCAGGTAGTCGTGCCGCGCGAGATGCTTCTCGACATGGTCGAAGCGTTGCGCGAGCTGTTCCTTGAACATCGTCTTCGCTTCCGCCGGCATCCCGGGCTTGAACAGGGGCGAGAAGCCCTTGTGGATCTCGGAGGTGATGAAGTTCAGCCAGGACTGCAGGCGGTAACGCTGGGCGCTGCCCGGCGGCGGCGCAAGGCCCGACTCGGGCGCTCGGTCGGCGATGTACTGCATGATCGCCGGGCCTTCAGTCAGGACGAAGCCGGGCTCCGCCTCGAATGCGGGGACGTAGCCGTTCGGATTGACCTCCAGGTAATCCGCCCCGCTTGCCGTCAACCTGGTATTGGTGTCGACCAGTTCCAGCGTGAACGGCAGGCCGGCTTCGCGCAGGGCGATGTGCGGGGCGAGGGAGCAGACGCCGGGGGAGAAATACAGTTTCATGGTGTGTCCTTTCAAGGTGAACGAGAATCGGTTGAACGGGATCAGGCAGTCTTCAGGCGCAGCGCTTGCCGGCGCTTGTCGCCGGAAAGGGCGAAGGCGCCGTCACCGAGCATTCCATGCACCACCGACATGGCGATCAGGAAGAGCGGATATTCCCAGCCGCCGTTGGCATTGCTGAACACCCAGCCGTTGCCGAGGTGGGCTGCCATCGCGCCGATGAGGATGGGGAGCAGGAGCAGGGAAGCAATGCGCCCGTGCCAGCCGAGCAGAATCAGCGTGCCGCCGGCAATTTCCATCAGCACCACCGGCCAGGCGACGAAGGCAGGCATGCCATGGCTGGCGAGGAAGCCTTCGAAACCGGGAATGGTGAACACCAGCAGCTTGAGCAGCGCATGCGAAATCCACATGGCGCCGAGGCTGGCGCGCAGCAGGGTGGCGGCGTAGGGGGAGAGGTTGTGGTCGATCATGGTGAAACTCCTTTCAAAATTAGTTGAACCGGGGTCTAATGTAGGATTGTGGGCATGCAATGAAAATAGGCGTCTATGAAATCAAGCTATGCACAAATGCAATCGACACTCAGCCTGTCTGACCTGGAACTGGTGCTGGCGCTGGTGCGCGGCCGTTCGCTGCAGGGAGCCGCGGAGCGCCTGAAGGTCGATACATCGACGGTGTTCCGGGCGATCAAGCGCATCGAGAAGGACCTCGGCGACCTGTTGTTCGAGCGCGGCCGCCAGGGCTACCTGCCGACGGAACTGGGCCGCGAACTGGCGGGCTATGCGGAACGCATCGAGACCGAGCTGCAAGAGGCGCGCGAGGCGGCGGCCAGGGGGGGCAGCGAGCCGGCAGGCGCGCTGCGCATCACCACCACGGATACTGTCCTGAACGGCCTGCTGCTGCCCGTGCTCGGCAGGTTCGCCGCCGCCTATCCGCAGGTGGAGCTGGAGCTGATCGCCACCAACACCCTGGCCAACCTTTCCCAGCGCGATGCCGACGTCGCCATCCGCGCCACGCGCAAGCCACCCGAGCACCTCGTCGGCAACCGGCTCGGCACGCTGCCGTCGGCGGTGTTCGCATCCGAGACCTACATCGCGCGCATGGGCGGAACGGTGGACCTGGAGAGGGCGGACTGGGTCGCCCTCGATGAATCGCTGGCCGAGCATCCCTCGGTACGCTGGCGCCGCCAGCGCTACCCGAAGGTGCAGCCGCGCTATCGCTGCAACAGCGTGTTGTCGGTGGCGGGCTCGGTGGTTTGGGGACTGGGCGTGGGTGTGGCCCCGGTGTTCCTGCTGAAGGACCGGCCCGGGGTGCGCGTGATCGAGGGGCCGGTGGCGGAACTGGAGACTGACTTGTGGATGCTGGCGCACCCGGATATCCGCCATTTGAAGCGGGTCAAGCTGCTGTTCGATTTCCTGAGGGAGAACCTCGCTCCCGAGATGGGCTAGGCGGACGGCCGATGTTCCTTGCGGCCGCTCAAGGAGTGCCGCGCCTGCTCTGGTAAATCTGTGGAACAACCTCCACGATACGACCGCCATGCGACTCCATTCGATTTTCGCCCTGTGCCTGCTCGCGCCGATTCCTGCGGCATTCGCCGCCGAAGATTTCAGCGGGGCATGGGTGGCGTGGATTTGTCCGAGCGGGGTGCAGCGAGACTCCGGCAAGTGCTCGAACTTCGTGCTGGAACTGCACCAGAAGGACGACCAGCTGTGCGGCGCGCATTTCTATTCGACGCCCGGCGCCGAGCGCGTCGATGAAGGCATGGCGCCTTCCGTACTGGGAGAGATCGCCAACGACGTGGCAACGGTGGTGGCCATGAGCACGCGGGCGGCGCCGCCGGTCAAGGTGCGGGTCGAAATGAAAAAGTCCAACGGCCTGCTGCACTGGATCCGCCTGGAGAATCCCTCGGGCGACTACCTGCTGCCCCAGGCCACGCGGCTGAGCAAGTCCAGGAGCAAGACGCTCTTTGCCCCGGTGTTCGAACAGGAACTCAGGTCGGCCTGTGCCTCGGCATTCGTGATGGCGGCGGAAGAGGCGGCCAAGCGGTCGCGCCAGGCCGAGGAGAAGCAAGGCTCCGCCGAACCCGCAGCCCCCGCTTCCGAAGCACCCGCCAAGCCCTGAAGCGTCCGCCAAGCTCTGAAGCGCCTGTGGGCGCGCCTTCGTCCGCGCCTGTGTCCTTACGGATACAGGATGCGCAAAATCTTCTTAGATAGACCTGTCATCTTTCCGGATTTTCTCTTGTCCGTTGACTGCTACATTCTTCGCGTGGGGTCAGCGCCCATCGATTCCGATGGACTCCTGGGTCCACGGGTAACAGTAGCAATCGGCACGGGCGGTACGCCCGTGCAGTCTCTCCTCAGTGTCTCCTGAGGTTTGGGGTGGAGATCACGCAGTCTCCACTCCTTTTTTTCATTGCGGGGCAGGAAAACCGCTTTGGTATTACACTCGGGAAGGCAGGCTGGCCTGCATCTGTGTTGCCATCCATGTAATCCCTCCCCGATGCCCATCAATTACCTTGCTTCACTGACGGCGCAGGAGCGTTCTGCGCGCGCCAACCTGCATCTTGGCACCGCGCTGGCATTCGTCGCCGGCGCGCTCAATGCCGGCGGTTTCCTCGCCATCGGCCAGTACACCTCCCACATGACCGGCATGCTGTCCTCGGCGGCCGACAACCTCGTGCTTGGCCATCTGCCGCTGGTGGTCACAGCCTTCCTGTCGATACTCGCGTTTGCGCTCGGCGCGGCGACGACGGCGGTGATGGTCAATTATGCGCGGCGCAACCTGAACGGCAATCCCTACATGCCGGCGCTGCTGACGGAGTCCGTCCTGCTGCTGGTGTTCGGACTGATGGGCGCGAACCTGCAGATGCATGAGCTCGTCGACCTGTCGTTGACGGCGGCGCTGCTGTGCTACGTGATGGGCCTGCAGAATGCGCTGGTCACCAAGATCTCGAATGCCGAGATCCGCACCACGCACGTCACCGGCCTGTTCACTGACATCGGCATCGAGCTGGGCAAGCTGTTCTACTGGAACAGGGCAGGGGCGGGGACGGGACAGGACCATTATGTCGCCGCCAACCGTACCCGCCTGCGAGTGCACCTGTCGCTGGTCGCTTCCTTCTTCATCGGCGGTGTGGCAGGTGCGCTCGGCTTCAAGCATGCGGGGTTCGCGGCGACCATCCCGCTGGCCATCGGCCTGGTCGTGATGTCCTCCGCCCCCATCTTCAAGCCACAGCCGTAGAAATCTCCAGTAAGATGGACGGCAGCCATGACCATCGTCGCCGTCTTCAACCAGAAAGGTGGGGTGGGCAAGACCACGACCACCCTCAATCTCGCCGCTGCGCTCGCGCGCCGCGGCCGCAGCCCCTTCGGCATCGACCTTGACCCGCAGGCGCACTTCAGCGCCATCGCAGGCATCACCGCGGTTTCCGGCGACGACACCCTGCTCAGCCTCTTCCAGCGCAACCGGCAGCTCTCCGAGCTGGTGCACGCCGCGCCCTGCGGCATCCGGCTCATCCCCTCGCACATGGAACTGTCGAAGGTCGACACCCTGTTCGGCAAGGGCTACAACGTGGTCAACCGGCTCAATGCGAGCCTGCGCTCGGAAGCGATCGGCAACGCGGCCAGCCCGGTCCTGATCGACTGCTGCCCGCTGATCGGGGTGCTTTCCCTCAATGCCATTTTCGCCAGCGACTGCCTGATCGTGCCGGTCTCGGCCGACCATCTCTCCTATAAGAGTGCGCTGCAGGTGGACAAGGCATTGCGGGCACTGGAACCGGTGCTCAAGCGGCGCGTGAAGCGGCGCTACCTGCTCACGCGCTTCGATAACCGCCGCCGCATGGCCAAGGAAGTGCAGGCGATGCTGGAGGAGCAGTTCGGCGAAGAGGTATGCCGCACACGGATCGCCGAGAATGTCAGCCTGGCGGAGAGCCCGGCCCACAACAAGACCGTGTTCGAACATGCGCCCGCCAGCCGGGGCGCGCAGGACTACGACGCGCTGCTCGACGAGCTGATCGCCGCCGGCTTCTTCGGCTAGGCGCGGCTACTTCGAGATCAGCGTCAGCAAGTCTTCCATCGAGGCCGAATGCCTGGCCTTCTCTTCCGGGTGTTTTTCCGTACAGGTGACCACCGTGCAGTTGCGGTACATCTGGAACAGCTTGCGCTCCGCATCGTCCCTGTCGCGCCCGGCGATCACGATGCTTTCGATCTTCTGGCCGGTGCGGGTATGGATTGAAAAGTCGAACTTTTGCATAAGGCCTCCCTGAAAGCCGTTGCACGAATTGTTATTGTTCAATCAAGTGTAGTCCAGGCGAGGGGCGGTGTCAGCAAGGATGTACAAGCGGCGCGCCGGTTGAGACGCTACCATTTCCCCTGAAAGGAAATCCCATGTCTCAATCCACCCGTCCTCAACCCACCCGTCTGTCCAGCTTTGCCGCGGGCGCGCGCGATACCATCCCGATGCTGATCGGCGCCGCGCCCTTCGGCATGATTTTCGGCACCCTCGTCACCGCCGGCCCGCTTGCCGCATGGCAGGGGCAACTCATGTCTATGGGCGTGTTCGCCGGTTCCAGCCAGTTCATTGCCGTCGGCCTTGTCGCCGGTCAGGCCGGCATGCTGGTGATCTGGCTCACCACCTTCATCGTCAACCTGCGCCACATGTTGTACGCAGCCACCTTGCTGCCGCATGTCGCCCACCTGCCGGCGCGCTGGCGCTGGACGCTCGGTTTCCTGATGACCGACGAGACCTTCGCCGTCATGAACGGCTACTACAGCCGGCACCGCGAACAGCCGCACGGCCACTGGTATTTCCTCGGCTCCGGCTTGTCCATGTATATCAACTGGCAGACCTGGACGCTGGTCGGCCTCGTGTTCGGAGCGGTCTTTCCGCAGCTCCAGTCGCTCGGACTGGACTATGCGATGGTCGCCACCTTCATCGCCATCGTGGTGCCGCAGCTGAACCGCCTGCCGCATTTCGGCGCGGCGCTGGCGGCGGGCATCTTTGCCTACCTGCTGAAGGACCTGCCGTTCAAGCTCGGCCTCATGGCAGCAGTCATGATCGGCGTGGCCACCGGGCTGGCGCTGTCGCGCTGGCGCGGCGCGGTGCAGGCACAAGGGGGGAACCCGGCATGAGCCATACCTGGATGATCCTCGGCATGGCCGCGGTCACGGTCTTCATCAAGGCCACCATCTTCGTGCTCGGCGGCCGCGTGACCTTCCCGCCGCTGCTGCAGCAGGCACTGGGCTTCGTCCCGGTGACCGTGCTCACGGCCATCATCGTGCCGATGGTGATCGCCCCGCATAACGAGGGTCTCGAACTCACCTGGCGCAATCCGCAACTGGTCGCCTCCATCATCGCGATCCTCGTCTGCGCCGCGACGAAGAAGCAACTGCTGACCATCGCCGTCGCACTGATCGCCTTCTTCGGCTGGCAGTTCGCCGTGCTCGGGCAATGACAATTCGACAAGCAGGTTGATTGACGCCCGGACGACAATCGGCCGAAGAACATTGCGCGCGGTCACAATGACTGGCAGAATTTCCCCGTCCGCTGCCTTCCTGCGGGCAGGGGAGAGGGGCGCTGCTCGGTGCGCCTCCGGCCATTCAACAAGCTGGAGAATTCATGCGGCGCGCGTTCGGCCTTCGCGGCAAGTCGGTTCTTGCTCTGTTCGCTACCTGCGTCCTGGTCCTCCTGCTGGCGAGCCTGGTTGCTTTCCAGGCCGTCGAATCGATCCGTTCCCATCTCGGCACCGCCTACACCCGCAACTTCACGCTGCTTAACCGCGAGCGCATCCTCGCTCCCGTCGCGCGCGAACTCGCCTTGTCCCTGCGCCTGGCCGATTCGCAGGTGATCCGCCAGTGGCTGCTCGACGACGAGCATCCCGCGAAAAAGGCCAGCGCCCTGCAGGAGGCCGAAAGCTTCCGCCGCGATTTCACCGACAAGTCCTACTTCATCATCTCGGACGTCACGAAGCATTACTTCTTCAACGACACCAAGTCGCCCTACAGCGACGCGCCGCGCTACACCCTCAAGGAAGACGACCGCAACGACAGCTGGTACTTCAACACGCTGAAGAACGACCGGCCCTTCAACATCAACGTCGACCCCGACGTGAAGCTCGGCGTGACCAAGGTGTGGTTCAACGTCCTCGTGAAGGAAGGCGAGCGCAAGATCGGCCTGGCGGGGACCGGCCTCGACCTGTCCACCTTCCTGAAGGACTTCATCAGCACTTCCGAGCCGGGCGTCACGCCGATGATCATCGACACCAATGCCGCCATCCAGGCCCACCCGGACAACAAGCGCATCGCCTTCAACTCCGGCACCACCGACGCCGGGCGAGACAAGTCCCTGTTCGGACTGCTGCACGGCGAGAAGGATGTCGCGGCCGCGAAAGGCGCACTCATGCGCGCCGCCTTGCGGCCCGGGACCGCGGAACTGTTCTCCGCCAGGCTGGACGGCAGGGACCAGCTGCTGGCCGTGTCCTATATTCCCGAACTCAAATGGCATGTGCTGACGGCGGTCGATCTCGACGTCGCCGAATTGCTCGACCGGGCGCTGCTGAAATGGGTGGTGCTGGCCATGCTGGCGCTGCTTGCGCTGGTCATGGCGGGCTTCGTGTACGCGCTGAACCGGCTGGTGATCGCGCCGCTGTTCAAGCTGAAGCAGTCGGCCCAGGAAATGGCCGCGGGCAATTACGCCGTCGCGCTGCCGCCCGCGGGCAGGGACGAGATCGGTGCACTGACCCGCGCCTTCGGTGCGATGGCCGACAAGGTGCGCCGCCACACCGAGGAACTGGAAGAAACGGTGCGCCACCGCACGCAGGAACTGACGCGCGCGAACAGCGAAATGTCGCTGGCGCACAAGAAGATCAGCGATTCCATTTCCTACGCCAGCCTGATCCAGCGCGCGATCCTGCCCGACCGCCAGCTCACCAATGCCCTCGGCGATAACCATTTCGTCCTCTGGCGTCCACGCGACGTGGTCGGCGGCGACTTCTATGTGTACCGCGAAGTCGAAGGCGGCTGCCTGCTCGGCGTGGTCGACTGCGCCGGCCACGGCGTACCGGGTGCCTTCATGACCATGCTGGCGCGGGCGGCGATCGACCAGGCGATCGACGAGGCCGGCGCCCGCGACCCCGCCGCCATCCTCAGCCGCACCGATGCCGTGATCCGCGCGATGCTGCAGATCGACGACAGGCGGCGCGACATCGCGACCATGATGGACGCCGGCATCGCCTATGTCGACCATGCCGCGCGCAGCGTTACCTTCGCCGGCGCGCGCATTGCGCTCTACTGGAGCGACGGCGAGGAGGTCGGCAGCATCCATGGCGCACGGCGCTCGATCGGCGACCGTTACATCGGCGAATACGCGAACGAAAGCGTTCCGCTGCTGCCGGCGCGCACCTTCTATCTCAGCACCGACGGATTCCTCGACCAGGCAGGCGGCGAGAAGGGTTTCGGCTTCGGCAATGCCCGCTTCGTCGACATGCTGCGCCGGCACGCCCGGCGGCCGCTGACAGAACAAAGCAGTGCATTCGCCAGCACCCTGGCGGAATACCAGGGCAATCATCCGCAGCGCGACGACATCACGATGCTGTGCTTCCGGTTTGCAGAGTGTCATGAACCGGACCGCGCGACCCTCAATCCAGTTCATCACACCCTCCAGGGAGAACCATGGAACTGATCGATTTGTTTTCACTGCAGCAGACCTACAACCAGCAGCGCATCATGCTGTGCTTCAACGGCCCGCTGACCAAGAGCCTGATCGAGGAGATCGGCAACGCCCTGCGCAACTACATGGAGCGCGAGAATGCCACCGCGTCGTCGGCGATGGATGTGTTCGGCGCGTACATCGAGCTGACGCAGAACATCCGCCACTACGCCGCGCGCAAGGGCTGGGACGAGTCGGAAGCGGCGGCCACGGTGGTCATCGCGCGGGACGCCGAGGGGCATTACGTGGTCTCGGCCGGCAATATCCTCGACGCGGCCGACGGCCCGGAACTGGAGGCACGGGTAAGGAAGCTCGCCTCCCTGGACAAGGCCCAGCTCAAGGCGGAATACAAGGAACAGTTGCGCAAGCCGCGGGAAGAGGGTGCCGTCACCGGCGCCGGCCTCGGCCTGATCGATCTCGCGCGCAAGGCGGCCGAGCCGCTGTCCTGCGCCCTGCGCACACTGGACGACGGCCGCGCGTTCTTCAGCATGCGCGTAGTCATGTAACGGAGAAAGAAGAATGGATAACCTGATCATCGAAAGCACCCAGTCGACGCCGTCGATCATGACCGACTACAGGGAGGGCACCGTGGAAATGCGCGGCGATTCCTACCCGGAAAACTCCTTCGAACTGTTTTCCCCGGCCATGCGCTGGATCGAGGAGTACCTGGCGCAAGCCGGCCGCCCCCTGACGCTGAACCTGCACCTGCTGTACCTGAACACCAGCAGCGTCAAGGCCATGATGGATATCTTCGACATCCTCGAAGAGGCGCATCAGGCCGGGGGCAGGGTGACGGTCAACTGGTACTACGACGAGCAGAACGAGCGCGTTGCGGAGCTGGCCGAAGAGTTCAAGGAAGACTGCAGTTTTCCATTCCATATCACCAGCCAGGTGGAGTGATCGTGCGCGACGAGAAGCATCTGGAGCTGATGATCGAGACGCTGCTGGCTGACCCGGAGAACGAGGGCAACCCGCTGCGCTACGCGCTGGAAGAGCTGTACGCGGAATACCGCAGCCTGCTGCACCAGATCGACCGCATCATGCGCATCTCGGATCGCTACCAGAGCGTCGGCCGCGAACAGAAGGAATCGATCGCCGGCCGCTACCAGAAGCAGCTGCGCCAGCTGGAAAAGATCGCACGCATTTCCGACCGTTACCAGTCCATGATGCGCGACCTGAACGAAGCGCTGAAGGATGCGTCGACCAAGGACGCGCTCACCGGGATCGGCAACCGCCGCATGCTGATGGAACACCTGAAGGCGGAAACGGCACGCGCCGACCGCCTCGAACACCCGCTGACGGTGGTGCTGGTCGACGTCGACCGTTTCAAGGCGGTCAACGACGCCTACGGCCACGAAGCCGGCGACAAGGTGCTGATGCGCATCGCCAACGCCATCCGCGACGGCGTGCGCGACTACGACCTGTGCGGCCGCTGGGGCGGTGAGGAATTCATGATCATCATGCCGGAGGCCGCGGCCGACGACGGCGCGCACGTGGTGGAGCGCATGCGGCTGGCGATCGCGGAGATCGAAATGATTGCCGACGGCGAACCGGTGCGCATCTCGGCCAGCTTCGGCATTGCCCAGCGCCGCCGGGGCGAGCACATCTCCGACACCATCAACCGCGCCGACGCCGCGCTGTTCGATGCCAAGCGCAACGGCCGGAACCGCTTCGAGATCGCGGCCTGAGAGCCGCCAGCAAATTGCGCCGGCATCGGGTAAAGTAACGCCTGGCCCCCTGCTCCGTCATGGGGCGCACATCCCGAATGCGGGGACGACCCCGCCTCTTCAGACCCACCCGTGGACGGCCACGGATTTGTTTTGGTCAAACTATGTCCTGGTTCATCCTGATCATCGCCGGCCTGTTCGAGGTCGGCTGGGCCATCGGCCTCAAATACACAGAAGGTTTTTCCCGCCCCGTGCCCTCGGTGCTGACACTCGTTTCCATGGTCGTCAGCGTGGTGCTGCTGGGGGTTGCCATGCGCACCCTGCCCGTCGGCACCTCGTATGCGGTATGGACAGGCATCGGCATCGTCGGCACCGCCATCCTCGGCGCCGTGCTGCTCAAGGAAGGCTTGTCGGTGGGGCAGTGGCTTTGCGTGGCCCTGATCCTGGGCGGAATTGCGGGGCTGAAGATGCTCAGCCCGCACTGATCACGCGCTTTTCCGTCTCTTCTTCGGCGCCAGCATGGTGTGCCGGCAGGTCGGCGCGCCGCACAGGCACTGGTAGGCACGCTTGAGCGCCGGCGTGTGGCGCTCTTCCAGGATCAGGCCGTAGTCGTAATTGAGCTCTTCGCCGCGCGCAATGTCGCGCAGCGCGTGGATGAACACGCGTCCCTCTTCTTCGCGCGCTTCGCAGTTCGGTTCGCAGGCATGGTTGATCCAGCGCGCGTCGTTGCCCATGCTGCCGCCGTCGATGATCCTGCCGTCGTCCAGGCTGAAGAAGAAGGTATGGAAATCGTCCGCCGCCTTCAGGTTTTCGCGGCGCACGGCTTCCTTCCAGTCGATGCGCTCGCCCTCGTATTCGATGATGCAGGTGCCTGCCGGGATCTTGCGGGCGGCGAACACGCCGCGGCCGTGCACGCGCGAGTTCTTGACGACATAAAGGGGGCGGTCTTCCGACGCGGTATTGCTGGAGCGATTCATCGGGTTCAAACGGAATGGAATTATTGTGGGTGCGTATTATCTCAATTGTCCGTCGCGCGCGAATACTTTTTTGCAGCGGATTCGAGATAGGACAAGCACTACAATGACGCCGTTTCCTTCTGAACCGTGACCATGCCATACCGACTCCAACCCGCCACGCTTTCCTTCACCGACGGCATTCCCTACGCCGAATCGTATGGCGACGTCTATCATTCCGCCGACGGCGGGCTGGCGCAGGCGCACCATGTTTTTCTCGACGGGAACGGCTTGCCGGGGCGCTGGCAGGGCCGCACGCGCTTCACCATCCTCGAGACCGGCTTTGGCCTCGGCCTGAACTTCCTCGCCACCTGGCAAGCATGGCGCGACGACCCTGCGCGCAGCGCGCGCCTGCATTATGTCGCTATCGAAAAGCATCCCTTCGCCGCGGCCGATCTCGCGCAACTGCATGCGCACTGGCCGGAACTGGCGGATCTGTCGGCCGCCCTGCGCGACGCATGGCCGCCGCTGGTCGCCGGCTTCCATCGCATCGAGCTGGATGCAGGCCGGGTCATCCTCACGCTCGCCTTCGGCGACGTCGCCGATTGTCTGCCGCAGGTGGATGCCGCCGCCGACGCGTTCTACCTCGATGGCTTCGCGCCCGGCAAGAATCCGGAGATGTGGGCGCCCGAGGTGCTCGTGCGCATGGGGCGCATGGCGGCAAGCGGGGCCACCGCGGCGACGTATACCGTGTCGGGCGCGGTGCGCCAGGCGCTGGCGCAAGGCGGCTTCCTGTGCGAGAAGAGGCCGGGATTCGGACGCAAGCGCGACATGCTGGCGGCACGCTATGCGCCGCGCTGGCCGATACCCGCGCGTCCCGAGCCGCAAGAGCGCCGCGCGGTGGTGATCGGCGCCGGCGTGGCCGGCAGTGCGGCCTGCGAGCGGCTTGCCGCGCGAGGCTGGCAAGTGACGCTTGTCGAGCGCCACGACAAGCCGGCGCAGGAAGCATCGGGCAACCTGGCCGGCATCGCCATGCCCTTGCTCTCGAAGGATGACAACCTGTCCTCGCGCCTGTTGCGCGCCGCCTTCTTGTACACCGTGCGCCGCTGGGAACAACTCGGAGGCATCGGCCAGGCCTTCGCTGGCGATGCCTGCGGCGTGCTGCACCTTGCGCGCGACGCGGAGCATGCGCGCATGCAGCAGGAGGCCGTGCAGTCGCTCGGCTTTCCGGAAGAATTCGTGCGCTGGCTCGACGCAGCCGCCGTCGCCGGCATGACCGGCAATGCCGATGCGCACGGCGCCTGGTTTTTCCCGCAGGGCGGCTGGGTGACGCCGCCCAGCCTGTGCGCGGCACTGCTCGATGCATGCGGAGAAAAATTGCAGCGCTGCTTCGTACGGGAAGCGGTTGCGCTGGAGCGCAGCGGCGATGAATGGACGGTGCGCGACGGCGCGGGCAAACCCATCGCGCAGGCGCCGGTCGTCATCATCGCCAATGGAACTAATGCAACATCCTTTCCTCAAACACAAGGATTACCCCTGGGCGCAATTCGCGGACAGGTGGCGCACGTCGCGGCTGCCGCATTACCGCCGTTAAACGTCGTGCTGTGCGGCGAGGCGTATGTGGCGGGACCGGCGAACGGGACCTGCTGCGTCGGCGCGTCCTACGATCTCGACAGCGACGCGCAGTTGCGGCAGTCCAGCCATGACGAAAACATGGCCGGGCTCGCGCAAGTGCTGCCGCAGGCCGGCGTCAGTGTCCCGCTGGCCGGACGGGTAGGCTTCCGCTGCGTTTCCCCGGACCGCTTGCCGCTGGCAGGCGCGCTGCCCGACCCGGCGCAGCCGATCAAGGGAAGCCGCCTGCGCGACGTGCCGCGCCTGCCCGGCCTGCATGGCCTGCTCGCCTACGGCTCGCGCGGCATCGTCTGGGCGCCGTTTGCCGCCGAACTGCTCGCGTCCGCGCTCGAAGGGGAACCGTTGCCGATCGAACGTGAACTCGCCGAGGCACTCGATCCCGCCCGCTACGCACTGAAAGCCTATCGCCGTAGTGGGGGCGGGGGTGAAGTGCGGGCGGCGCCGGGACAGCATGCGCAAGACCTTTAAGATTGCCCTCATCGTCGTTGCAGTCCTGCTCGCGCTGCTCATCGGGGCGGCGGCGATCTTCGCTGCGCAATTCAATCCCAACGACTACAAGCCGCAGCTGATCCGGCTGGTGCAGGAAAAGACGCAGCGCACCCTGGCCATTCCGGGCGACATCCGGCTGCGCTTCTTTCCCAAGCTCGGTGTCGAGCTCGGCAAGCTCTCCATTTCCGAGCACAAGGGCAGCGCCGAATTCGCATCGGTCGACAGCGCCCGCCTCTCGCTCGCGCTGATACCCCTGCTGAAGAAGGACCTGGTGGTCGACCAGGTGCGCATCGAAGGCTTGCGCGCGAACATCCGGCGCTTCAAGGATGGCAGCACCAACTACGATGACCTGCTTGCGCCGAAGGAAAAGACGGAAGCGGCAGCGCCGGGCGAACCCGGGCAGCAGTTCCGCTTCGACATCGACGGTATCACGCTGAGCGGTGCACAGCTCAACTACGACGACGGGCAACAGGACCGCAAGATCGCGGTCACCGGACTCGACCTGGAAACCGGCAGCATCGCTCCCGGCCGCCCGAGTGACCTGCAGCTCGCTGCGCAAGTCAAAGGCAACAAGCCCGACATCGATGCGCGCGTTGCGCTCAAGACGGGCTTTACCTTCGACCTCGAAAAGAAACATTACGTCCTGAAAGGCGTGGACGGCAGCGTCAAGGGAGCCCTGGCCGGCATCACCGACCTCGACCTGAAACTGTCCGGCGACGCCGACCTGCAGCCGGACGCGAGGCGCTTCGCACTCGACGCAATCGCACTGGACGCGAAGGGAAAGCGCGGTCGCGAGGCCATCGAGGCGAAGTTCAGCATTCCATCGCTGGCCGTCACCGATGCCAAGGTCAGCGGCGGCAAGCTGACAGGCGAAGCGCGGTTGGTGGATGGCGCGCGCAACGTCGCGGCCAACTTCAGCGTGCCCTCGTTCGAAGGCAGCCCGCAATCCTTCCGCCTGCCCTCGCTGGCGCTGGACGCAAGCGTGCGCGACACGACCCTCGATGCAAAGCTGAAACTCTCGGGCGCGGTCTCGGGCAACATCGACAAGATGCAATTCACCTCGCCGCAGATGAACCTGTCGGTCGACGGCCGGCAGGGCGGCTCACCGATCAGCGGCACGTTGTCCACGCCGTTGGCGGTGGACATGGAATCGAAATACGTGGAGTTGCAGAGACTGGCGGCGAACCTCGCGCTGCCCAATCCCGCCGGCGGTCCGCTCGCACTGAAAGCGACCGGCAACATCGCGGTGAACTATGGCAAGGAGACAGGCTCGGCGATGCTGAACGGCAGCGTCGACCAGAGCGCCTTCCGCGCCAAGCTCGGCCTGCGCGGTTTCTCGCCGCTCGCGACGACGTTCGATGTGGGCATCGACCAGCTCGACCTCGACCGCTATCGTGCCAAGGCAGGGGCCGAGACGAAACCGGCGGCGGCCAAGACACCTGCGCAGGCGCCGGCAGCGGAAGCGCCGATGGACTTCGCGGTGCTGCAGAAACTGGAGACCAACGGCGTGCTGCGCGTGGGCGCGCTCAAGGCGGCGAATATCCGCATGGCGAACGTGCGCATGGATATGCGCGCGTCGGGCGGCAAGCTCGATATCGAGCCGTTGTCGGCCGGCCTGTACGGCGGCAATGTGTCCGGTTCGCTCCGCATCGCGTCGGGCAAGCCCGCGCGTTACGCGATGCGGCAGACGCTGAGCGGCATCGACATCGGCCCGCTGATGAAAGATGCAATCGACAAGGACACGCTGGACGGAAAAGGCAATGTGCAGCTCGACCTCACCGCCGCCGGCGCGGCATTCGAACAGATCAAGAAGGGATTGAACGGCAGCGCCCGGCTGGAATTGCGCGACGGTGCGATCAAGGGCGTCAATATCGCGCAGGCCATACGCGAAGCGAAGGCGCGTGTGGGCGAACTGCGCGGCAATGAAAAGCAGCAGGGCGGAACCGGGTCCACGACACAGAAAACCGATTTCAGCGAACTGAGCGCGAGCTTCCGCATCGTCAATGGTGTGGCGCACAACGAAGACCTCGCGATCAAGTCGCCGCTGGTGCGCGTGGCCGGCTCCGGCACCATCAACCTCGCCGAGGACAGGCTGGACTACCTCGCGAGAACAACGGTGGTCTCCACGCTGCAAGGGCAGGACGGACCGGAACTGCAGGCGCTGAAAGGATTGACCTTGCCGGTGCGCCTGTCAGGTCCGTTCAATGCGATCGGATGGCGGGTCGACCTCGCCGGCATGGCGAGCGAACTGGCAAAACAAAAACTCGATGAGCGGAAAGAAGAAGTGCGGGCGAAAGCGCAGAAGTCGCTCGACGAACAGAAAGAAAAAGTCCGCGGTCAGCTGCAGGAACAGCTGAAAGGATTGTTGGGCAAATAAGCTGTATTAAAAGCCACTATACCCCAAGCTTGCCGGGTCGCAAGAAAATTATTGCGACAGTAATGAAGCGTCTCCATCGACCCTTCCTCCTAGTGTCGCTTTTAGCTCACACACTGCTGCCTTCTCATCAACGAAAAGTGCGCCTGCACGACAACTTTCCCTCCGAAAAGTTTTACGCAATCAAATCAATTCCTTAAAAAAAGTCGCTGAAAATTCCGCTTTGAAAAGACGAAGTGGAAAGCCTTTTCTTCAACTGTTTTCCCTCTCAAAAAAAAGCGCAAAATTTCCTATCGACTAGAAAAAATTCTGCGTATTATTAAATTGCGGAGTGGAAAATCAATCTGTATCCGACACCCACACGACCGGTAGACACATATCAAAGGAAGCCCAATGAAGATCTTTGACAACTACGCAGCACGGTATGAGCGGACTCGGGAAGAGGAATACTCCCTGCAAGAATATCTGGAGTTGTGCAAGCGCGATCGCCTTGCTTACGCCACTGCCGCCGAGCGCATGCTCGAAGCGATTGGCGAGCCCGAGCTGATCGACACCCGCCACGATCCGCGTCTCTCGCGCATCTTCGCCAACAAAGTGATCAAGATCTATCCGGCATTCCGTGAGTTCTACGGAATGGAGGAGGTCATCGAGCAGGTCGTTTCCTATTTCCGTCATGCCGCGCAAGGCCTCGAAGAGCGCAAGCAGGTCCTCTACCTGCTCGGCCCCGTCGGCGGCGGCAAATCCTCCATCGCCGAAAAGCTCAAGTCGCTGATGGAACATGTGCCCTTCTATTGCATCAAGGGCTCGCCGGTAAACGAGTCGCCGCTCGGCCTGTTCAACGCTGAGGAAGACGGCGCGATTCTGGAAGAGGATTACGGCATTCCCCGCCGCTACCTGAAGACCATTCCCAGCCCGTGGGCCGTCAAGCGCCTGCACGAGTTCAACGGCGACATCAACCAGTTCCGCGTGGTCAAGCGTTATCCGTCGGTGCTCAAGCAGATCGCGATCTCCAAGACCGAGCCGGGCGATGAAAACAACCAGGACATTTCCTCGCTGGTCGGCAAGGTCGACATCCGCAAGCTGGAAGACTACTCGCAGGATGATCCGGACGCCTACAGCTACTCCGGCGGCCTGTGCCTGTCCAACCAGGGCCTGATGGAATTCGTTGAAATGTTCAAGGCGCCGATCAAGGTGCTGCACCCGCTCTTGACCGCAACGCAGGAAGGCAACTACAAGGGCACCGAAGGCTTCGGCGCGATCCCCTTCGACGGCGTCGTGCTGGCGCATTCGAATGAATCCGAGTGGAAGGCCTTCCGCAACAACAAGAACAACGAAGCATTCCTCGACCGTATCTACATCGTGAAGGTGCCGTACTGCCTGCGCGTGTCGGAAGAGATCAAGATCTACGAAAAGCTCGTCGCCAGCTCCTCGCTCGGCAAGGCGCCCTGCGCGCCCGGCACACTGAAGATGATGGCGCAGTTCGCGGTGCTGTCGCGCCTGAAGGAACCGGAGAACTCCAGCATCTTCTCCAAGATGCAGGTGTATGACGGCGAGAACCTGAAGGACACCGACCCGAAGGCGAAGTCGCGCCAGGAGTATGTCGACTACGCCGGCGTGGACGAGGG
>NZ_DASRXF010000078.1:0-7586 GCF_035654295.1 Noviherbaspirillum sp. | reverse complement strand
CGTATTGACGCCGGTTTGAGCATCCGCAAACGTCCCACCTGCATCCCCTCCTAAGGTTTCTGTAACGCTTGTTCATGCAAGGAGAGGACGATGACTGCGATTGTGCGTATCGATGATGAAGTCATCGGCGTCGAGGATTTCGTCAGGACACTGAAGCTGACGGGGCAGTTCGAAGGCCTTATCGAGCAGATCGTCAGGGACAAGCTGACGGTGCGTGCGGCGAAGAAACACGGCATCAAGGTGACGCCCGACGAAGTGCAGGAGCGCGCCGACAACTTCCGCCGCGTCCAGGGCCTGCACCGCGCCGCCGACATGAACAATTATCTCAACGCGCTGGGCGTGAGCCTGGACGAGTTCGAGGTCTTCGTCACCGACAGCCTGTACCAGGAAAAGATGATGGCCCAGGTGTGCAACGACAAGGCGGTCGAGCAATACTTCAAGCTCAATTCACCGAAGTTCGACAGCATCGAAGTCAGCCACATGGTGCTCGATGCCGAAGGCAAGGCCAAGGAAATGATCTCCTACCTGCGCGACGACCCGGACGCGTTCGAGGAAATGGCGCGCGAGCATTCCGTCGCCGACACGAAGGAGCAGGGCGGCCGCATCGGCAAGGTGCTGCGCGGATCGCTCAAGACCGATGTCGAGGCCAAGGTCTTCAACGCCTCGGAAGGCGACCTGCTCGGGCCGTTCCCCTCGTCCGACAAATCGGTGTTCGAGATCTTCAAGGTCGATGCCAAGCATCCGGCGCGGCTGGACGAAGAAACCGCGGCCGAGATCCGGCGCATGCTTCGCGAAGACTGGTTGTTTGCCCGCGCCCAGGAACACATCATCGAAGCACGCTGACCGCGGCCTGACCCCTCGCCATCATGGACGCCGCGCAGAAACAGCAGCAGCCGCTCGCGGATTTCCTTGCGTCCGTCGAGATCCTCTCTCCGTTTTCCCGCGAAGAGATCGACCGCCTCGCCGAACATGCAGAGTCGCGCTTCTTCGCCTTCGGCGATACGGTCTGCAATGCCGGCGACCCGGCCGGCGGACTGCTCATCGTCAAGTCCGGTTCAGTGCGTGTGTTTACCGAGGAGAACGGCAAGGAAATCAGCATGGGCGTGCGCAAGGAGCGTGAGGTCATCGCCGAGATCGCCATGCTGCGCGACTACCGGCACGAATCCTCGGTGCGCGCCTCGCTGAAGACGGAACTGCTGTTCATTCCGCGCAAGGTCATCGAACCCATCATTGCCCGCAATCCGGCCGCGCTGGAATTTGTCGCCAGCTACGTGGCGATCAGTTCGGCGGGCGGCTTCGTGACGCGGCTGTTCGACCTGCGCGGCAAGGTCAACAAGGCGGAGCTGGAAGAATTCGTGCGCAGCGTCGGGGTCAAGCGCGTGTCCGCCGGCAAGGAAATCCTGAAGCAGGATGCGAAGGAAGACCGGCGCCTGTACGTGATCCGGCAGGGCGAAGTGAAACTCTCGCGCATGGAGGAGGGGACCGAATTCCCGCTGGCCACGCTGCGCCAGGGCGACATCTTCGGCGAAAAGGCGTGCCTGATGCGTCAGGAACAGATGGTGACGGTGACCGCGGTGACCGACACCACGCTGCTCGTGATCCCGGAAAAGACCATCCACGTGATCCTGGAGCGCAACACGAAGTTGCGCGAGGTGCTGGAAGACCGCATCCGCATTGTCGAGCGGGAATTGCAGCGCCAGAAGAAACTGGAAGAGCGCCGCAAGCGGCCGGTGCTGCTCGACCTGCAGTCCAAGCCCGAGATGGGCGAAAAGGTCATCCGGCGCTTTCCGCTGGTCGAGCAGGCGGAGGAAATGGATTGCGGCGCGGCCTGCCTGGCCATGATCTGCAAGCATTACAGCATCCCGATGACCCTCGGGAAGCTGCGCGAAATGGCCAACGTGACCACCGCCGGCGCCACCCTCGACAGCCTTGCTCGCGTCGGCGACACGCTCGGGTTTTCCACGCGCGGCGTGCAATGTACCTATGAATCGCTGCTCGGCTTCCAGCTTCCGTTCATTGCCCACTGGGAGGGTTACCACTACATCATCGTCTACGGTGTGTCGAAAAGCCACGTATGGGTGGCCGACCCGGCGATCGGCTTCAAGAAGATGGCGGTGGAGGAATTCGAGCGCGGCTGGAGCGGGACCTGCCTGGTGTTCACGCCCGGCCAGGACATGGTGCAGCTTGCCGCGACGCGCTCGCCCTGGATACGCTTCGTCGGCTACCTCAAGCCGTACAAGAAAATCCTGATGCACATCTTCCTGGCAACCTTCGTCATCCAGGTGCTCGGGCTGGTGCCGCCGCTCATCATCCAGAACATTCTCGACGGCGTGATCGTGCACCAGAACGTCAACCTGCTGCACCTGCTGATCGCCGGCCTCATCATCTCCAACCTGTTCACGCAGCTGATGTCGACCATACGTTCCTTCCTGGCCGGCTTCATGGTACGCAACCTCGATTTCGCGATGATGTCGCATTTCTTCAAGCACACGATGTCGCTGCCGTTCTCCTTCTTTGCCAAGCGCAAGACCGGCGACATCCTCGCGCGCTTCCAGGAAAACCAGACCATCCGCGCCTTCCTCACCGAATCGACGATCACGACTTTGCTGAACCTGCTGATGGTGTTCATCTACTTCACCATCATGTTCCTGTACAACTTCAAGCTGACGATGGTGCTGATCGCCTTCATCATTCCCATCATCGCGCTGACGGTGATCGTGACGCCGAAGGTGAAGAACTATGCGCGCGAAGCCTTCACCGCCTCCACCGATGCGCAAGCCTTCCTGATGGAAGCGCTGGGCGGCGTGGAAACGGTGAAGGGCATGGGCATCGAGCGTCCGGTGCGGCTGAAGTGGGAGCGGAAATATACGAAGGCGCTGGAAGTGCAATACCGCGCGCAGTCCTTCAACATCTGGATATCGCTCACCGGCCAGATCCTGAACGCCGCCACCACCATCGCCGTCCTGTGGGTGGGCACAAGCCTGGTACTGTCGCGCGAGCTGAGCATCGGCCAGCTGATTGCCTTCAACGCCTTGATGGGGAGCGTGCTGGCGCCGCTGATGGGCCTGGTCGGCCTGTGGAACCTGCTCAACGACGCCGGCGTGGCGATGGAACGCCTGGGCGACGTGCTCGACATGGAGCCGGAACAAAAGCCACAGGACTTGCCCACGCGCGTCGTGCTGCCCGACCTGCAGGGCGAGATCAAGCTCGACGGCGTCTATTTCCGTTATGGCGGCGAAGATACGGCCTATGTGCTGGAAAACATCAGCCTCGACATCAAGCCGGGCGAACTGGTCGCCATCGTCGGCCGCAGCGGCTCGGGCAAGACCACGCTGGCGAAACTGCTGGTGGGCTTCTACATGCCCACCGAGGGCAAGATCATCGTCGACGGCTACGACATGAACGTGATCGACAAGGATTACTACCGGGCGCAAGTCGGCTATGTCATGCAGAGCAACCTGCTGTTCTCCGGCACGATCGCCGAGAACATCGCCAGCGGTGAAGAAAGCCCGGACCGGCGGCGCATCGAGGAAGTGGCCAAGATGGCCGACGCGCATGCCTTCATCACAAAGCTGCCGCTCGGCTACGAGCAGGTGGTCGGCGAGCGCGGCATGGGGTTGTCGGGCGGTCAGATCCAGCGCCTGTGCATTGCCCGCGCGCTCTATCACGACCCGCGCCTGCTGGTGTTCGACGAAGCGACCTCGGCGCTGGACACCCAATCCGAAAGCAACATCATGGGCAACATGCACGAAATCCTCAAGGGCCGCACCGCCGTCGTCATCGCGCACCGCCTGAGCACCATCATGCGCGCCGACAAGATCCTGGTGCTGTTCGAGGGCGCGGTGGTCGAGCAGGGCAGGCACGAGGAACTGGTCGCCCGCCGCGGCATGTATTACGAACTGGTGCAGAAACAGCTGAGCGCCGCATGAAACTCTTCGACCAGCGCCTCGGCGGCACCAGCATTTCCTACGCGGGTGTGCTGGAAAAGATCGAGATCATGCGCAATACCTTGCGCTGGGCCTCGAAGCTGGAACGTGCCGAGATCGAAAAACTTCTGCGGCAATCCAACGCGCTGCGCGACGAAGTCATGCAGCTCTCGCACAAGGAAAGGTTCGTGCGCGCGGCCAGCGCGGAGGTCGAACGCGTCGAACCGATGGAACCGATCGAGCGGCCACCGGGCGAACGCCGCAAGGGCCTGATGGACCGCAGCTTCATCTTCGAAGGCACCTTCGGCGACAACCCCAAGCTGCTCGAAGCGCTGGAAATCGCGGAAAAGACCGCGCCGACCGACCTGCCGGTACTGATCGACGGCGAGAGCGGCACCGGCAAGGAGCTGATGGCCAAGGTGATCCACGCCAATGGTTCGCGTGCCGACAAGCCATACATCTCCGTCAACTGCGGCGCTATTCCCGACAACCTGCTGGAATCCGAACTGTTCGGCCACAAGAAGGGCGCGTTCACCGGGGCCGCCAACGACCGCAAGGGAAAGTTCGAGAGTGCGCACAAGGGCACCATCTTCCTCGACGAGATCGGCGAGCTGCCGCTGCAGGGCCAGGTGAAGCTGCTGCGCGTGCTGCAGGCGCACGAGATCCAGCGCGTCGGTTCGGACGAAGTGATCAATGTCGATACCCGCATCGTCGCCGCGACCAACAAAAACCTGCGCAAGCTGATCGAGGAAGGCACCTTCCGCGAAGACCTGTTCTACCGGCTCAGCGTCATCCACGTCACCCTGCCGCCGCTGCGCGATCGCAAGGACGAGATTCCGCTGCTGATCTCCTTCTTCGGCGACGAGGCGGCGGAAGCGCTGAAGCGGGCGCCGATCAAGATGACGCCGCGCCTGCGCGACTTCATGCTGAACTATTCCTATCCCGGCAACATCCGCGAACTGCGCAACCTGATCTACCGCATTTCCTGCCTGGCCGGGGACATGGCGGACATCGCGCACCTGCCGGAAGACATCCGCCCGAAGGCGACGGTGCGCCCGGTCAACGCCGGCAGCATCGACGTCGAGGCAATGAAACTGACCTCGCTCAGCGATGCCAAGCGTGCGGCGAGCGACGAAGCGGAACGTGCCTTCCTCGAGCGCGGGCTGGAGGAAGTGGGCGGGACGGTGGCCGAACTGGCACGACGCTGCGACATGAACCGCTCGCACCTGCAGATGCTGCTCAAGAAGCATGGAATACGGTCGAAGGATTTCCGGCGGCAGGCGGCGGAGAAGAGCAAGGCGCATTGAATGGAATGCTCGGCGTGACGCGGTTTGGCGGGTTTCGCTTCGCTCTACCCACCCTACAGTCCTCTAGTCATTTCAATGCATAAAGAATCGTAGGGTGGGTAGAGCGTAGCGAAACCCGCCAAGCGCTTCACCGAAGAGAAGAACCATCTCAGTGCGGCACATCATCATCCCGATCCCGCGCCGGCAACGCATCCCTGAACACCTCAAAAGTCTTCCAGGCCGGCACCGGCGGCACATACCCCGGCCTCGGCGCATACACCGAGTATTCCGTCAGCCGCATCCGATGGATATACCGCGGACAATTGGGAAAGATGCGCGAGGCAGTCACGCGCACGATGAACACCGCCCCAGGATACTCGGCGCGCAAGGCATCGTGCTCATGCACCTGCGCCACGCCATTCACCCGGATGCGCTTGGGCGTCTCGAAGTCGATGAACAGCATGCCGACATGCGGATTCACCTGCACATTGCCCCAGCTGCGGTACATGCCGTTGCCGTCGTAATCGGGGAAGGCCAGCGTGTGTTCGTCGACCACACGCACAAAGCCCGGCAGCCCGCCCTTGTAGGAGCAGTCCGGGTGGCCGTCGGCATCCGCCGTCGCAATGAAAAACATCGGGCAGCGCTCGATGAACGCGCGGTCTTCGTCGGTGAAGGCGGTATGCACGGTCACCTGCTGCAAGCGGTCCGCGATGCCGCGCGTATCGCGCACTTCCTGCAACTGGCGCATGCCTTCGTGGTACATCGGGGCTGGTTTGCTTCTCATTGCCGTCCTCCTCGCGGGGGCATGCGCGCTGCCGCCGTTCAGTAATCCGCCGACTCCTTCGCCGCGCCGCGGCGTTCCGCACTCTGCGTATCGTTCATCGGCGTGTCGGCCGCGGCCGCTTTCCCGGCCTGCTCGGCGAAGACCATCTTGCCGTTGTCGGTGCGCTTGTCGTCGCGGAACTCGCCTTCCCAGTAGCTGCCGTTGGCCCAGGTATAGCGGCCCTGTCCATGGCTCTTGCCGCGCACCCAGTTGCCGTCGTACACGTCGCCGCTCTTGAAGCGCGTCGCGCCACGGCCATGCGGCACGCCGTCGCGCACGTCGCCTTCATACTTGCTGCCGTCGGCGAAGGTGATCGTGCCGCGGCCGTTGGGCATGTCGCGCGCCCATTCGCCGCTGTAGCGCTGGCCGTTGTTCCACACAAACCTGCCTTTTCCTTCCTTCATGCCGCGCACCAGCGTGCCTTCGAACTGGTTGCCGTTGGTCCAGACGATCTTGCCGGTGCCGGAGACGACACCGGTCTTGGGGTCCACGGTGAAGTTGCCGGTCATGGTCTGGTCGGCCAGCACCAGTGCCTTGCGTCCCGCCGTGCCGGCCGGGTCGGTGGAACTGGGGACGGGCGCAGGCGGAGCTGCCGGACGCGGCTCGGCCGGCGGCTTTTCCGCCGGCTTGATGATGGCGAGCTTGTCTTCGGGCTCCGCAGGCTTGCGTTCCGGCGCCGGCGCAGCGGGCTGGCTTGCCGCGGGCGCGGGAGCAGGTGCGGCGGCGGCTGGCGATGGAGCAGGTGCGGCGGCGGCTGGCGATGGAGCCGGGGTCGATGGCGCTGCGGGCACAGACAAGGATGGGGCCGGTGCGGGAGCCGGAGGCGCTGCTTCCTTGGTCACGCTGGCCACCGGCGGCAGGGCCGGAACCGGCTCCACGGGCTCGACCTTGTCCGGCTCCTTGAAGGTGGCGATCCTGTCCTTGGCCAGTGCCGAATAGCGTCCCTTCGGATATTTCTTCAGGTAGGTCTCGTACGCGGTCTGAGTGTTCACGGTGGTGGATGCCGTCCACAGGTCCTCTTCCGGCGAGCTCGGCGCTTCCTTGATCTGTTTGGTCTCCAGCCGCAGTCGCGCGGCCGCGGCAAAACGCCCCTTCGGGAACTCCTTCAGGTATTTTTCGTAGGCGGCCGGCTTGTCCGAAACGCTCGCCTGGCGCCAAGCCTCGTCGTCGCGGCTGGTAGTCGGGGGCGCCGGGGTTTCCTGCTCGCGCAGGTACTTCTGCGCGGTCGCCTCGCTCGTCTGAGGCGGTTGCGGCGGTTGCTGCGGAATGACGGCCGGTGCAGGCGGCTGCACCCTGGCCACCGGCGGCGGCAGCGGCTCTTTCGCTTTCGGCTTCGATTCCGACGGCGCCTGCGCGACAGGCGGGGTCAGGCTATAGGGCGAGGGCGCTTGCGCGCGCGGCGCTTCTTCGGTCTCCTGCTCGGTGCTGCCGCTGCCGCCGGAAGACTGCATCGCGGTGCTGCTCGTGCCGAGGTCTTTCCACGACGGCGACGAGGTGCCGAGGTAAACGCCGGAGGCGATACCGGCGGTCAGGAGGATGCCGAGCAGGAGC
>NZ_DASRXF010000077.1:0-10134 GCF_035654295.1 Noviherbaspirillum sp. | reverse complement strand
GAAGGCCGGCAGCAAGACCCTGCTGCTCGGACCGAACTGCCCGGGCCTGATCACGCCGGACGAAATCAAGATCGGCATCATGCCGGGCCACATCCACAAGAAGGGCCGCATCGGCGTCGTGTCGCGTTCCGGCACGCTGACGTATGAAGCCGTGGCGCAGCTGACCGCGCTCGGCCTCGGCCAGTCTTCCGCAGTCGGTATCGGCGGCGACCCGATCAACGGTCTCAAGCACATCGACGTGATGAAGGCCTTCAACGACGATCCCGACACCGATGCAGTGATCATGATCGGCGAGATCGGCGGTCCGGACGAGGCGAACGCCGCCTACTGGATCAAGGACAACATGAAGAAGCCGGTGGTCGGCTTCATCGCCGGCGTCACCGCTCCTCCGGGCAAGCGCATGGGCCACGCAGGCGCGCTGATCTCCGGCGGCGCAGACACCGCTCAAGCCAAGCTGGAAATCATGGAATCCTGCGGCATCAAGGTCACCAAGAACCCGTCCGAGATGGCTCGCCTGCTGAAGGCGATGCTGTAAGCAGTGTTCTAAGAGCAATACAGGCGTAAGATACGGGGAGCTTCGGCTCCCCGTTTCATTTTCCGCCACTCGTCGCTGCGACCATGGACCTCCTGCTGAGCATCAACTGGTTCGCCGTCGGCCAGATCATCCTGATCGACATCCTGCTGGGCGGGGACAACGCCATCGTCATCGCACCTGCGTGCCGCAACCTGCCGCCCAAGCTGCGCCGGCGCGGCATCCTGCTTGGCACCTTCGGCGCCATTGCCATCCGCGTGACCCTCATCGCCTTCGCCGTGACCCTGCTGCAAGTGCCCTACCTGAAACTGATCGGCGGGGCACTGCTGTTCTGGATCGGCATCAAGCTCCTGACCGAGGAAGAAGACGGACACACCGAGATCCAGGCCAGCGACCGACTGGCCTCCGCGGTCAAGACCATCATCGTTGCCGATCTCGTGATGAGCGTGGACAACGTGATCGCCGTCGCCGGCGCGGCGGAACACGCCGGCGGCGAACACCGGATGCTGCTCGTGGTGTTCGGCATCCTTGTCAGTATTCCGATCATCATCTGGGGCAGCACGCTCGTCCTGCGTCTGATGGAACGTTTTCCATTCATTGTCACCCTCGGCGCGGCGCTGCTGGGCTATATTGCAGGGGGGATGGCGGTGACGGATGTGGCGGTGGCGGAAAAAATCGCCGGGTTCGTGCAGCTTCTCGATGTCCGGGTTCCCGGCACGAATATGGGTTTCAATGCGCTTGCACTGCTGACCGCGATCATCGTCGTGGTTATCGGCAAGGCGATCATGCGCTCCCGGCGCGGCCGGCGGCCGTGAGTCCCCGAAGCGTTTCGTACTTGCTCATACACGTATAATTGCCCTCATGGGAAACAGGATCGGGCTGGAACTTGCGGGATTGACGGATCCCGGACTGATGCGCGCGCAAAATGAAGACGCGATCGCACTCGGTACGCCTGATCGCTTCATCATCCTGGCCGACGGCATGGGCGGCTACAATGCCGGCGAAGTCGCAAGCAGTATCGCAACCAAGGTCGTCTATGGCGCGCTTGATCAGTCCCCGGACCTGGCCCAGACGGTCCCGCCCGGCAGCACCGCGGTCCGGGCGCTCCTGGTCCGCGCATTCCAGCAAGCCAATTCGGCCATACTCGAGGCTGCCAGAGCGGAGCCCGCTTATCACGGAATGGGAACAACACTGGTCGCCGCGGTATTTCACGGCGACGAGGTCACCGTAGCCCATGTCGGCGATTCGCGTGCCTACCGGCTACGGGAGGGCGAACTGCGCCAGATCACGCGCGACCATTCCCTGCTGCAGGAGCAGATCGACGCAGGCTTGATCACACCCGAGCTCGCACGCTTTTCCAGCAGCAAGAACCTGGTGACCCGGGCCGTGGGCGTTGCCGGGGACCTGGATGTCGAAGTGCATGGCCACCGTGTCCAGGCCGGCGATATCTACCTTCTCTGTTCCGACGGGCTCACGGACATGCTGTCTGACACCGAGGTGCTGGAGGTCATGTTGCGAGAAGGTTCGCTCGATGACATGTGCCGGTCGCTTGTCCAGAGGGCCAACAGCAACGGCGGACTGGACAATATTTCGGTGGTTCTGGCAAAGGTCACTGCAACGGGAACGGAGACGCCGCGCTTGCTCGACCGTATACGGAATTGGGTTGGCTAAGGCGGTGAGCGCAGCGAGAGTGGAATGGCGAAGTTAATCCTGTTTGCCGACGAGAAGCGTATTCGTGAAATCCCCCTGTCCAAGGAACGGGTAACAATCGGACGCCGCCCGCATAACGACATCGTGATCGAACATCCCGCCATCAGCGGGGAGCACGCGGTAATCGTGACGCACCTCGAAGACTCGTTTCTCGAGGACCTCAATAGTACGAATGGCACGCAGGTCAACGGTCAACCGATCAAGCGCCACTACCTGCAGGACAACGACCTGATCGAACTTGCGCAGTATAGGATCCAGTACCTTTCCGGTTCGGAGGGCGAGGCCACGGCACAGAATCAGGATTTAGGACGCGTGCTCGTCCTCAACGGCGTGAAGGCCGGCCATGAGACCATTCTTGTCAAGGCGATAACAACCATCGGGATGGCCGGGCAACAGGTTGCGGCCATCTTGAGAATGGACGGCGGTTATAGCATCGCCACCGTCGATGAATCTGCACTTGTTGTCATCAACGGTCAGCCTGTCGGCACCCAGCCGCAGCCTTTGCTGGATGGCGACATCATCGAGCTTCAGGGAACCCGGCTTCGCTTCCTGGCACCCGGTGCCTGATATTTTTATAAATACGACAATCCACAGGCACCGAAGGGACAAAATCCGATCGTGCCAACACAAAAACTGACGCATTTTGTCAGTTCACCGACAATTCTTGTCGCTTTCCATTCCGTAAAGCCTCGCCGGAGCGCATGTTTCTCGATGGCACATTAATTGCTGTTTGGAAATCATGGCAGGAGGCTGCCTAATTTCCAAAGGAGAAGCAAAATGAAATCGACGAAGATTGTCCAGCGCGCACAAGCCGGTTTTACCCTGATCGAACTGATGATCGTTGTTGCGATCATCGGTATTCTGGCCGCAGTTGCCATTCCGGCATATCAAGACTACACGGTTCGCGCCAAGGTCTCCGAGATGATGCTCGCCGCATCCCAAGGTAAGACCCAGGTTGCTGAATTCTTCCAGGTGAACGGTGCGCTGCCGGCAGCAGGCTCGCTGACCGTTGCCACCCAGTCCACCGCGATCGTTGCAAGCGTTGCCCAGTCCGGCGGTGTGATTACCGTTACCGGCCAGGCAGCTGTTACCGGCGTTTCCGGCGGCACCATCACGCTGACCCCGACCGACGCTGGCAACGGTGTTCTGAGCTGGGAGTGCAGCGGTACCGTCAACGCCAAGTATCGTCCGTCCGGCTGCAAGTAATTGCTGCTTGATCGATTCTGCGGACATTAGTGTTCGCACCGTAAAAAGCCTCAGGATTGAGGCTTTTTACATTTTGGAGAGTGCCGGATGCTGTCGGCATGACACTTTTCGGTAGAAATCCACAGGCGGCATGACAGGCCGGTCTGTATTCTTTTCGGCGACTTCAGGGCACCAGCATGATTTCTTCGTCATTGCGCGATATCCACCGGGCGGCAACACTTTTTGCCATCTGCCTTGCCCTGCTGATTTTCGGAGCGGTCCTCGGCCTGAACAGCTGGCCGGGTGCAAGCCTTTTCCCGCTCTTCCTGCAGCCGTCGATCCAAACCGTTTTCATCATCTTCGGCGGTTACTCCCTTCTTGTGTCGACCCTGTTCTGGGCGGGGTGTCCGAGTCTTCGCGAGCAGCGATCTGTCTTCGTTGCATGGCCGGTCGTCACCTTGCTGATGTGGATGGCCCTGCGAGATACCGGCAGCTTCGGCTGGGTGCAAGGGCCTGGGGTGGACTTCGATGCCATTACGCTCCTTTCGAACGGCATGGGTCTACCCGCACTGGTCGCATCCGTATGGAGAGCAATCAAACCGCGTCAAGACACCAATCAGCAGCTCGAAGCAAGTTTTCGCTGGCTGTTGATCATGCTTTTGCTGTTCATCCTGGTCCCGCGTGCCGCGCTTGACGTCACCGTATCGCTCCATCCCCACACCTACGACTTGTATGCATTGAAGTTCGACGCAGCGGCGGGCTGGCACGTCACGCCTTCGCTGATCGACGCCGTGCACGCCGTGCCCGGCATGGATGCGATCCTGCGGATGGCGTATGGGCTGACGCCGCTCGGATTCTTCGCACTCGCCTTGATGCAGTTGCGGGGAAAGCCGGCGCATGTGCCGCACGCATTGTTGTTGTGGGTCGGTTTGACCATGTGCGCTCTATGCGCCTACCACGTCTTTCCGATCACCGGCCCGAAATATGTCTTCGGCGAGAGCCAGTTCCTGGCCAAGCTGCGCCTGCCCGACGCATTGCCGCTTGACCTGACTGCGGGCCTCGGCCCCAATCCCCGCAATGGCATGCCTTCGATGCACTTCGGCTGGGTGTTTGGCGCACTGGTAGTCTGGCTTCTGTCGCCCACCAAGCTGTGGTCGCGGCTGGTGCTGTTCGCCATGACCGCATGCGTTGCCGCGGCGACCTTGTATATGGGTGAACACTATGTTGTCGATCTGATTGTCGCTGTCCCGTTCGTCCTTGGCGCCATCGCGCTGACAACTACAGGCGTTCCCTTTTCCGTCCGTGAGCGTTGGCAAACCGTTCTCCTCGGCTTCGGCACGTGGCTGGCATGGGTCCTCCTGATGCGCACACAGATAAACTTCTTCATCGCCAACGCCTGGGCCTGCTGGGTGATGCTCGCCATGACCGCCGCGGTCGCACTAGTCCAGGTGCGGGCGATCCTGAGGTTCCGCATCATTGCTGCCGGCGTGGGGGAGAGTTCGCAGAAGGTCGCGGCCGGAACCGGCACGCAATCGATGCGCAGCCTGGGCTTCATGTTCTTTGCCTCGGGCGCGGCGGCGCTGGTCTACCAGGTGCTCTTTGCAAAGGAACTTGCGCTCGTCTTCGGCAGTACGGCAACGGCAACCTTTACCGTGCTTGCCACCTTCCTCGGCGGCATGGCAATCGGTTCGCTGGCCGGCGGCATCCTTGCCGCACGGGTCTCGCGGCCTATCGTGGCGTACGCATTGGTCGAACTGGCGATCGGCGCCTTTTGCATTGCAACGCCGGCGCTGTTCGATGCAATCCAGTCCACGTATGTCTTCCTGGCAGCCGACCTGCCACCGGGCGCACCTATCCTGCTCGTGCTGCGCGTGGCGCTTGGAGCAGGCGTCTTGCTGATTCCCACGGTGCTCATGGGCGTAACGCTGCCGCTGCTGGCGCAGGCGCTCAATGCCGGCGGCGAAAAACTCGGAGGCTCGGTCGCGTGGCTGTACGCGTGCAACACCGCGGGAGCCGCAGTTGGCGCCCTGCTGACGAGCTATGCGGTCATTCCGGCACTCGGCGTCCGGTCGACGACCCTGGTCGCGGCCGCGATGAACTTCATGGTGGCCCTCGCAGCCTTCGAGCTCGCAAAGTCGCTCTTCGCACGTTACGGCGATGCAGGGGCTGCCGCTGCTCCGGCCGGAAACACCGCGGCAGGCCGCACCGACAAGCGTGTGCTTGCGGCAGCATGGTGCGCGCTCGGAATCGGCGGCGTCCTCTCCCTCGGGCTCGAAGTCGTCTATGTGCACCTGCTCTCGATTGTCGCCGGCAACAGCGTCTATGCCTTCGGACTGATGCTTGCCACCTTCCTTGTCGGCCTGTCGATCGGCGGTGAGGCCGGGCGGAGGATCATCGGTTCCCAGCGCGAGCATGTGGCCGCCGCGCTTGCGGTCGCGCAACTGCTGCTGGCTGCAACCGTGGCCGCTGGCGCCTGGGGCTGGGACCTGATTCCGGCCTACTTCGCCAGCTTCGCCGGTTACCCGCTGGTGACGACCTTCGGTGCGCGCGAAGCGGTGCGCGGCATGGTGTGCGCCCTTGTCATGGTTCCGCCGACCATCTTCATTGGCGCGAGTTACACGCTTGCCATGGAACTCGCAACAAGAGCGACCGAGGGCAAGGGGATCCGCATGGTCGGCGTCAGCGCGGCCATCAACACGCTCGGAAATATCGCCGGCGTGCTGATTTTCGGCTTTGTTCTCCTGCCTTGGATAGGCGGTCTCCATTCCGGCAAGGTTGTCGCGCTGGTCTCGCTGGGCATTGCCGCCGTAGTGACTGCCTGTGTCACCCTGCGCAAGACGCAATTGCAGATCGGCGCTGCCATCGCCGGCGTCGCCGGGCTCGTGCTGGTGAGCCCGAAAAGCCTCGACTACGACATGCTGAGCACCGGAGCCAATGTCTACTTTGCCGCGCAGCGCTGGGGCGAAGTGGTGGACCACAGCGAAAGCATTGACGGCGGACTGACGCTCGTCACGCGCCGCCCGGGCGAGGACGGCGTGGTCACCACGCTGCTCACGAACGGCAAGTTCCAGGGGAATGATGCGAAGAAGGGCGAAGTGCAGGCACAGATCGGTTTCGCTGCCTTGCCCTTGCTGCATCAATCGCGGCGCGAAAATGCAATGGTGATCGGTTACGGTACCGGCGCAACAACCCGCGTTTTCCACGATGCCGGTTTCAAGCACATCGACCTCGCCGAACTGAGCCGCGACATCGTCAACATGGCAGACAGTCATTTCGCTTCGATCAATGGCAAGGTATCGGTCCAGGATGGGGTCCAGACGCACATCACGGACGGCCGCAACCTGCTGCTGCTGACAAAGCGGCAGTACGACATCGTCAGCATTGAAATCACGTCAATCTGGTTTGCCGGTGCGGCTTCCCTGTATAACCGCGATTTCTATCAACTGGTGAGAACCAAGCTGCGTCCGGACGGCGTGTTGCAGCAGTGGATCCAACTCCATCATCTGTCGCCGACCGACCTGCTGACGATCATTGGCACACTGCGTTCGGAATTCCAGTATGTGTCGCTGTATGTCGTCGGTGGACAGGGCATCCTGATTGCGACGAATGACCAGAGCCGCGCCGCTCCGCTTGCGGCCACGATCCGGGAGCTCGATACCGCGGCTGGCCTGGCAGCGGTGCGCGAACTGGCCGGGCGAAAGTTTTCCGACATCGCCGGCGACCTGTTGCTGACGCCCGACCGCACCGACGTGCTGCTCGACAAGATCGGCCTGAGCAGGGAACTGTGGATTTCGACCGACAATAACCTCAGGCTCGAGTACAGCACGCCGAAGGCAAATGCCGCCTATGTCGATCAGTCATTCGAGCGCAACCTGCAGCTGCTCAAGACCGCACGAAACTGGGAAGACGGGAAAATCGGAATGAGCGAGGGCGAAGCAGATCGCGGGCGGGCGGCAAACTAAGGCGCTGCCGCCCGTTCATGCCGGATATCAGGAGACTTGCGCCACCCAGTCTCCTGACTTGCCGCCATGCTTTTCCAGCACGCGGATGTTCGACATGACCATTCCGCGGTCTACGGCTTTGCACATGTCGTAAATCGTCAGCAGCCCGATTTGTACGGCAGTGAGGGCCTCCATTTCAACCCCCGTCTTTCCGAAGGTTTCCACGGTCGCCGTGCAGTGAATGGTGGAATCGTCCGCCTTGCATTCGAATTCGACCGCCACCCTCGTCAGGGCAAGCGGATGACAGAGCGGAATCAGATCGCTTGTCCGCTTGGCGCCCATGATCGCGGCGATCCGCGCAATGCCGAGCACGTCGCCCTTTTTCGCCGTGCCCTGAAGCACGATCGCAAAGGTTTCCGGCTTCATCCGGATCGAGCCGCTCGCCACGGCGACCCGGTGTGTTTCGTTCTTGGCGCCCACATCGACCATATGCGCCTGGCCGGCATCGTCAAAATGGGTGAGGCCTTCGTGGCTGGATTCTTTCCTGGTATTCATTGTCAAAAAGCTGGTTGCCTGAACGATTGGTAGGTCGGGGTATCATAGCACCGTGAAAACGAAAAACTTCTTCTTCCGCTTGCGGACGTTTCGTCACCTCGCAGGAGCGCTCGCGCTCGCATGCATGCCCGCCGTGACAATCCTGCCGGGCGCGGCGAATGCTCAAACCCTCCCCAACTTGGGCGACACCGAGCGCGGCGAACTTTCGCCCCAGGTCGAGCGCAAGCTTGGCGAGCAGATCATGCGCGACATCCGCCGCGACCGCGACTATCTCGATGACGCGCCGGTGACCGAGTACCTGAACAATTTCGGCAACGGCCTCGTCGCAGTCCGGCCGGAGGCGCGCGGAGAGGCGGGCTACGACTATTTCTTCTTCGCCGTACGCGACCCGATGCTGAATGCATTCGCGCTGCCCGGCGGTTTCATCGGCGTGCATTCCGCCCTCGTGCTCGCGGCGCAGAACGAGTCCGAGCTGGCATCGGTGCTGGCGCACGAAATCGGGCACGTGGCGCAGAGGCATATCGCGCGCATGATCGGACAGCAGCGCCAGGATTCACTGATCCCGCTTGCCGCGGCTGTCCTGGCCGCGCTGGCGGCGCGCGGCAGCCCGGATACCTCGGCGGCCTTGCTCATGGGCGGGCAGGGCGTGGCCATCCAGCGGCAGCTGAATTTCAGCCGCGATGCGGAGCGCGAGGCGGATCGCATCGGCCTGCAGATCCTGCGCGAGGCGGGCTACGACACCTCCGGCATGATCGCCTTTTTCAGCCGCATGCAGACCGCCACCCGCGGCTATAACGATACCGCGCCGGCTTACCTGCGCTCGCACCCGCTAACCACCGAACGCATCGCCGACATCCAGGCACGCACGCGCGACCAGCGTTACCGCCAGCGTACGGACAGTCTCGATTTCCACCTCGTCCGCGCCCGCCTGCGCGTGCTGCAGGACACGTCGGCGCAAGGTTTGCGCGAGGCGGTCACTGCCTTTGAAACGCAATTCCAGCAGAAGACGCGGCCGCAGATCGTGTCGGCGCTGTACGGCAAGGCGTTCGTCGCCTACCGGCAGGGTGCGTATGCGCGTGCGCAATCCCTGCTGCAGGAGGCGACGGCCGCTGCGCAGGGACCGTCTTCCCCGGTGCAGAGTGCGCTGCTGTCGAGCCTTTCGATCGACGTCAAGCTTGGCGCGGGACAGGCGGCGGAGGCGTTGAAGGAAGCCGATGCGGCACGCCAGAAATTCCCGCTCTCGCGCGGGCTAGCGCGCCAGTATGCGGATGCACTGATTGCATTGGGGCGGTACGACGAGGCGGTGAACTATCTGCGCGACCAGGCGCAGCTCTACCGGCAGGAGCCCGAGCTGCATGAACAGCTGGCGAAGGCTTACGCCGCGCAAGGCAAGCAGGCGCTCCAGCATCTTGCGCTGGCGGAGGCTTATGCCCTGCTGGGGAGTGTGCCGACGGCGATCGAACAGTTGGGCATCGCGCGCCGCGCGCCCGATGCGTCGTTCTATGACCAGGCCGTGATCGATGCCCGCGAACGGGAACTCAAGGCGCGCTGGATGGAAGAAATGAAGGAAGGGCAGCGCGAACGCTGAGCCGCTCGGTCCTTACGCCGAATCCGGCAACGGGCGCGGCGTGAAGCGGAACTTATCAGCGATCTCGTCAAACCGCACCCGTGTCACCGGCAATTCGCGTCCCGCGCAGTCAAGCGTCACGCGCCCATCATCGGCCTCATCGGCTTCGTCATCGAGCCATGCCAGCAAGCGGTCGTCATCAACGGGTTTGCCGTCAATGTGCAGGCGCGCGAGGCACTGCGCCATGTCCCGATCGTCGATTTGCGCGATCCTTCCACCGCTTTGCAGCAGGAGCAAGCCGCTGTCCGTGATCCAGACGGCATCGATGGCATCGATCGGTTCCCCGGTGTGGAAAATGAAGCCATGCACGGGCTCGGTGCGCGCGATGAAAGGCGTGGCCTGGAGGTTGACGTAGACGCGCTGCGGACCGTTCTGGAAGTACCAGCGTCCCTGCGCATCGCAGAGGTAGTTGCGGTTGATGAATCCGACCAGCGCCGGATTAGTGATGCGGTCGCCGGCGAGGTTCAGTTTTTGCGCGCGGTCGTCGCGCATGCGCCAGTTGCCGCGCGCATCCAGCGCGAGCCAGCCGTAACAGTGGGGCACGTTCGGCCACTTCGCCATTGCCTGTTTGACGATCTCGTCCA
>NZ_DASRXF010000076.1:0-2379 GCF_035654295.1 Noviherbaspirillum sp. | reverse complement strand
TCGCTTCGAGCAGGCTCCAGCTCAGCACGAACGGATAAGTGTGGTAAACGTGCACCGTCGACAGCTGCAGCAAGGGGATGAAGTGCTCGTAGGGGATATTGCCCAGGAAGTGCACACGCGCCCAGTCCGCGTCGCTGATCTTCGGCCGCACTTCCGCCGCAAAGATGTCTTTCCATTTGCGTCCGCTTTCCGGACGCGCGCCATAGCTTACATCGTCGCCGCCGACGATCAGTACCCGCGCATTCGGCCGGCGCGCGAGCAGTTCCGGCAGCGCGCGCATGAAGATGTGATAGCCGCGATATGGTTCAAGGTTGCGGTTGACGAAGGTGATGACCTCGTCCTGCCTGGTCAGCGCGACATTCCCGCTCAGTTTCAGGCTGACGCCGGGGTTCGGCTTCACCGCATCGGTGTCGATGCCGTCGTGGACGACCGTGATCTTGCTGCGGAACGGCGCGGGAAAGGTACTCGCCTGCCAGAGCGTCGGCGAGATGCCGGCATCCGCGATTTCGAAGTGCAACAGGTTGTTGATGTTCTTCAGGCGCAACCGGCAGGCGTCGCCTTCGTCCTTCGACGGGAATTCCGGATCGAAACCGACGTCGGCACCGCTCGTGTGGTAGAAGAACTCGGCGTAGATGCCAAGCTTTGCCTGCGGCCAGACATCCTTGACAAAGAGGCTTTCGCCCCAGCCGGGATGCGCGATGATGACATCGGGTGTGAAACCCTTCGCTTTTAACTGCAGCGCGGCACGAAAGCAGGCGTCGCCGCGGATGGTCTTGGTCTCGAAGTCGCTAACCCAGGGGTGGACATTCGGCGTCGTGCCGCGGCTGGCGGAGTAGGGAACCAGTTTCACCCCCTGCCATTCTGCGGCCTTGAGCTTTTGCATCGTCATCGCGACCACGGTATTGCCCGGTTCCGCCGCCAGTGCCGGCGCAAGAAATTTGAACTGCCCCGGAAAGTTTTGGTGAATGAACAGGATTTTCATGAGCAGACTTTCAGAATGCCAAGCTTCGCCAGCCATACGAGAGCCCGAAACACGAAAGCCCGGCGCTCGGCCGGAATCGCCTGTACCAGGTCCTTCGCCGGCCGCGGGCCGGCTGCTGCGGCAGCCAATACCGCGCGCACTTCCGCTTCGGTTGGAAGCACGGTCTTTGCAAAATTCACCATTGCCAGTTCCGCATACGAACGCAGCTGCAACCAGGCCGTCTCCGCATCGGAGCCGACCAGTCCCAGCAGGGTATCCGCCGAAAGCATTCTACTCGGATAACTGGCAAACGCATGGAACGGATCCATGCGCGCCGGCCAGGGGTGCGCCAGGGGCTTGAGTGCCGGCGCCTGCGCCTTGCGAATCTCGGACAACTGCGCCCACAACGCCTCGTACTGCGGAATGACCGCTGCCCAGTCGAACATGGTCCGGGCACGCTCCCTTCCCGCCTCCCCCATCCTTCGCCTCAATTCACCGGACGCAAAGAGCTTGGCAAACGCCGCAGCCGTCGCCTCGACATCGACCGCGACCAGGCTGCATGTGTGCCCGCAGTACATATCGTAGGTATCGACCTGCAATGCGTGGCGCGTCGCCAGATCGCCGCCCAATCCCGCTGCCGGCATCAGTGTCGGTACGCGGAAGCCGTCGATGCCGTCGCGCACGGTGTCCTTGTAACCATCCCAGTCAGCAACCACCACCGGCAGACCCGCCGCCATTGCCTCGATCGGGGCGATGCCGAAGCTTTCCTGGATGTTGTCGGAGAGTGAGCAGAAAACGTCGGCGGCCGCCCATGCAGCGATACGCTCCTCCGCCTTGCGGCCGTCAACGGTGACCACCCTGATGCCCGGGCACGCGCACGCCGCCGCGTCGGCATAGGCCTTCCCGATGAATTCGTTCGCATGCCAGCCGCACTCGACAAGGATCACTTTCTTTCCCGTCGCCTGCGCTGCCTTTTCGAGCGCCTGGTACATGGCCAGCGGATGCGCCTTGACGTGAAAGGAGAGCCGTCCCACGTACAGTACGACCAGGGTATCAGGGTCAGCGCCGAGCGCCTGGCGCGCGGCCAGCCTTTGCTGTTCGGAGAACGCAAAGTCCTTTGTATGGATGCCCAAGGGGATGACAGGCAACTGTGGCAAGACCGTTCTTGAAATACCCAGTCTTTGCTTCAGGTACTCTTCCTGAGCCTGCAACACGCGGCAGACATTGTCCTTTACTGCCGATGAAGTACATATCACCGCATCCCATTGCTGAACCGGCGCGGTAATCAGCTCGGCGAGCGAATCCATGGCGCCGGCACTGGAGGTCGTGTGGGTAATCCCGCACAGGCTCCAGGCGCCATGACCGAAAAAAGCGCGATGATTTGCATGCTCCCGGAGACCAGGGCCGGGAAAGTAGAC
>NZ_DASRXF010000075.1:0-26502 GCF_035654295.1 Noviherbaspirillum sp. | reverse complement strand
GTACCGGCATGCCGATATCGATCGATTGCTGGATTCTTGCCATGATGAACCTCCGTCTCTGTTTATGCTTGAGAACACAAGGCGGGGCACAAGTTGCGTCAATCTTGAATTGCGAGGCCGGACCATGAGAGCAGACAGCGCCCTGTCCCATCTGTACGACAAAGAAAAATGCATTGCCGTGCTGCAGGACGGCTCTCAGCGCGAAGTATGGTGGAGCCGCGAGAACTGGAGCTTCTTCTACCCCGGCACCGAACCCCCCGAGCGCTGCCGCTTCGACGAAATCAGGGAATGGCGGCCGGCGTCGATCGACCCGCACTGAGGCCACTGTTTTGGAACGGATGTTGCATCCTGTTCCCCCTTTCACCGCTTCACCCTTTGTGCAGCGGCGCAGCACGTGAATTTTTCCGACCAAGGAGTAAATCATGCAAACAATGACCTCATCCGCGATGCAGCACTGCATCGACGACTGCCTGCATTGTTACCGCACCTGCCTGCAGACGGCGATGAACCATTGCCTGGAGGCAGGCGGGCGGCACACCGAACCGGAACACTTCCGCCTGATGATGCACTGCGCGGAAATCTGCCGCACTTCCGCCGAGTTCATGCTCGGCAGTTCGCCTCTGCACGCGCCGGTGTGCGCCGCCTGCGCCGAGGTATGCCATGCATGCGCGCAAAGCTGCGAACAGATCGGCGAAATGGACGAGTGCGTGCAGGCCTGCCGCGCGTGCATGGAGAGCTGCCGGCAGATGGCCGAAGGGCTGGAGGCGGGCAATTTCACCGGGCAGGAGCGTGGCATGGGCGCGCTCCAGGACCGGCTGCCGATGTAGGTGAGCGCCATGAACCACATACCGCCCGACCAGAATCCGCCGCACGCGCCGCCGGAAGTGCCGGCAATGCCGCCCTCGATCCCCGAGATCCAGCCGGGCTTCAGACCGGAGCCGGAGATTCCTTCCTTGCCGCCGGATACCTTCGACCCGGGCGCGCCGTCCGGACCGGAAGTGGTGCCGGATACGTCGCCCGCCGAAGTGCCGGTGCCGGGGGAAGCCTGAACCAGCGCTAGCGCCGGAAGAACCACACCAGGAACGAGATCACGAGCGACACGACGATGCTCGTGACGACCGGGAAGTGGAAACTGAAGCCCTCGCGCACGATATGGATGTCGCCCGGCAGCCGCCCCAGCGGCAGCCGGGAAATCCACGGCCAGGCGAGACCGGCAATGAGCAGGACAATACCGGCAATGATGAGGAATCGCTGCATGGGGATGAACAGAATCGGCTACACCCTGCTTTGACCCGCCTGGACCGCCGGGTTCCACCCGGAGAGATGCCGCCATGACACCGGTGCGGCCAATCGCTAACTCCCCCGTGTTTGTGCCGCATCAAGCCCGGGCCGCCATCGCTTCGTAACCTGATCGTGTGATGGAACAGCCCAAACAAGCCAAGGAAAAAGTCCGCGAGTACATGGAACGCCGCCAAATCGAACGGCGCCAGAACGCCCGCTCGCCGCTGCACGATCCCGAACAGATCCGGCGCGAGATCGGCTGGGACATGGTCGAGCGCCGGCAGCAGGACCGGCGCGAGAAGTAATCACGAATTGCTCATCCCCGCCGCCAGCACGCCGCATCCCACCAGCGCGCCGCCCGATACATTCTTCAGCACAACCCGCCCCCGGCGCGTCTGCAGCACGCCGCGCACCGCGCTTGCCGTCAGCGCATAGAACAGCAGGGTCGCGAACACCACCGCCAGGAACACCGGGCCGAGCACGGTCAGCTGGCGGACGATGCTTTCCTCGCGGCTCAGGAACTGCGGGAAGAATGCGACGAGAAAGCCGATGATCTTCGGATTCAGCATCGTGATGCCGAAGCCCTGCAGGAAGGCATTACCCTTCGCCTGCGCCTGGCTATCCGCCTCGTCGACCTTGCTGCGCAACTGCCGGATGCCGCAATACACGAGATAGGCCACCCCGCCCCACTTGAGCACGCTGAAGGCGAGAGAAGATGTGTACAGCAGCGTGCCGATGCCCGACAGCGTGAGCGCGAGCAGGATGGCGTCCGCGGCGACGACGCCGAGCGCCGTCTGCACACCCTGCGCGAGGCTGCGCTGGATCGAATTCATCACGACGGCCACCATCGACGGCCCGGGCATGAGAGTGACGACGCATGTGGCGATGACAAAGCTCCATAACATGATTTCCTGTCCTTTCTGGTCAAGGGTTGGTGGTGGAAATCATAGGCAGGCGGCGATTGCGCGATAAGATAGGCCGGTTGCATTTCACTGTTCGGAAAAATCACAGAATGATCGATGAGCTGCGCGCCCTGGCCGTCTTTGCCAGGACTGTCGAGACAGGCTCCTTCCGCGCCGCCGCGCGCATGCTCGGCCTGTCTCCCTCGGTGGTCAGCCACCACGTCTCGCAACTCGAGTCGCGCCTGGGCGTGGCGCTGCTGTACCGCTCCACGCGGCGGCTGTCGCTCACCGATGACGGCCGGCGCCTGTTCGATGCCGCGCAGGGCGCGCTGCAGGCCGCCGAGCGCGGCTTCAATGCCATTGCCGGCCGCTCCTCCGAACCGGCGGGAAGCCTGGCCATCACCGTGCCCGGCTTCTTTGCCAGGAGCCCGCTGGTGGACGATCTCGCCGCCTTTGCCCTGGCCCATCCCAAGGTGGCGCTCGCGGTCAACTTCAGCGACGAAAAGCGCGATCTGATCCGCGACGGCATCGACCTCGCCATCCGCGTGGGCACATTGAAGGACAGCGCGCTGAAGTCGAAAAGGCTGTCGCTGCTGAAACGCAAGCTCGTCGCCGCGCCGGCCTACCTCGCTGCGCACAAGAAACCGCGCAAGCCGTCCGATCTCGACACCTGGGAATGGATCGGCCTGAGCATGCGCCCGGACAGTAAGACGCTCGTGGGCAGGAATGGCACGACCGAGCGCATCCGCTTCACCGCACGGGTCACGGTCGACAGCATCGAGGCGGCGTGCCGCCTCGCAGCGGCCGGACTGGGGCTGGCAACCCCGCCGGCCTTTCTGGCGGAAGACGAGATTCGCGCCGGCCGGCTGGTCGAGCTGCTGCCGGCGTGGGAAGTGGAGTCGCTGGGCGTATACGCCGTATGGCCGCAGAACGCAGGGCGCGAGAGCCTGACCATGCGCCTGCTGCGTTTCCTTGAGGCGCGCGAACGCGAGCGTGCCGGACGCTAGGGCATAATGGAATGACACCCCCGCTTCCGCAAGGAGCGGCAGACCCCGTTACCTACCGCGCATCATCATGAAAGCGATTCTCACCGGACACACCCGCGGCCTCGGCGCCGCCATCGCGGCCGAACTGCTGGCGCGGCACATTCCCGTGCTCGGCCTCGCCCGCCGCAAGAACGCCGATCTTGCACGGCGCTTTACCGTGGGATTGGAACAGGTCGAGCTGGACCTCGGCGATACAGGTTCCCTGGAGGACTGGCTGGCCGGGGACACGCTCACCGGCTTTCTCGCCGGCAGCCCCTCGGTCCTGCTCATTAACAACGCCGGCATCGTGCAGCCCGTCGGCCCGCTCACGGCGCAAGACGTCGTATCGATTGCGCAGGCGGTCGCCATCAATGTCACTGCGCCTTTGGTGCTGTCGCGAGCGATCACCGCGGCAAGCCCGGATGCGCGCGAGCGGCGCATCCTGCACATATCGAGCGGCGCGGGCCGCAATGCCTATCCCGGCTGGAGCATCTACTGCGCCACCAAGGCGGCACTCGACCATCATGCACGCGCAGTCGCGCTCGACAAGCTGCCCGGCGTGCGCATCTGCAGCCTCGCCCCCGGCGTCATCGACACCGACATGCAGACACAGATCCGGCAGACGCCACTGGAGAATTTCCCGCTGCGTGAACGCTTCGAAGCCATGAAGCGCGAAGGCAGCCTCGCCAGTCCGGCCGACAGCGCGCACCGGCTGGTCGGCTACCTGCTGAGCGACCGCTTCGGCGAAGCGCCCGTGGCAGACCTGCGCGATTACCCCGGCGCTGCCTGAACGAAAGATGCTTACACGCCGTGCGCGTGCACAGCACGGGGAGCGGGCGCCGCGTGAGGCGGGCCTTCACGCCGTACGCGGATGTTGACGAACAGGTTCGCCGCGAACACCAGCACCCCCGCTGCCGTCGCCAGCTCGCCGGCGATCAGCACCGGCAGGACGGCGGTGTTACCCGCCAGCATCAGGGCCAGCGCCCCCATCATCACTGGCACGCCCGCGTTGTGCAGCACGAAGTGCGCCTTGCCGAGCCGGCTTTGCGCTGCCAGCGGAAAGAACAGGTAGATCAGCCCGGCGATCGCGCCGGTCGCCCATCCGACGAGGTTGAGGTGGGCGTGCACCGGCCGCATCGTGAACTGATGCGTGGCGCCCATGACGATGCCGAGGGCAACCCCGGCGATGAGGTAGGCAATCGCGATCCTGATCCAGGCAATGCCCAGGGGCGAGGTGGCGACGTCGGATGAATGGTTGGAATGCTGCATGGCGGTCTCCTTCAGGACAGGTGGCAATGGGATGCCATCGTAGGGAAGGACGGCGGCGCGGTATTGAAGAAATCCGACATTGCCGTCACTACGGCTTGTCGAGCAGTTTCCGGATCTTGGTGATGTTCTTGACGGTAATCCGCAAGTGGTCGGCCCCTGCGAGTAGAGGACGAGGGGATTGTGCAGGCTGGGACGCAATCCCAGCTATCGTTACATCGGTTGACCGAAGCTGGGATTGCATCCCAGCCTACGTCCTAGCCTGGCTTAAAGGAATTGGTGTCCTTATCCGGGCGCGAAGAGGAATCGCTGGCATTGCCCGATCGTTTCCTCGCCGAGGTGCTGGTGGAAAGCACGCTCAGGTCAACGACTTTCTCCTGCTTGAGAAATGCGTTGATGTAGCGGGTCCTCGACGTGTAGATGCTTTCACTATCCGGATAAGCGTATTTTCCTACTGCCGGCTCCCTTGCCGGCAATTCGTCGTCGAGCTTTTTGATTTCCTCGAATAACTCGAGCGCCTCGGGTGTAGCCAGGTCAGACCTCTGCGCCAGAATTGCGGTCACCTTCTCCCTGAGGTACTTTCGCTCCACCGAGTCAAATGCTTGGATACTTTCCTTGTAGGTTTCAAGATCGAGCGACAAGGCCGGATCGGATTTGTAGACTCGGCTCCAGCAAATTATCTTGCGCCACAGGAATGAGCTTTTCCGAAACTCATTCACGACACTTCTGAACTCGCCCCCTTCCCACAAGGACTGTGGTTGGTGCCTTAAAGGCAGGAGATTGACATTCTCGAACATGCACGCCGTAACCCTGATGAACCCACTGCAGTTCTCGAACTCGGTCGAGTCGAAGAACTTGCACTTCACGAAGTCGGAATCCCAGAAATCGGAGTGGCTGAAGTCAACGCCCGAGAACGTTGTACTCGATAAATTCAGGCTGGGTGCGGAGGATGTCCACGAAACATCCCAGAATCTGCACTTCCGCAAATTGCCTGCCCTCTGCGCTTCTATTCGATTGAAATTGACGCGTTCAAAAGAGGTGTCCTCCATTTCGATCCCGTGCAATCCCGCCTTCTCGAAGTTGCAGTCTCTGAATCGGCTGTTGGAAATCCTCGCCCTGCTTAAGTCAACGTCCGAAAAACTACACGAGTAGAATTCGCCCTCGATGAAAGCGTCGGAAAATTTGGCCCCGTCCATGACGGCGCGGGTCGCTCCAACCTCGGTCAGGCGAGCGCGGCTCCAGTCTGTACCGGAAAAATTGGCACCATTGAGCGTCAGGTAGTCAACCTGCCATCCTTGCAGATTGGCCCCGCTGAAGTTGCAGCCACTCAGATCGAGCCTCTTGAAACACAAACCGCTCAAATTCATATCGGAAAAATCCTTGCGGCCTTCTTTGAGCGCCGTTATAAGCTCATTTTCCTTTGCAGCCCGTTCATCCGTTATCGGGTCGGCTTGATTGATGGAGTGCAGTCGTGCCGCATTCAGATTCATCATGTTCATTTCCTTGTAGACCAAAAATGGCTGCCTATGAGCGGCCCGCACCTCGTGATTCGATGCGTTCTATGCCCCGTGCGCGAAACAGATGTGTAGGCTGGGATGCAATCCCAGCTATCGTCACATCGGGCGACCGATGCTGGGATTGCATCCCAGCCTACGATTGCAACACCCTACGGCCTAGCCAAACAGTTGAAAAGAATTGGCCTCCTTTTCGGAGCCTGAGGATGCGTCGCTGCCATTGCGCGATCTGCTTCCCGACGAGGTGCTGATGGAATCCACGCTCAAGTCCATCACTTTCTCCTGCTTGAGAAAAGCGTTCTTGTGGCGCTCCCTCGACGACGTGTAGATGATTTCACTACCCGGATAGGCGTATTTTCCTACTGTCGGCTCCCGTGCCGGCAATTCGTCGTCGAGCTTTTTGATTTCCTCGAATAGGTTGAGTGCATCGGGCGTAGCCAGATCCGGCCTCTTAGCCAGAATGGAGGTCACCTTCTCCCTGAGGTGCTTTCGCTCGACCGAGTCGAATTCGGTGATAGCTGACTTGTAGGTTTCAAGATCGAGCGACAAGACCGGGTCGGAGTTTTCAACGCGTTCCCAGTGAATAATGTCTTGCCTCAGGCTTGAGCTTCTCAAAAAATCACGGACGACTTCGTTGAACTGGGACCCTTCCCACAAGGTCCCTAGGAGATCTCTCAAGGGCAGGAGACTGACATTCTCGAACTTGCAATCCGCACCCCAACTGAATCTCTTGCAGTTCTCAAATTCGATCGGGCCGATGAAACGGCACTGCACGAACTGAGAATCCCAGAAATCAGTGTGGCTGAAGTCGACTTGCTTGAATGATGTATTCCATAAGGTCAGTTTGGGTGCGGAGGATGTCCATGAAACATCCCGGAATTCGCACTTCCGCAAATTCCCCGGGTTCTGCGCTTGCATCCGATTGAAATTGACGCGAACGAAGTGGGCGTAGTGCATGGCGACGCCCTGCAAGTCCGCATTTTCGAGGTTGCAGTCTTCGAATCGGCTGCAATTGATGATGGCCCTGCTAAAGTCGGCCTTCGACAAGCTACACGAATAAAACGCAACGCTGATGGTGGCATCTGCGAATTTCGCACCATCCAGCATGGCACCGGTCGCGCTAACGTCCTTCAGGCTGGCACCGCTCAAATCTGCGCCAGAAAAATCGGCATCATCGAGCGTCAGGTGGTCGACCTGCCATCCTTGCAGATTGGCTCCGCTGAAGTTGCATCCGCTCAGATCGAGCCGCTTGAAACGCAAGCCGCTCAAATTCATATCGGAAAAATTCTTTCGGCCTCCATTGAGTGCCGCTATAAGCTTCTCTTCCTTTGCAACCCGTCCCTCCGTTTTCGGGACGGCTTCATTGATGGTCAGCGGCCGCGCCGCTTTCAGATTGTTCATTAATATTCCCCTTGTAAACCAAAAATGGCCGCCTATGCGCGGCCATCCCTTTCTTAATTCGTCGCGCTCTATTGGCCCATGCGCGCGAGCATTCGTGCGCGCAAGAGGCGGATAAACGCCTCTTCCCATTCTCGACCTGCGATGTCGTTTAGCCAGGCTTGATGGCATTCCCCCAACAGGTCATCGATAGGCCTTTTCGACGTCTTGGACCGCTCGATCGCCTCTTCGATCATCCAGCAGGCCAATGGACCGCACGCGTTCCGCGCATGCACTTGCATCGAATATCCGCAATATGTCGTATTGGCGTGGTTGATGTTGCCGTTCGAAAATAACCGAAGTGTATTGATGTAAGAGTTGCCAATGGCTTGCATTACGTCGTCGTGATTCGATCCGTTCGTGTCGCAGATATAAAACGCCGGTTTTCCATCAATAACGGTTGCCAGGAGGCCCATCCAATGGTTGGGCAAATTCAGAATTGCCAGCGTCAGCTTGCCCTCGCCCGACGCCGCTGCCATCGCGAGAAATTCACGAAATTTGTTCTTCACATTGGCCACCGCTGCAGGGTTCCTCAGGTCGCAGTGCATCGCAAGAGCGCTCTCCATCGCCGGCCTGCCGTCGAAGATCTTGTTCCAATGGCCTGTTGTGCCCTCGATTTCGTCTTGTTCGACTTCCCGGTCCGGGCTGATCAGAAGTTGGTTGGTGTCGATGTTCTTTCCGCCGTCTGTGGCCGCAAGGTACTGCTCGATCCTGCTAAGGGGCGCGCATAGCTGGCTGATCAGAAGCATGTTGAGGTCCAATGCTTGTTCAAGTGTCTTGTTGCCGCTCTTGCTGTACCACGCCGCCGCGTCCGAAAGTATTTGATAGTTCCTCTCCGTTTTTAGCCCCAGGAGGGTATTGGCATTCATATGGGCCATTCCATGGGCGAGCAACCGGGTCAGGATGTAAAAGCGCTTTACGGCGGTCCTGCGGAACATGTCATCGGCGTTTATCCGCCATTCCAGATTTTGTGCCGTTAATTCGTCGAATCCGGTAAAGCTGGGCGTCGCGATGGCGGCGTGCTGGGTGGGTTCCTCGAGGGCGGGGGGATTGAAGAATTCGGTCGGCTCTGCGCCAGGTTCGTCGCCCTTAGGCTGCGCCAATGGCGCTCTAGGATTGGTCATGCAGGCAGTACGGTCGCGCACAGGCAGTGCCGTGCTCTTTGACGCAGCGGGTGTGTCGGCAACGGGCCTGATGTCGTACGGGTATGTCTCGGCGTAAAAAGCGTTTCTTTTCACTTCGATGGCGCGCCGATTTTCTTGTATCTCCGTCGCCTCCACCATCTCTATATCGACCTTTTCGATCTCCCATAACAATTCGCGTGCCCTGAACGTATTCAGCGCGGATCTCTCGGCCATCAGCTCTTTGACGCGCTCCCTGAGAAGCTTTCTCGTGTCCGGGTGGAGTTCCCTGATACCTTCCCTGTAGGCCTGCAGATTCAGTGTCCCGGCACCGGTCTCGGAAAATATCTTGTGCATGGCCGACCGCCACATCCCTCTGTCCTTTTCGGCGACGTGTTCCGGAATGTCTGCCCTGCCCTCGTCTTGTGCCGCTGCACAATCAGCGGCCGAGACGCACCGTTCTCCCTTGTCGCCATGGGCGGCGTCCCGCCTGCCGGGTGAGTCGAAGGTGAGCTCATCCTTGTCGTTCACCGTCGCAGTGTTCCAGCAAGAAGAAATGGCGCTGTAAAGAGAAGAAACGATGCCCGTCATGCTGCGACCTTCCGTGAAGAGCGTGGATCAAGGTGGGAACTGCGAGGAGATGCGCGTGGGGCTGGTCTTGGCGCGAACGGGAATGCTAGAGGCGGGGCTTGGAGAGGAAAAGAATTATTATCAAATTGGGAATCGTCTTAACGCCGCGCGGGGTGAAGTGGGCTAGCGCCTGGCGGGTTTCGCTGCGCTCTACCCGCCCTACGATTCCTGGCTCTTGAGCTGCAGCGCCGTTCCCATCAATACCTTCGCGGTATTCGCGATCATCCTGCCGATCGGGTCGCGGTATTGGGTGCGCATCCAGTACGCTGCCGCCGCCGACAGGGCGCCGGCCAGCGTGACGGCGAGGATGTCGGCATCCCGCTTGCCCAGGCTGCGCATGCCTTCCTCCGTGGTCATCGCGCGGAGGGTAAGCAGTCCGAACTCGCGCATGTAGCGCCCGTAGAGCGCATCCACCTTCGGGCTCACGCCCAATACCTCGACCTGCGTGATGCGCGCGAACTGCGGATTGCGCATTTCCTCGAAGAAGGCGCGCAGGCCGCGCTCCAGTTTGGATTCGAGTTCGGGCGGGGCCGTATCGAGTATCTCCTCCAGCCGCTCGCGGTAGCTGTCCATCAGGTGGCTGTAACAGGCAACCAGCAAGTCTTCCAGCGACTCGAAGGATTCATAGAAATAGCGGTTGGTCAGGCCCGATGCCGCAGTCAGCGTGCGCATCGTTGTCGCGTGGTAACCCAGGGTGCCGAACTGTTCGATGCCGGCCTCGATCAGGCGCTGCCTGCGCAGGGCCACGCGCTCGGCGTGGTCCTGCCCCGCGTACAGGCGCTCGGAGGGCTGCTTGGTGTCTACCGGGTCAATCATGGTGCGGAGGCGTTATAGGTGTGCACTGATTTTATCCGAGGGGCTAGGGCACGGGTTAGGAATTCCCCGTCATTCCCGCGACGGCGGAAATGCAGTGTCGTGCGAGTGCATCCATGCTTTCTCCGAGTGAACGACGACGCTGGATTCCGGCTTTCGCCGGAATGACGGGGTGAGGGGGAAGGGGGGAGTCAGGCGGCGTCGCCCGCATGCGGGCTGCTCAGGTGGCGCACCCCGTTCCCTTTCCACGTCATTCCGGCGAAGGCCGGAATCCAGTGTCGTGCGAGTGCATCCATGCTTTCTCCGAGTGAGCGACGCCGGATTCCCGCCTGCGCGGGAATGACGTGGAAAGGGAATGTGAGGAATTGAACGGAAGGTGCCCGCAGACAGAAAGCGCTTGAACCCTTCGAAATCATCCGCACGCCCCTCTAGTGCAAAGTCTCTAAACGCCCTCTCCTTGTAGGACGAACATTGACAACGGTTGTTCTCACATATATCGTGCGATGACAACAAATGTTGTCAGATGCATTGCATCATGACACGAATATCCAGAAACGAGGAGACAAGACAGTGAACGATCTCGACGTGCTGATCGTCGGCGCCGGTATTTCGGGCATCGGCGCCGGCTACTACCTGCAGAACCGCTGTCCGGGCATGCGCTATGCCATCGTGGAAGCGCGCGCAGCGCTCGGCGGCACCTGGGACCTGTTCCGGTATCCGGGCATCCGCTCCGACTCCGACCTGCATACCTTCGGCTATGCCTTCAAGCCCTGGGAAAACGAGAAGGCGATCGCCGGCGCCGATGCCATCCTCGACTACCTCCGTGAAACCGCCCGTGAAAACGGCATCGACCGCAAGATCCGCTTTCACCACAAGGTGGTGTCGGCCGCGTGGCGCAGCGAGGACGCGCGCTGGTATGTCGAAGTCGAGCGCACCGATACCGGCGAGCGGCTCACCGTCCGCTGCCGCTGGATCTTCTCGGCCGCCGGTTATTACCGCTACGACCAGGGCTTCCGGCCACGCTTCGAAGGCGAGGAAAGCTTCCAGGGGCAGATCGTCCACCCGCAGCACTGGCCGGAAGGCCTGGACTACAGCGGCAAGCGCGTGGTGGTGATCGGCAGCGGCGCCACTGCCGTCACCCTCGTGCCTGCGATGGCGGACAAGGCCGCGCATGTCACGATGCTGCAACGCACGCCCACCTATATCCTGGCGCTGCCGTCGCGCGACCCGATCGCCAACGCGCTGCGCAAGCTCGTCGGCAAGCGCCTCGCCTACTCGCTCACCCGCCGCAAGAACATCTTCATGCAGCGCATGATCTGGCTTTATTGCCAGCGCCGCCCCGAGTCCGCGCGCCGGCTCATCCGCAAGCTGAACGCGCGCCAGCTGCCCGAGGGCTATCCGGTGGACGTGCATTTCAATCCGCCCTACAACCCCTGGGACCAGCGCCTGTGCGTGGTGCCGGACGGCGACCTGTTCAAGGCGATACGCGCGGGCACGGCGTCGATGGCCACCGGACACATCAAGCGCTTCACCGAACGCGGCGTGCTGCTGGAATCGGGCGAACATCTCGACGCCGACCTGATCGTCACTGCAACCGGCCTCAACCTGCAGCCCTTCGGCGGCGTGCCCCTGACGGTCGACGGGCGCAGCGTGAAGCTGTCGGATGCGGTCGCCTTCAAGGGCATGATGCTGAGCGGCGTGCCCAACCTCGCGTTTGCGATCGGCTATACCAATTCGTCGTGGACCCTGAAGATAGGCCTGTTGTGCGAACACTTCTGCCGCCTGCTCAACCACATGGAACAGAACCGCTACGACATCTGCTGCCCCGAAGTGCGCGATCCCGACATGCCCAGGCGCCCGCTGCTCGATTTCGGCGCCGGCTACGTCAAGCGCTCGCTGCATGAATTGCCCAAGCAAGGCGCGGATTTCCCCTGGCTGATGTCGATGAGTTATGCCGCGGATGCCAAACTGCTCAGGAAAGGTTCGGTGGCCGATCCCAACCTGCGCTTTTCCTCCGTGCGCGCCAAGGCGTCGAAGGCGGCCGCATGAGTGCGATGAACCTGAAGGGCCGGGTGGCCGTGGTGACGGGCGCGGGCAGCGGCATCGGCCGTGCGACCTCGATGGCGCTGGCGCGGCGCGGATGCCATCTCGCGCTCGCCGATATCAATGCCACCGGCCTCGCGCAGACTGCGCGCGACGCCAAGGCGCATGGCGTACGCGTGACCTGCCACGACTTGGACGTGGCCAGCCGCGACAAGGTGCGCATGCTGCCGGCGGAAGTGAATGCCGGTCATGGGCGCGTCGACATTCTCGTCAACAACGCCGGCGTTGCACTCGGCGGCAACTTCGAGCAGGTGTGCGAATCGGACTTCGACTGGCTCATGGAGATCAACTTCCATGGCGTGGTCCGCATGACGCGCGCCTTCCTTCCTTACCTGCATGCGGGCGACGATTCGCGCATCGTCAACGTGTCGAGCCTCTACGGCCTCATCTCGCCGGCGGGACAGGCCGCCTACTCGGCCAGCAAGTTCGCGGTGCGCGGGTTTTCCAATGCCTTGCGGCACGAGCTGGACGGTTCCTGCGTGGGGGTGACGGTGGTCCACCCCGGCGGCGTGGCGACCTCGATCGCAAAGAACGCCCGCGTGCCCGCAGGCGTCCCCGATGAGGAAGTGCAGCGCCGCAAGGCGCTGGCCGACAAGCTGTTGCGCATGCCGCCGGAGAAAGCGGGCGAGATCATCGTGCGTGGCATCGAACGGCGCAAGGCGCGCGTCCTGGTCGGCGCGGATGCGAAAATCGCCTCGCTCCTCGAACGCATCGCCCCCGTGGGCTACTGGTCACTGTTGAAGAAAAGGATCCCGGAATGACATCGCTCCAGATGGCCGCCGCCGCGCTGCCTGTTTTCCTCGCCGCTGTGTTGATCGCCTTCGCACTGTTCACCCGCTGGACCGCGCGGCGCATCGAAGAGGCGCTGCCGCCGCAGGGGCGGTTCGTGGAGGTGTCCGGCGTGCGCTTCCATGTGCACGAGCAGGGCAGCGGCCCCGCCCTGCTGCTGATCCACGGGCTTGCCGGCCAGATGCGTCACTACACTTACGGCGTGGCCGGCCGTCTCGCCCGTCATTACCGGGTGGTGACGGTAGACCGTCCCGGCTCCGGCTACTCCGAGCGCGACAGTGCGATGCCGGCCGATCTGTCCGCGCAGGCAAAGGCGACCGCCGCGCTGATCGACAAGCTGCAGCTCGGCCGCACCTTCGTCGTCGGTCATTCGCTGGGCGGCGCCGTGGCGCTCGCGCTGGCGCTGGAGCATCCGCAGCATGTCGCCGGCCTCGCGCTGGTCGCACCGCTCACGCATTTGCCCGAGGGCGGCAAACCGCCAGCCGCGTTCCGGGCCCTGACTATTGCCACGCCCTGGCTACGCACGCTGTTCGCATGGACGCTGGCGGTGCCCGCTTCCATTGCGGGCCGGCGAGCCGTCCTCGAACAGGTTTTCGGCCCGGAGCCCGTTCCGCATGACTTTGCTACCCGCGGGGGCGGCCTGCTCGCCCTGCGCCCCAGCCACTTCATTGCGGCTTCGGTGGATTTGCAGGCCGTGCCCGCGCGGCTGCCCGCGCTCGTCGAGCGATACGCCGAGCTGAAGGTGCCGGTCGACATCCTCTACGGCCGCAAGGACCGCATTCTCGACTGGCAGACACACGGCGAGTCGCTGGCCGGCAAGGTCAAGGGTGCGCGGCTTACGCTCGTCGATGGCGGCCACATGCTACCCGTGACCAATGCCGAGCTGACCGCGCATTTCATCCTGGAAGCGGCAAGCCGCGTGCCGCACGGTGCGGCCGCCGCCAGCGCCTGACTTCCCCCGCCCTCAGGAAACGGCCAGGTTTGCGACGGTAAGCAGCAGGGAGATGAACATCGCCGTGCCGATCAGCCCGCCGAGGATGACGTAGACCGGGTTCAGGCCGCCCACATCCTCGTCGAAATCCCGCTTGCGCCGCAGCCCGATGAAGGACCATCCTACTGCGCCCATCGTGTCCATGAACGAGCGTGTCTTCTTCGTATCCTGAGTGTTGTCTGCCATGATCGATCCAGTCCTTGATTAACGCCGGGGAACAAAAAACATCGCCTTTTCCTGCACCTGCAGGCCGGGCGTGTCGAGCGCCTGCAGCGTGAAATGCACCGTATTCGCCCCCGGCTCGCCCCTGGCGGGCGGGATGCGCACCGTGGCGGGCACCGCCCGCGATTCCGTTCCGTCCAGCACCACCTCGTCCGGCGACGCCAGCGCGATGCCTTCGATGCCTGAGACCGAGAGGCGATAGCGGTGCGCCTGCTCGTCCGTGTTCATGAGCTGCAAGCGATACACGTTCTCGATCATGCCGTCCTCCACTTCCCTGGCCAGTGTTCCGCGGTCGCGGATCACGTCCATCTTCAGCGGCGTCCGGTTGGCGAGGGAGATCCAGGATGCGGTGATCACCAGCAGCAGCGCCGCCGAGTAGATGAGGACCCGCGGGCGCAGCACGCGCCGCGCAATCTGCGTTGCCGTCAGGCCCGCGCGCAGCGCATTGTCGGTGGTGAACCGGATCAGGCCGCGCGGCGCGCCGATCTTGTCCATCACGGAATTGCAGGCATCCACGCAGGCGGCGCAGCCGATGCAGTCGTACTGCAGGCCATTGCGGATATCGATCCCGGTCGGGCACACCTGCACGCACATCGAGCAATCGATGCAATCGCCGCCTGCGCGGCCCGTTGCCGCTTTCGCCGTGGCCGACCGAGGTTCGCCGCGCTGCCGGTCATAGCTCACGATCAGGGTGTCGGCGTCGAACATCGCGCTCTGGAAGCGTGCATACGGGCACATGTAGCGGCATACCTGCTCGCGCAGCCAGCCGGCGTTGCCGTAGGTCGCGAGACTGTAGAACAGCACCCAGAACCATTGCCAGGGGCCGAGCGACAATGCCATCGTTTCCGCGGCCAGCGTGCGCACCGGCGTGAAGTAACCGACGAAGGTGAATCCCGTCCACAGCGCGAACGCGACCCATGCGGCGTGCTTGGCGGACTTCCTCGCCGCCTTCTCCAGGTTCCAGGGCTGGCGGTCGAGGCGGATGCGCGCGCTGCGCTCGCCTTCTATCCTGCGTTCGAACCACATGAAGATTTCGGTGTACACCGTTTGCGGGCAGGCGAAGCCGCACCAGACGCGCCCGGCCACCGCGGTGAACAGGAAGAGCGAGAACGCCGCGACGATGAGCAGCACCGCAAGATAGATGAGGTCTTGCGGCCACAGCACGATGCCGAACAGGTAAAACTTGCGTGCCGCCAGGTCGAACAGCACGGCCTGGCGCCCGTTCCAGACCAGCCACGGCAGGCCGTAGAACACGAGCTGCGTCAACCAGACGCAGGCCCAGCGCCAGTTTGCATACCAGCCCTTGGCCGCGCGCGCGTAGATCTGCGTGCGCGGCGCGTACATGCGGATGACCGAGAAGGATTGCGGTGCCTGGCTCATGGGGGATACGTGACAGTTGAACGGCGGCGGCGCCAACCCCAGGCCGGCGCCGGAACATGTCACAGATTGTCCGCCCGCCCCCCGGCGAATAACAGAATCAGAATCGTGGAAAAAAACCGTATCAGATCAGTCGCGCGGTTGCGGCTGTGCAAATTCGCTGGGCGCCACGGTGCCGCCCACGGTCGCGTCCCTGGGGGCCGCCGGATGCAGCCAGCAAAAGAGGCCGGCGGCGGCAGCGGCGCCGAGCAGCTGGGCCGCGATGAATCCGGGCACATCCTGCGGCCGGATACCGGCGAAGGTGTCGCTCGCGGCCCGCGCCAGCGTGACGGCGGGGTTCGCAAACGAGGTCGATGAAGTAAACCAGTAAGCCGCCGTGATGTAGAGCGCAACGGCGAACGGCGTCACGGCCGGCCGGCTGCGCGAGCAGCTGATGATGACCCCGAGCAGGCCGAAGGTGGCGACGAACTCGCTCCACCACTGCGCCATGCCGGTGCGCGTATGTTCCGATGCGAAAAAGACAGGCTGTCCGAACATCAGGTGTACCGCGGCCACGCCCGCAAACGCGCCGGCCAGCTGCGCGGCGATGTAGGGCAGCACATCCGCCGCCGGCAGGTTTTTCTGCCAGGCTTCGGAGAGCGTGACGGCCGGATTGAAGTGCGCGCCGGAGATGGTGCCGAACATCAGGATCAGTGCCACCAGCCCGGCCCCGGTCGCGATGGCGTTGGCCAGCAGGGCAATTGCCGTGTTTCCGCCGGCAAGCTGCTCGCCCATGATGCCGGAGCCGACGACCACCGCCAGCAGCAGCGCGCTGCCCAGGGCTTCCGCCACCAGCCGCCGGGCGCGCGTCATACCGGCGTGTCCCCGATCTTCTGCATTTCGCTGCGGATTGCGTCCTTGTCCAGCGCGTGCAGGGGCAAATTCACAAAAACTTGCACGCGCTGCGCGATCTGCTTGAAGACCTTGCTGAAGGCCGCCCGCTTTTCTTCATCCGTGCCTTCCACCGCCGCCGGGTCTTCGAAGCCCCAGTGCGCCGACACCGGATGCCCGGGCCAGACGGGGCACACTTCCCCGGCAGCGTTGTCGCACACCGTGACGATGAAGTCCATCCGCGGCGCCTCCGGGGCGGCGAACTCGTCCCAGCTCTTGCTGCGCAGATTGTCGTCCGGATAGCCGGTTGCCTTCACCTGCTCGATGGCGAAGGGATTGACCTTGCCGCCAGGGTGGCTGCCGGCGGAGAAGCCGCGCAGGCGGCCGCCGCTCATCGTGGTGACCAGCGCTTCAGCCATGATGCTGCGTGCGGAATTGCCGGTGCAGAGGAACAGGACGTTAAAGGTTTTTTCAGACATGGACGGTTCCGGATTAAGCGAGCGGCTTGAACAGGCAGGCCGCGCTGGACGGGCAGATGCCCGAGAACTGGGCGGTGTTGCGGATGGATTCCGGCACATCGCTGCGCGCGATGGGTTCATAACCGTGGTGCGTGAAAAAGCTGTCGGCCGCCATCGTGAGCAGGTACAGCCGCCGCACGCCGTGCTCCTGTGCATGGGCTTCGATCAGCTCCAGCAGTCGGCTGCCGAGGCCTTCGCCGCGCATCATGGTCTCGACCGCGAGTGAGCGCAGCAGGGCATCTTCCCCGTGCACTTCCACCCCGGCAGAGCCGGCGACCCGGCCGGCCTGGGCCAGGATGATGAAGTGCGCGAGGTGCTCTTCCGTGAGATCGGACGAGGGCAGCGCGCTGCTGTCGAGCAGGGCCTTGAGCGCCGGAAGGTCTTCGGCGCGGGGCTGGCGTATGGCAAACATGGTGTTCCTTTACTGGTTCAAATATTCCCGGCGGGCGAGCAGGGACTTCCGCCGCAGCAGTTCTCGGTCAGGTAGCCCACAAGGGCGTTCATGGTCTCGAAACCGGCGGCGTAGATCACGAAGCGGCCTTCCTGGCGCGGGATGACAAGGCCGGCATGGGTCAGTTCCTTGAGATGGAAAGACAGCGACGACGGCGGGATGCCGAGCTGCTCCGCAATCCTGCTGGCCGCCATGCCCGCTGGTCCGGCGTGCACGAGCATGCGGAACACGGCCAGGCGCGACTCTTGCGCCAGGGCGCCAAGGGCGGATATCGCTTCTTTGGTCTGCATTCGGAACCTCCTTGGCTCCTACGATATTTCCAAAATACTGGAAATGTCAAATGAAATGCGCAGGCTGGGATGCAATCGCAGCAGCGCTTGGCCAATCTTGTGATAGCTGGGATTTCACCCCAGCCTACGTGAGCTTCGAGAGTTGGTAGGCCGGGATGCAATCCCAGCATGTGTAACTCAAATGGCACGGCGCCAAGCCTAGGTGCGCCCTTCCCCCGCCTGTTCCCGCGCACCGCGCTCGGCGATGTACTTGTCCACCCGCCGCTTGATTGCTCCCGACTCGTGGCCCTTCCTCAGAGCCCGGTCCACCTGTGCCAGCAGCTTGCGTTTATCCATCGACTTGGCGAAAGCAAGGTAGTTGGGATCGCGCGCAAAGGGCTGCGGGAGGATGACGAACTTGTCGCGCTGCTTGAGCAGGTCGACGCCGGACTGCTTTCCCCGCAGCGCGTCCTCGAGCCCCGCGCGGCCGACCGGCATCAGGACAGCGTCGATGCGGTCGTGCAGCAACATGGCGAGCTGCGCGCTCGGGCTGTCGCCCTGCACCGGCTGGAAGACCCCGTCCTTCACCGCATTTTCATAGGCGTCGCCGTAGCTGCAGCCGCGGCACACGCCGATGGTCTTGCCCTTGAGGTCCTTGATGGTGGAGAACGGGAACTCCTTGCCGGCTTTCACGACCAGCACCAGTTCATCGTAAAAAAGCGGTTCGCTGCTGTAGTCGAAGACGGCCTGACGCTCCTTGGTGAGCGACAGTCCGATAATGCCGGCTTCACCGGCCAGCGCGCTCTTGTAGGCGCGGGACCAGGGATACAGGGTGTAGCTGAAACGCACCCCGGTCTGTTCCTGGACGTAGCCCATGATCTCTACCAGGATGCCCTGCGCGTTGCCTGACTGGTCGTTGAAACTCTTCGGCGCCCGTGCATCGTTGCCGGTAATCCTGACTTCCTCCGCCGCGCCGCATAGCGGAACCCAGAGCAGGAATGCCAGCATGGCAAGGCAACGTTTTGCTGTTGACATGGTTCCTCCTTTCTCGCACAAGGCTGGACGGTAGTTAAAAATTGCAGAAAATCAACTCTAGCGGATGTCCCGCGGGCGTGCAAACCGCCCTCCGGCGAGCGTGCTCACCCCACTGCGCGATTGAAAAACGCCGAGGCGTGCAGGGTGGGACGCATCAACTGCTCGGCCAGTTCACGATCGGGAGGCAGGAAGCGCGCAGGCGTCGTGCCGGTCATCGCCCGAAACTCGCGCACCATATGCGCCTGGTCGCTGAAACCGGCCTCGGCGGCAATCTGCGCCCAGCTTAAACCCGAATGGAAATGCGCGGCCAGCCGGTGCAGCCGCACCACCCGCGCCACCGATTTGGGCGGCATCCCGACCCAGGCCAGAAAGCGCCGCTCGAGCTGCCGCTCGCTCATGCCGAGGCGGGCAGCGAGTTCGGCGGTACGCACCGCGCCGCCCTGCGCGGCGATCTCACGAAAGGCCCAGGCGACCAGGGCGTCGCTTTCCCGGGCATCAAGCATGTCGAGCAGCCATTGCCGCACCGCGGCGACGCGCGCGGGCGCATCCGCAGCCTCGGCAAGCTGCTGTTCGATATGTTCGACATGCACGGCCCCCACCACATCGCGCAGGGCGGTGTGGCATGCGGCCAGCGCATGCATGCCCGAGCGGAACAGCCGCGCCGCACCCCAGGGCGTGAGCTTGACCACCACGCTGCCCAGCGCGCCGGTGCCGTGCAGTTGCACTGCGCTGTCATGCACGCCGGTGATATGGCTGCCAAGCACCTGCGTGCGGCCCGCCATTGTCAGGCGCAGCGGGTCGCCGTACTGGAAGGCAAGCGAGACGGTGACTTCGGGCAGCAGCTGCACGTCCGGCATGGCGCGCACCGCGGCGCTTGTGGCGCGCACATCCCACAGCCCGTAGGCGAGGTGCTCCAGCCCCGGGCCGGGCGGGAATTCGTCGTTGACGTAATCGTTCAGGAAGGCGGCCGCGTCCATGTCACAGCGCTCAGCGCGGCGGTACAGAAGTGCCGGCGGGTGGGGGCGGCGACGGCAAGGTGTATTCGCGGTATTCCCGGATGACCCCGCCTTCGCTGACGCTGCCTTGCGTGACACCCTCGCCGCGCGTGCGGCGCACGCAGAGTTCACGTTCCTCCACCGGCAGGTTGGCGCAGCGCGCCAGTGCGTTCTGCTCGTAACTCCCCTGCCCGGTATCCAGCACGCCGCGCCGCGCGGCTTCGCGGGCTGCCGCCGCTTCGCGCAGGCAGGCCGACTTGTCCTGCGCTTGCTCGCACGCACCGCGCTCGCGCTGGTAACGCGCTTCGATCTCGGCCAGCCGTGCATCGTCGGCCGCTGATGCCGGCGCATGCAGCAGGATTGCCGCCAGTGCGGCAGGAAAGAGGAATGGTCGGATTGCGGTCATGACGAACTCCCTGTCGTGAATGCGATACCCGCGCAGGGCTCAAGGATCGAGCAGGCTGCCCTGCGCCGGTTTTCGCGCGCCCACCGGGGCTGCCGCCGCCACCAGCCGCTCGGCCGGATAGCGCACGAAAAAGCGCTCCGCTTCCTCGAGCGGGCAGTGCAGCCATTCGTCGATCTGCTCCGGGTCGAGGATGACCAGCATGCGCTTTTCGTCGTCCGGCTTGTGGAAACGCTGCATCAGCGGATGGCCGTCGGCATTGATGGTCAGCATGGTGAACGACAGCAGCGGCAGGCCGTTCGGTCCTTCCTGCTTGATGTCCCAGAGGCCGGCGATGCCCAGCGGCGCACCCTCGGCGCCGGCGATTTCCCAGCGCTCCACCTTTCCGGTTTCATACGACGGCTCGTAGAAGGCATGCAGCGGGATCACGCAGAACTGGCGGCGCTTCCATGCGTTGCGGAAGCTGGGCTTGGTTGCAACGGTCTCGGTGCGTGCATTGTAGGTCTGGCGCGCGAGCTTGGGTTCGGCCCAGTGCGGCACCATGCCGAACATGCCGAGTGCGCAGGCGCGGTCGCCGGGTACGGAATCGGTGCGCGGCGGCCGGATCATCGGTGCCATGTAGCCGGGGAAGGCCTCGGCCTTGTATTCGGAATCCGGGGCCGCAACGCCGAAGCGCTGTTGCAATTCGTCACGGGTGGAAGGGCGGTAATTGGCGCACATGTGGCCATTTTAGTGCGCGTTCGCGACGCTTGCCGAACATGCACCGCTCCATGCTTGCCGGAAATCTTGCTCCGGCGTATCGTGTCCGGACCAGGGAGAGTCCAATGAACCCCAGCCGAATCCGTCCGGGCGCGGCCGCATGCCTGTTCGGCATCGTCCTGTGCGCCGCCGGCAATGCGCCGGCGGACGACACCAAGATCTACAAATCCTACGATGCCTCCGGCAGGCCGGTGTTTTCCGACCGTCCGCTGAATCGTTCCTCGCAAGTCTATGCGATGTTCGACGGTACCCATCTCTGGCCGCGCGCCGGCACCGGCCCGGTGTCGCTGCCCCAGCTCTCCGCGCGCCGCAGGTCGGTCGAACCCATCGTCGAACGTGTCGCGCAGTCGCACGGCCTCAACGCGGCCCTGCTCAAGGCCATCATCGAGGTCGAGTCCGGCTTCAATGCCAACGCAGTGTCGCCCAAGGGGGCGGTGGGCCTGATGCAGGTCATGCCCGCCACCGCGGCGCGCTACGGCCGCTTCAACCTGTACTCCCCCGAGCAGAACATCGATGTCGGCGCGCGCTACCTGCGCGACCTGCTGGCCCTGTTCGACGGCAATATCCGCCTTGCGGTCGCCGCCTACAACGCGGGCGAGAATGCGGTCATCCGCCACGGCCGCCGCATTCCGCCCTATCAGGAAACCATCAAGTACGTGCCGATGGTGCTGGAGCGCTACGACCGCTTCCGGGCGCAGCCGGCGTCCTGATTCCCGTCCTCCTTGCGGCAGGATCGGCGTGGCATCCATGCCACGTATGAGCATTTTTGCAAGTTTCCCGTGTTAGCATGCGGAAAATTGTCAAAAATGCACGTAAGGTCAACACGGAGGAGAGCCGCATGAACATCCTGCTTACCGACACCGATTCCGCATCGGCAATCATCCTCGTCGAAGCACTGCGCGAATGGGGACACGAGACATGCACCGCCGGCGACATGCACGGCGCCTGGGAGATCCTGCAACGGGACGACGAGCCGCTGATCGCCATTCTCGATTGCGAGGCCCAGGGTTTCGAGGGGCTCGACACCTTGCGCAACATCCGGGCAAGCATCAAGCATCGCAGTGTCTATCTGATCCTCCTGACCGCGCGCGTTGAGCCATCCTTCCTCAGCGAAGCGATCGAGGCGGGCGCCAACAACTACATCACCCGCACCACCGGCCACGCCGACCTGCGCATCTGCATCGAGACAGGCCGCCGCCTGCTGGAACTCGAACAAGCACTGCATGCGCGCTCCACCCGCGATGCCCTGACCGGCCTGTACAACCGCGACGCCGTGATGGACCACCTGAAGAAGGAAATGGTGCGCTGCCAGCGCGAGCGCACGCCCTTGTCGATCGTCTTCACCGACCTCGACGGCCTGCAGGAGATCAACGATCGCAAGGGCCACCTCGTGGGCGACCTGGTGCTGCAGGAAGTGTCGCGCCGCCTGGCCACCGCGCTGCGCTCCTACGACCACCTCGGCCGTTACGGCGACGACGAACTGGTGATGATCCTGCCCAAGTGCAACGCGGCAGGCGCGCTGGAAGTGGCCGAGCGTGCGCGGGTGGCGGTTGCCGCCTATCCGATCCAGAGCGAAGCGGGCGATTTCCTGACCAGCATCACGAGCGTGGCCGCCACGGTCAACGGCAACCGCGAACTGGCGCCCCATGCCCTCCTGCGTGCCGCGGAAACGGCGATGTACAGGACCAAGGAAGAAGGCAGGAACCGCGTCGGGCTGGCCAACGCCTATTGCGCTTTGGTTTAGGGATACGGAAGAACCGGCGCACGGCGCCGTACAACTGAAGTGCACACGGGGTGCAGTTGGCGTCCCCACGGGGATTCGAACCCCGGTACTCACCGTGAAAGGGTGATGTCCTAGGCCTCTAGACGATGGGGACGTTGCGAGAGGCAATCTTGCTCGAAGGGGGCGAACTTTACCGTATAAATCCCGCCTTGCCAAGTGCTTGATACCAACACTTGCTATCATGGCTCCACGTAACCCCTCCCGAGCCCTCGAACCCCCCTCCTTACCGCCGTGCCACCCGTCCAGATCGAATACCGTTCCCGTTTGTCCGCCCCGCCCGCCGAGGTGTGGCAATGGATCACCTCCTTCCGCGGCATCGCCACCGAGATGCGGCCCCTCCTGCGCATGTCCGCCCCGCGCGGCAGGCAGGGGCTGACCGACTTCGCTGTGGTACCCGGCCAGCCCCTGTTCCGCAGCTGGATCCTGCTGTTCGGCGTGCTGCCCGTCGACTGGTCGGAACTGACGCTGCTGGAGATCGATCCCGGGCGCGGCTTCGTCGAAGCATCGCCGATGGGATCGATGCGCAGCTGGCGGCATGAGCGGCGCATCGAGCCCGCGGCCGACGGCTGCGCCATCATCGACCGCCTGAGCTTCGAGCCGCGCTTTGCCGCGTGGCTGCTGACATGGTTCGTGCGGCGCTTCTTTTCCTACCGGCACGCGGTGCTGCGCAAGCACCTCGGCTAGTCATTTCTCCGCGAAGCAGTAAAGGAGCCCGCCGCCGCCGGTGCTTTTTATTCCGTCCGGATGGCAGCCGCGCGTCGGGTGCGAGGAGTTCCACGACGTCGCCCAGGGAGCGGCGATCGGGCCGGCGCGGTCGTGGTGGCCGGTCATCGCCGAGCCCTCCGGCCCGCTCTTGGTCCAGTTACCGCAGGTCATGTCATAGAACGGCGGGCCCGGAAAAGCGGTGCCGTCGGGACGCGAACCGGTCAGGATGTCATGCAGGTTGGGCGTCTTGGTGCGGTCGTTCACCGGCTGGCCCTTCTCGTCCAGCGCGGTATCCTTCGTCACGTTATTGGCGGCCGAATGCAGTTCTTCCACGTTCCTGGCGATCAGCACGCCTTTGGCGTTATGCCAGGGGCCGGGACCGATGCGGTCGCGTGCATTGACGAACTTCGGGTCCGACAGACCTGAGGCCTGCGTGCTGAGATAGGCGCGCCAGGTACGGCTGCTGGCGCCTGCCGCGGCGGCGAGCGATTGGCAATGCTTGTCCGCCCCTTCCAGCCCGCCGAAGTCGGCACCCTTGCCCGGATTGGTGCTGGTCACGAAAAACGTCATTCCGCCCGCCCCCTGCGGCGAAGAACCCATTCCTGCGCATCCTGCCAATACCAGCGCGCAACCCGCAAGCACTACACCCCGCTGCATCATGCCTTCCATCGCGATCTCCTTTCGGCTTGGTTTCGACCTACAATGGCTGCCCCGACCGGCGTATAGGGCCAGCCCCGCAACGGCCACGCCCAAGGGCATGGCTGCACAAGGACACGGTACGCCATTTCGGCTGACGGCGTTTTGTTCCCGCTCGTCCCGGCGCAGCAAGCATGGAGAGGCAAACATGGCACGAAACATCGAAATCAAGGCCCGCATCGACAGCGTCGACGCACTCATGGACGCGGTCGCCGCCATCGCGGACAAGGGCCCGCTCGGCATCCGCCAGGACGACACCTTCTTTGCCTGCCCCAACGGCCGGCTCAAGCTGCGCGCCTTTTCCCAGGATGAAGGCGAGCTGATCTACTACCGCAGGGAGAACCAGGCGGGGCCGAAGGAATCGTTCTACCTGCGCTCGCCTACCACCGCGCCGGACACGCTGCGCGACTCGCTCACGCTCGCTTACGGACAGGTGGGCCGGGTGCGCAAGCATCGCCTCCTGTTCCTGGCAGGCAGGACGCGCGTGCACCTGGACCGGGTGGAGGGACTGGGCGAATTCCTCGAGCTGGAAGTGGTGCTGGCCGATGGCGAGAGCCCGGAAGCCGGCGTGCAAGAGGCACGGGCGCTGCTGGCAAAGCTCGGCATATGGAAGTCCCAGCTGGTCGAGGAGTCGTACGTGGACCTGCTCGCGCGCCGGTGGACGCCTTAATCGCCGGTGCGCCGGCGGAACAGCCCGGGCAGTGCCAGGCGTTCCGGCAGCCTGGACTTGAGCCGCAGTGCCGGCTGTTCCACCAGGTGCCATGAGAGGAAGGCGCAGGCCAGGGTGGCGGCGGCGGCAATGGCCAGCCCCGCGGTGAAGGACAAGTCCTTCCCTGCCATCCACACCACCGTCTGCTGTACCGGGAAGGCATAGATATACACGCCATAAGACAGGTCCCCGTAACGGCCGAAGCGCCGGATGACCGGTGTCGCGCATGTGCCGGCCGCCACGGACAGCGACGGGACCAGGATCGCCAGCGCGACGTGGTCCAGGCCAAGCAGGTGGAAGGCGAGCGAGGCCGCGCCCGCCGCGGCGACCAGCCACGCGGGCTGCCCTTCCCACAACCGGCGGTACAGGTCGAGGCAGACGCCGGCAAAGAAATAGACAGCGAAATGCAACTGGTGATTTTTCGGATCGAAAGCCGGGCCGAAAAAATAGACCGCGAAAGCGGCGGTGCCGAGCGCCACCGTCCAGCGCCGCGCCATCAGTCCGGCGACGCCGGCAAGCAGCAGTGCGGCATAGCAGCGCACCTCGAGCGGAATCGTCCACAGCGAACCGTTGACCGCGCGCGGATGCGGATTGTCGCCGAACACGCCGGGCAGGACGTAGCGGATCGTCGTCAGCTTCAGGTTGCGCAGGAAGTCGCGCAGGTCGGGGTGGGCGAAGTAAGCCTGCGCGTCGAGCGCGGAAACCAGCGGGCCGAGGACGAACGCGGCCAGCAGCGTGACCGCCGCCAGGCCCGGCCAGATGCGCAGGAAGCGTTTGGCCAGGAAGCGCAGCGCATGCGGGTCCTGGCGCCAGCTCTGCGACACCAGGAAGCCGCTGACCGAAAAGAAGACCAGCACCGCGAAGGTACCGAGGCTCATCCGGAATACCGAGGGTTCAGGCAGGCCGTTCAGCGCGAACTGGTGGCTGACCAGGACGAGGAAGGCCGCCGCGATGCGCAGGAAATCGAAATTGTTTTGTCTGGAGTGGCGGCCGTGGTCCATATCCCGTCCGGTTTGCGTACGCGACCGCGCGATGCGATTGCTTGCCAGCCGGCGATTTTACCTGACGGGAGCTGGGCTAGTCGGCGGTATTGTTTTCGGAGTGGAAACCGAACATCATCTGCAGCGGCTGGTGTTCGCTGACCGGCGCCTCCGGATCGCCGTCGACTTCGATCAACTGATTGCAGAAACGGGTGACGCGCTTCTTCGTGCCTTCGAAGATGTCGTGGTACTCGGCCCAGCCCCAGATGTAGAAAAACTTCTTCCCTTCCTTGACCGCCGCCAGGTCTTCGGCGCTGAGCGTGCCCGGCGCCGCCTCGACCATGCTGCGCGGACCGGCGATGGTCGATACCGCGGCTTCCTGCGATGCCGGGAAATCGTAACCCTTCGCCAAGGGCGCATCGAGCAGGCGGTAACTGGTATTGATCGACAGGCCGCGGGTCGGCGTGTTGCCGCTGTTGGCCCAGATCGGATGGATGGTCCAATGGAAGCGGCCGGTCTGCGGGTCCTGGTGCAGATAGGTCTTGATCTCGCGGATGAACATGAAGGCGCGCTGCGCGGCAATCAGCGCTTCCTCGGCGGTGCGGGCGCTCTTTTCGGCGACGGCCGCGCTTTGTTCCGCTACCGTTGCACTGTCTTTCGCCGCAGCGGCGGCGTCGCGCGTGCATCGCGCAAGGTCACGGCCGAGCAGCACGAGCAGGCCGGCAAAGATCGCCAGGAGGACATCGGTGACCTTGACCTCGTAGAAGAAGGAATGGACCCAGTCCGCGGGTTCCGCCACGCTGACTGACGTGGACGCCAAAGCGGCGGATGTCGCGGCGGCAGCGGGTGCATCAGCGG